>JBHEMP010000158.1:0-16052 GCA_046262515.1 Candidatus Dormibacteria bacterium | reverse complement strand
GCCTCCACCCCCGGGCCCAGCCGCTGCAGGTCGTGGCCGCCGAAGCGGTCTCGCTTGAGGTTGGCGAAGAGGTCGCGGAGCGCCTTTTGACCGATCCGGCGGACACCCTGTGCGGTGAGCTTGAGGCCGCCCTCCCCTTTCTCGACATACCCGTGGTCCTGGAGCTCCTTGAGCAACTGGTTGAGCCGGTCAGCGGCGCGGGCGGAGTCCTCCCCAAGCATCTCCGAGATCTCCAGCCGCTGGTCTGGGCTTAGAGGCTGGCCCCGGTACGTGTCCCGCAGCCCGCGCTCCAGCGCATCGAGGTGGGTGAGGTCGCCGATGACGTCCATGGCGGCCCCGAATGGGAGCGATTCCTCGCCGAAGAAGGAGTAGCGATTGCCCAGGCGGCGGCGCGGCATCGTCGCCCCGAGGTGCCGGGAGAGTTCTGCCAACTCTTCCTGCAGGGCCTGGTCACCCATCATCGCCTCGAGCATGTCCTGGAGTTGCTTTCGCTGTTCGGGCGCGAGTGACTGCAGCATGGATTCCATCCGTTCCATCTGCTGGGCCATCTGGGCCACCAGCTCATCGAGGTTTTTCGGCCTGGGCTCGTCGAACATGTCGCCCCATTTGCTCATGAACGCGTCGAAGTCCGGCTCGCGCCCCGCCTCCCTCTCGCGCAGCATCTGGTTGAGGTCGTGAACCATCTCGCGGATCGCGCTCATCCCCTGCGGGCTGAGGTTTCGCATGCCCTCGTTCAGGTTCTGGAAATAGGTCTCGGCGACCTTCTTCTGCAGCTCCTCCATGAGCTCGCGGTAGTGCTGCTCGGCCGTCGCGTCCATCCACTCGTAGTCCTGGAGTTCCTTCAGGGCCGTCCCCGGATCGGGCGAGAGGGAGTCAAGGCGCTCCAGTTTGGGTTGGACGACCTTGTCGAGGATGCGGCGCGCCGCGGACCCCGGCTCAGTGGCCTCCTGCCGCTCCCGGATGCCCCTGCGTTCCTGGCTCAGGATGCGGTCGAGGCGCTCCGTGATGTCGTCGAAGACCCCCTCGAGGTTGAACTTGTTGAGCTGGTCAAGGCGGCGGCGCCGAACCTGCTCGACAAGTTCCTCGATCCCCTGCAGGGGCTCCTGCCCAGGGCTGCGCCACCCGGAGCTGAGGATCCGCCGCATGGCGAACTCGAAGTCGGACCCGGCGAAGACATCCTCGGAGATGCGGTTCATGATGGTCTCGGCGTCGACCGGCAGCGGCTCCTGGCTGCCGTCCCAGGCGTCATATCGGTTGCGCCGCGAGAACGGCGACCCGCCTGCAGGTTGATCGGGCGCGGGGTCAGCCTCCGTAGACGCTGCCGCTGCCCGCGGAGACACGGGACTTGTTGAGGCGCTTGCCAAGGTGGAGGCCCTCGAGGACGAACTCGTAGACGCTGGCCGTCATGGCCGGGCTGGCTTTCAGCTTCAGCCGTGACACCGCCGCCGCGATCTCGGGGAACTGGTCGGAGTGGGTGACGTAGTCGTCCGCAGGCAGCCGGTCGGATGCCTCGAAGCTCTGACCACCGTCATACCGGGCCACGAGCTCGGTGAAATCAGAGGCGTCAAGGTGGCGCCGAAATACGTTGGAGACCGCGCTCCGGCTCAGCTTCTCGAGGAGAGCCTCGTCATCGGCGTCCTCGTAGCTCTCGAGCTCGATCTTGCCCAGCGTACTGGCGGCGATGGCCGGGAGATCGCTGACGCGGGGCACCGCCTCGCCCTCGCCATTGCGTATGGCCCGACGCATGGCATTGGCGACGAGGTTCTCGTGGTTCGCGATGGAAACGCGTACGGAGACCCCGCTGCCCTGGTTGACCTGGGGATGGCGACGCGCCAGGTGGGTGATCTCGGCGACCACTTCCTCCATGAATTCAGGAACTCGGACCGCGACGTCAGCATCCTGGAACGCTCGAGCCTCGGTGCGCACGATGTCCATCTCGTGCGCGACGGTGGGCGGGTAGTGGGTACGGACCTGGGCGCCGAAGCGGTCCTTGAGCGGGGTGATGATGCGCCCGCGGTTGGTGTAGTCCTCGGGGTTGGCGCTGGCGACGACAAAGACGTCCAGGGGAAGCCGGATGCGATACCCGCGAATCTGAACGTCCCGCTCCTCCATGATGTTGAGGAGGCCCACCTGGATGCGCTCGGCCAGGTCCGGCAGTTCGTTGATGCAGAAGACGCCGCGGTTGGTGCGCGGGACGAGTCCGTAGTGGATGGTCAGCTCGTCCGACAGGTAGCGGCCCTCGGCAACCTTGATCGGGTCGACCTCGCCGATCAGGTCCGCGATCGAAGTGTCGGGTGTGGCCAGCTTCTCGGCGTAGCGATCGTTGCGATGCCACCATGCGATCTTCACCTTGTCGCCGTCGGCGGCTACCTTTTCGCGGCACTCGCGGCAGGCCGGCTCGTACGGTGAGTCGTTGATCTGGCAGCCTTCGATGACCGGGACGAACTCGTCGAGGAGGTTGACCAGGGCGCGGATCAGCCGCGACTTGGCCTGCCCGCGTTCACCCAGGAAGACGATGTCCTGCCCCGCGAGGATTGCGTTCTCGACATTGGGTAGGACCGTCTCTTCGTAGCCGACAATACCGGGGAAGAGCTCCTCCCCGGCGCGAAGCTTACGGACAAGGTTGCGCCGCATCTCTGTCTTGATGTCGGGAATTTCGTATTCGGCCTCGCGCAGTTCTCGGATCGTGCTGGGTCGTTGCAAGGTGTCTCCAGGTGCGCCCGCGGCTCAGTGGTGGTCGGGCCCCGGGTCCAATATATCCCCCTCCCCCTGCGGGACCCCCGAATGTCTTCGCGCTGTCCTTTCGGCGGGCGCAGAATCGGGTCCGCAGTGGGGATCGAATGGGACCTCCCGGTGGGCGACCCGGCCGGGATGCGAACGGCGGCAGCGCGGCTCGTCCTCGAGGCAACGATTTTGGCCGGTCTCGATGCGAAACTGGCGGCGAGCATTGAGGCCGCGATCTACCGGGGGCCGGCCGGCGACGACCTCCAGGCCTGGGTTCGAAGCGCCCGCGCCGCCCTGCAGCTGAGGATGCGTCAGATCGAAGCACTGAAGGCGAGCGTCCTCCACGAGGCAGCCGACCTTGAAGCCGCCCAGAAGGCCGTTGCGGCCGCCGCACGCGCAGCACTGGACGGACGGACCTGCCCTGGGGCCCCATCCTGATGCCGGCGGACCGGGTCGAATTGGTGGCGACGACGGTCGAGCCGGTCCTGACGCATATGCGCGAACTGGCTCGCACCTGTTCCGCAACCGCGTGGGCCCTCACCTGCCGCACCCCCCTCATGCCGCCGCGGTTCACGATGCAGTGGGAAGCGGACGTACGGGCCGTCGTTGCAGGCCTGCGAGTCCTGGCGGGAGAGCTGGAGATACGAGCCTGCACCGAGGCCACGCGAGTGGGACGGCTGGAAACGGCCGGTGGGCAACCCGTCTCCGTTCCGCTCAGCAACCTTGTCAGCGATCTCCGGGTTGCCGGCGCTGAAGCGTGGCAGAACGTCGACCAGGAGCGCGCCTCGGACCAACTCGTGGACCCGTTTGGCCGCGACATCCACGCGATCATGGGCGCGGTGGACTCTCTGGCATCACTGTGGCACACTGCCGGCATCCTGGTCCAGGGAGGGGCCCCATTCGCCACCAGGACGTCCGCCGGTCGGAAGGCCCGCCACGAGCTGGTCGCGATGGGAATCAACCTATTCCGACTGGCGCCGCTGTGGACGGTCCTTGAGCCGGAGGACAGCCTCGCGGCCGCCGGCGAGGTGGTGGGACGTGCCATCGACGTGCAGGACCTGCAGTCAGGCGACGTCGCTCGGTGGGCCGGGCACATCGGCGCGGGACTGGCGCTCGGCAAAGCCGTCGACGCGGGCGTGGCCGAGGACGGGGAGGCGATCTCGGCGGCGATGGGCCGCACCTACACGGGTGTGGGCCGGGCAAACCAGTTGCCGTCAACCAACACCCGCAAAGCCAAAAGTTTCCTCGGCCGACAGCTCGCGGCGGCGGAAGACCGTGCCGCGGATTTCCTCGAGCGCAGCGTGCCCTGACTCACCGGCGCGCAAGCGCGGCTACGATATCGCCATGGCGCAGGCGCGGGCTCGTGGGAAACCGAAGATCACCGGCCCGGAGTCGGTCAAGCTCCTCGCCTACGGCAAGCCCACCGGCCGTCGCCCTCCCGAGGCGGCGCGGCTGCTGGACTGGTACCGGCAGATGTACCTAATCCGCCGCTTCGAGGAAGCGGCCGCCGAGATGTACGCGCTGGGCAAGATCGGCGGTTTCCTGCACCTTTACATCGGCGAGGAGGCCATCGCGGTGGGGGCGTGCGCGGCTATGCAGCCACAGGACCACCTGCTCACGCATTACCGCGACCACGGATATGCACTGGCTCGAGGCAGCGACCCCGGGGCGGTTATGGCCGAACTCTTCGGTCGCTCCACCGGCGTCACCCGGGGCATGGGAGGTTCCATGCACCTCGTAGACGCCGAGCGCAACTTCTGGGGCGGGCACGCCATCGTCGGCGGCCACATCGTGATCGCCCCGGGGCTTGCGCTGGCCGCGGTCATGCAGGGCGAAAAGAGGGTCGTGGTGGACGTCTTCGGCGACGGCGCCACCGCGATCGGCGAGTTCCATGAGGGGGTGAATTTCGCAGCCACCTGGAACCTGCCGGTCATCTTCCTGGTCGAGAACAACCTCTACGGCATGGGCGCCCGCGCGGAGGAGCAGTTCAAAGTACCCGAGATCTTCAAACGCGCACAGGCATACGGCATCACCGGCCGCCGGATCGACGGCATGGACGTGGTGGCGGTGCACCGCGCCCTCTCCGAGGCTTATGAGCGCGCACGCTCCGGCGGCGGCCCCTCGATCATCGAAGCCATCACCTACCGGTTCCGGGGGCACTCGATGGCGGACGCCGAGAGCTACCGCGAGAAGGCGGAAGTCCGGCGCTGGCAGCGACGCGACCCGATCCGCATCCTGGATGAACGCCTCGTCAAGGGTGGGCTGGTCGCCCGGAAGGAGCTGCACGAGATCCAGCGGCGCGTCGAGCTACAGGTCCAGGACGCCGTCGTGTTCGCAGACAACAGCCCCTTCCCCTCCATCGAGCAGCTGTACCAGAACCTGTACGCGACGCCCCTGCCGGATCGGGGCGGCGCGGTCAGTGGTCCACAGGGACTGGTGCCGCCGGCCCTCGCGGCCAAGGCTGCACGCCTTACCGAGGGCGCCCAGACACGCTCGCGGCGCCAGCCCGCCATGATCTCGCTCGACGTCGCGGATGCCGGTGGTCCCGGGGGAAGGCCCGCGGCGGCCGAACCCGCGGCCCGCGGCCGAACACGCAAGAGCAAGGGCCAGGGTGAGGGCGGCGAGACCGCGCAGCAGGGAGACCGCGGTCAGGCGCAGGGTTCGGATGAAACGCCGGAGGCCGAGGCTCACACGCCCTCCATGCCGGCCTCGTCCACGGGTGCAGAGCCCCGGAAGCGATCACGCTCCCTCCCACAGCCCGGGCGCCCCGGTGGCGGGTTGGACTGACAATGGCTGAGATCACCTACCGCGAAGCCCTGCGCCAGGCGCTGCGCGAAAAGATGGAGAGCGACCCGCGGGTTTTCATTCTTGGCGAGGATGTTGGCGCCTACGGCGGTGCCTACTCGGTTACCAAGGGCCTCCAGGAGGAGTTCGGGCCGGAGCGGGTCCGGGAGGCTCCGATCGCCGAGTCCGCGATCATCGGCACCGCCATCGGTGCGGCGATGGGAGGCATGCGCCCGGTGGCTGAAATCATGACGATCAACTTCTCACTGCTGGCGATCGACCAGTTGGTCAACCACGCCGCCAAGTTCCACTACATGTTCGCCGGCAAAATCCGCGTGCCGATGGTGATGCGGACGGTGAGCGGTTGGGGCCAGCTTGGCGCCACGCACTCCCAGACCTTCGAGAACTGGTACGCCTCGGTCCCGGGACTCAAGGTGATCGCGCCGGCGACTCCGCACGATGCAAAGGGGCTCCTGAAAGCCGCAATCGAGGACGACGATCCCGTGATCTTCATCGAACACTCTCTTCTGTACGGGGTCAGGGGTGAGGTTCCATCGGAGGATTACCGCGAGCAGATCGGGGTCGCGGTCGTCGCCCGTGAGGGAACAGACGTCACGATCGCCACCTACTCCCGCATGATGCAGGTCTCGCTTCGGGCCGCCGCACAGCTGGAGGAGAAGGGGATTTCCTGCGAGGTGATCGACCTGCGCACGCTCCGGCCGCTGGACATGAACACCGTCTACGACTCCGTCGGCCGCACCCACCGCCTCGTGGTGGCGGAGGAGGATTGGCTGACGGGCGGCCTCGGAGCCGAAATCGCAGCGCTGGTGTCGGAACGGTGTTTTGACGACCTCGACGCCCCCGTCAGGCGCGTGGCCATGCCGGACCTTCCCCTTCCGTACGCCAAGAACCTGGAGCTGGCGCTGGTGCCGACGGAGGAAGAGGTCGTGGCGGCCGTTCAGTCTCTCTTTCAGTGAGCGCCTGATGGCGCGCGACATCCTCATGCCTCGGATGGGTTACGACATGACCGAGGGCACGGTCGTTCGCTGGGTGAAAAAGGTCGGCGACAAGGTGCACCGGGGCGACGTCGTCGCGGAGATCGAAACTGACAAGGCGACCGTCGAGATCGAGGCGTTCGACGCCGGCACCCTGCTCCAGATCATCGCCGGGCCGGGCCAGACCCTCCCCGTCGGGGAGGCCATTGCCACCATAGGCGAACCCGGCGAGGAGATCCCGGAAAGGCCCACGGTGGCGGCGCCCCCGGCCAAAGCACCCGCCCCTCTGGCTGGGCCCCCGCGGGCCCCGGTTGGGTCCCCGACCGGCGCCGCTCCCCGTTCAGCGCCCCCACCGGCCGACCGGGGTGAGAATTTACCCGCTCCGAAGCCACCCGGTGAACGCCCCCATGCCTCTCCGCTGGCCCGGCGCATGGCCGAGCGGGCGGGTGTCAGCCTGGCCAAGGTCAACGGGACGGGACCTGGAGGCCGCATCGTGGCGGCTGACGTCGAAGCCGCCGCCGCAGACCGGCCCGACGAATCGACAGCGACGGGCGATCCGGCGCCCGGCGCTACGCCTCTACCCGAAGGGGCCACGGAGGTCGAGCCGGGCCGCATGCGCCAGGCCATCGCCCGGCGCATGAGCGACTCCAAGCGCAGCGCGCCACACTTCTACGTCTCCGTCGACTGTCGCGCCGATGCCCTCCTGGAGCTGCGCCAGGGGCTGGCTAAGCGCCGGGTGAAGGTCAGCGTCAACGACCTCCTGGTGAAGGCGCTGGCCAGTTCCGCAATCGCCCATCCCTCGGTTAATGCCGCGTACGTCGACGGCCGCATCCGCAGTTTCGCGACGGTGGATGTCGGCATAGCCGTGGCCACCGAACAGGGATTGCAGTCCCCCGCCGTCCACGACGTGGGTGGGATGGATCTCAAGACTCTTGCCGGGGCCACCCGGGACCTCGCGGAACGAGCACGTGCCGGGCGCCTCCGGCCCGAAGAATACGGCGGAGGAACGATCACCCTCAGCAATCTAGGGATGTTCGGTGTTGACCAGTTCCTCGCGATCCTGAACCCACCGCAGGCCCTGATTCTCTCCGTCGGCGCGGCCGCGGAACGAGTCATAGCTGTGAAGGGGAGGCCAACCGTGGCCCGGGTCTTCACCGCCTGGGCTGCGGCCGACCACAGGGTCCTGGACGGCGCCATCGTCGGTGAATTCCTGGCCACCTTCAAGGCCATCGTGGAGGACCCGGACCGCCTTACAAGCTGACCTCGACACGTCCGCCCGTTGCTACAATCCCTCGCCCGTGCGGGAGTAGCTCAGTGGTAGAGCACCACCTTGCCAAGGTGGGGGTCGCGGGTTCGAATCCCGTCTCCCGCTCCAACTACCTGGCCGTTGCGCTCGCCTGGTTGGAAGCAGGACCCTGGCCGGTGGCGTTGACCGCGGTCAAGTAGTAGCAATAGGTCACGCCGCTTCTGGTCCCGGTGTCGGTATAGGTTGTGCCTGTGCCCAAAGACTTGTACAGGGTTTCACTACCGTTGCATGACGTGGCCCGGTATAGGTCGTACCCGGTGAGCGCCGAACTTCCCGAAGAGGCAGGCGCCTGCCACGTGAGCGTTACCCCCTTCTTGGTTGCCGTGCCGGCCACAAGGTTCTGCGGCGCCGAGGGTACTGCCGCTGGTGACGGCGAGGCAGACGGGCTTGCGATGGGCGAGGGAGAAGGGCTCGGGCTTGCGGACGCTGAGGGAGTCGGTGAGGGCGAAGCTGATGCGCTCGGTGAAGGCGACGACGCTGCCACGTCGTAGGCCGCGAAGAGACCCTGGCCCGTGCTCTGGCGAGCGATAGTGGCGTAGGCGGAGGTCGACTCGGCCTCGGTTCCGCCAGTGCCGGAGCAGGCCCCGATGCAACCATCCGCGTAGCCCACTACCACGCGCCCGGTCTTGGTCACGGAGGCGTCCATGAAGTCGAGCAGGTTGCGGCAGGAGTTGCTACCGCCGCCATCCCAAAGGCAGCCTCGCTGGACCGGGTCGTTGGGGGTCGCGTTGACCGTCGACCACGTCTGGCCGCCGTCAAAAGAGTAGGAGACGTACAGGTACCAGACCCCGTGGTAGCCGTTGTCGAACGGGGTCACGCCGGCAGTTCCCACCGAGGTGCCCAAAAAGGCGACGGCGAGACGGCCATTGTCTCCAGAGACCATGGCCGGGAAGGTCGCGGCCACCAGCGCCGGGCTGACGGTGCCGGCGAGGTCGGTGACGCGGTCCCAGTTGAGGCCGTGGTCGGTCGAGCGGGCTACCGTGGGATGGAAGTCCCCGGCGCGGCCCCAGGCCTGGTAGAGGGTGTTGTCAGGGGTGGTCGTCACGGAAGGATCGAAGCCCCGGCCCGGGCTCGCGGCCTGGGCGATCGTGTAACTGGACCAGCTGGCGCCATTGTCGCGGGTTTGGAACCCGCCGGTGGCTGAGCCGCAGTTGTTGTCCGGAACGTACGCCGTGCCGTCGGCGCTGACTTTGACGTGACCGTGGAGCCCGCCGCAGACGCCTGTCACCGGCGTGGGGGCGCCGAAGGTGAGGCCACCGTTGCCGCTGGTCACGCAGGCGTCGACGGACGCCTGGGCGCAGTAGTAGACGGCGTGAGAATAGCTCGAGCCGAGCGGCGCGGCGCCTGCCCAGGGACCCGAACCAATGGTTTCGTGGTCAATCGTCCCGGTGCAGGGGTTGCTGGGGGTCCACGAACCGCCGTCGTCGTCCGAGTACGCCAGTTGGCTGCAGGAGGTGGCCAGCCCGCCGCCAAAAGTGCGGCCCGTGGTGTGGTCGGTGGCAAGGATGGGGTCGATGTTGACCACGTTAGGGGCGGCGGTATCAGCCCACGTCGCCGCGGCGGGCGTGGTCGCGTCATCGAAGTTGACCCTGTATGTGCTGGAGTTGGCCTGGTACATCGCGGAACCGGTGTTCCAATTGACCCCGATCGAGGGCTCCCCCGCGTTGCTGGAGTTCGCCAGGCTGCTCGGCGCGGCGTAGTTGACGAGGCTGGGTGTGCCATAACCAAATCCGGGCGCGGTGGTGGCAAGGCCTGAGGGAGCGCCGACGGTAAGGGCCCCAGTCGCGGCAAACACCGCGACGAGGACACCCGCGCGACTGAGGGTGCGCTTGAGCCGAGGCTTCATGGCTATCTCCTTCCGATCACTGACGCGCCCCTTGCAGGCCAAGCCGCGATCCCCCGCAGAATGACCCGGGACAATTATTCGCAGTCTAGAGGAATGATCCCGCCCTCGGGGCGCTCCCGGAGCGCGAGACATAGCCGATATCCACGGAGCTGGCAAAAGGGTCTGGCGGGTGGTTTGAAACCCGCGTATTCAGAGCCTCGGCAACTTCTGCTTCAGCGTCAGCACCGGCGCGAAAAGGTCACCATGGCGCTTCACCCTCAGCAGGACCTGGTCCGCGGTAAAAGCCAGTTCCCTGGTTTTTCCACCGTGGAGGGCCTCAACCTCGGCCCACGTCACGGGTGTGGAAACGGTGGGCCGGTCCCGCGCCCGCATCGAATACACGGAGACGGTGGTCTTGTGGTCGTCGTTCTGGCTCCAATCGACGAAAACCTTCCCCGCTCGCAGGTCCTTCTTCATGTTCGAAAGAACGCCGCGCGGATCAGCCTGCTCGAGGTGTTGGGCGATTGCCAGTGCGAAAGGCTTGGTTTCCTCGTAGCTGGTCGGGGTGTTGAGGGGGACATAGACCTGCAACCCCTTTGATCCCGAGGTCTTGGGGAAACACTGCAGCCCCAGCTGTAAGAACATGTCTCGCAATCTGAGCCCCACGCCGCAGCACTCCTTGATCGTGGCGGGCGCGCCGGGGTCGAGGTCGAAGACCACCATCGTCGGCCGCATGATCTCCTTCGCCTTAGCCAGCGACGTATGCAGTTCGAGGCTGGCCAGGTTCGCAGCCCAGACCAGCGTGGGCAGGTCCTGGACCAGGCAAAAGTTAATGTCGGCTTTATTGCTCCGGCTGTATATGGCGGCCGTCGCGACCCATTCGGGGCGATGGCTGGGGGCGTTCTTTTCGTAGAAGAACTTCCCCTCCACGCCGTTCGGGTAGCGCTTGAGTGTCAGCGGTCGGCCCTTCATGTGAGGTATCAGCGCGGGCGCGACGCGGGTGTAGTAATCGATGACCTCGGCCTTGGTGGTTCCCGTGCCCGGGTACAAAATCTTCTCCAGGTTGGAGAGCTTCAGTTTGCGGCCCCCGACCTCGACTTCAACGGAACTCGCCATGCGCCCAAGCTTAGGGGGCCGCGGGGGTCATCGAGCGTTGGCAAATCTTTACAGCCCGTTGCTGACGGCGCGGGTACCTGTCCGCCAAGCTAGGAGGCGGATGATTGCACCTCGCCTGATGATCGCGCGCGCCATTGCCTGCTCGGCGGCCTTGTGGCTCTTCGCAGGGGTCGGCGCAACAGCCGCGACCCCACCGTCCCCCAAGCCTTCCCCGAGCGCCAGTCCCAATACCGCCACGAACTGCACCGTCGACCCGACGATCGCCAACGATCCTCAGATCAAGGCGCTGCTGGACCATTGCCAGGCGGACCTCGCCGCCATCAACGGCGATAAATCCAAGCTCCAGGACAGCATCGCCATGGCCCAGGGGTCGGCTGCCAGTCTCCAGGAGATGCTGCAGCAGACGCATGACGCGATCGAAGCCAGCCGCAAGCACATGGCCGAGATCCAGGGACGCATCCGGGAGTTGGAGTTGCAGCAGGTGCAGACGGCCAAGCAAATCGAGGTCACGAGGGTGCGCCTGGCCCGGCGCCGAGCGGAGTACTCCGCCTTCCTTCGGCGCAATTACAAGTTCGAACCACAGCTTTGGGCCTCCCTGTTCGAAAGCAGCGGGATCAGCGACTTCCTGGGACGGGCCACCGCCCTGGTCCAGGTCAAAGCGTTCGGCAACGACATGCTCGCCTCGATCAAGGCTGAGGAGACCAGGCTGGAGTCGCAACGCGCCAAGCTCGCGGATGACCACGCGACCTCGGTGAGGCAGCAGGCGGACCTCGTCAAGGCACAGGAACAACTCGCTCTCGACGAGAGCCGGCAATACGTCATCCTTCTCCAGCTTCAATCGTCGATCAGTGACGCCAGCAGTGAGCTCAACAACGCGACCACCCAGAGCGCGGACCTCGTGGCCAAGATCGTCGCCGCCATGGTTGCCCGGGAGGACCAGCTGATCCAGTCCGCCAACGACGCCGCCTGGAATGCCGCCCAGGCCTGGATGGCAGCGAACAGCGCCGCGTTCCCCCCGCAGGGAACCCATTCGAAATCCCCATTTATCTGGCCGGCCCAGAAGGGTGTCATCACGCAGGGCTTTGGCGCGACCGACTACGCGGCTGAGCCGCCCGGCTTCGGCGCGGCGCATTTCCATGCCGGCGTGGACGTCGCCGCCGACTCTGGCACACCCATCCTGGCTGCGGACGACGGCATCGTGGCCTCGGCGAGTGACAGCATGCTCAACGGAGTCCTGATCGGTTACGGCCGCCACGTCGTCATTGCCCATTGCATGGATCGCCCGGTTACCGGTGGGCCCTGCAAAAACCAGTACATGACCCTTTACGGGCATTTGAACGCCTACCAGGTCAAGGTCGGCCAGCAGGTCCACCAGGGAGACCTGATCGGGCTGATGGGCTCAACCGGCAACTCCAGCGGACCTCACCTTCATTTCGAGCTGCGCACCAACAACACTCCCATCGACCCGATGCCATACCTGCCCCAGGGGGGCCCCTCAAACTCCCTGGGCTAGGCCACCCGGGTCCGAACCGTCCTTACCGCCAGCCGCTCAGCGCGCCTGCGCAGGTCAGCCAGGCATTTCTCCTCCCGCGGCGCCAGGTAGCGCTCCGTCTCCAGGGCAGCGATCGCGGCTCCGACCACCTCCGCTGCGGCAACACGGTCCTTGCGCCGGTGCTCCAGGTGTTTGGCCAGCATGATGGCCGCTTCCCAGGCGCGCGGGTGGCGGCGCCAGAGCCATGACAACACCTCTTCCCCTTCCTCCAGCGCGCCGCGGCGACGGTGCATTGTCGCCAGCCGCAGTCCCACCACATATGCAAGTTCGATGGGCGTCCAGGTTCCCGGCCACACCTCGCCGTCCCAGCAGCCCCCGCACTCCTCCCACAACCCGCCGTAGACCGTCAGCGCCCGCTCGGGCTGACCTACCGCCTCGAGCAGACGGGCGGCGCCGAAGCGGTCAAGGGGGTGGGCGCCACTCTCCTCTCGCAGGCAGCGCACGAGGTGATCGAGAAGTAGGCTCAGGCTGACCACGTCCTGCCGGTTGTGGGCCAGCACTTCGCGGAGAACGGCGGGGTCGCGGTGCCGGAGGTAGTTGAAGTACATTTCCGGGATCAGGAAGCCGGGGATGTCCTCGCCACGGTCCCGTCCCAGGACCATCTGCTCTACGTTCTGGAGGTTGCAGGCACCGAGGCGGGCCTTGAACAGGCGTCGCGAAGGGTGAAGGAGGTCGAGATGCGGACGGCGAAGGCAATCGGACGACCTCCGCGACAGCAGCAGCCGACCCTCCAGCACCGGTACGTCGAACGTCTTGCCGTTATAGCTCACGAGTGCGCCGCTGGCGCCCATGTCCGCGGATATCGCCTCCAGGAAGGGCAGCTCAAGGCCGGGGTCGGGCAGGACGTACTGGCGCATCAGCAGCGAGGAGCCCATTCGCCAGGCCAGTGCGACGAGGAAGGCGTGGTTGCCCACACCTCCGTTCAGCCCGGTGGTCTCGGTGTCGAAAAAGCAGAGTCCACCTTCCTCGAGTGGCTCCTGGAGGCCGCCCGCCAGCCACCCCGGCTCGAGCGGGTTCCACTGCAGCCCGGGCGGCATCGGCAGCACCTGCTCGACGACGACGTACGGCCCCCAGCCGTTCTCCCGAACCTCGCCATCGAGGCCGCGCGCCAGGACGCTGAGATCCGCCTCGCTGCGCGCGCCGTGGGGACGGGCCGGCCGCCCGAGCCGCTCAAGCCGCTCCCGCAGCAGCACCCCGACTCCTCAGCCGGGCGGTCCCGGGCTCACCGCGGCAGAGTCGCAGGGCGACCTGCTTGGCGTCAACGTCGCGGTCAAATATGGCCCCGATGCACGACGGGCAGCCGTTGGCACACGGGCAAGCGGCGATCAACTCGGAGCCCGCCCGCAGCAGGGCATCATGCATGCCGAACAGTCGCGGGCTGAGCCCCACGCCGCCGGGGAAGACGTCATAGATGAATACGGTCGGACCACCCGTCTGCGGTGATCGCACCTGAGGCGCCACACCAAGGTCCCGGGGATCACACATCAGGAATACCGAAGCTGTATACCGCAGCACGTTTGCCAGGCCCTGCAGCCCGACTTCGAGTTCAAGCCGGCTGAAGGTTGTCGTCAGCTCCTCCCCCACTCTCAGCCAGTAGCTGGTGGTGTGCATATCCACCTGAGGAAGGTCAATCGGACCCGCGCCGATGCTCTCATGGGTGTAGTAGCGGACTTTTTTAAAGACCGTCGCCAGGGAGGTCACCTGCACCTCGCCGTGCGCCCGCGAGATGGCCCCCGGGGTGAGATCGAATGTTTCCAGCGGTTGGACCGACGCGGCGCGGTCGGCGTCGGTGTAGTAGTCGACGTTGACCGGGCGGACATACGCCTTCTTCTCACCCCAGTCAAGGCGGTCGACGTGGTATTGCTGTCCCTCGTGGAGGTAGATGGCCTGGTCGTGCAGCAGCGTCTGGGCGGCGAACTGGTCCATCTCTCCGATGACGCGGGCACCCGAGTTGGGCGCTCCGCCCGCGGATGACGTGGCGGCATTTGAGGTGTCGATAATGACCACGTTCTCAGCCAGGACTGACCGCAACGACACCTCGCTGGCCGGGAAGGCGTCCGCGGCCCAGAACCAACGGTGCTGTGAGTGGTGGGCCTGGCCCTCTTCCTCCAGCACCTGCAGCATCTCCGCTGGGTCAGCGCCGCCGAACGCCTCCCCCTCTGCAAAGGGGACCTCGAAGAGGGAGGCCTGTAGGTGACCCATCAGTACCAGCAGGTTGTCCGGGTCAACCAGGCCGTGCTCCGGGGACCTGGACAGGAAATACTCCGGGTGCGCCGCCAGGAACTGGTCGACGGGGTTGCTCGAACAGACCATGATGCCGACCGACGGCTCCTCCCGGCGGCCGGCGCGCCCCAGCTGTTGCCACGTCGACGCGATGCTCCCTGGGTAGCCGCAGAGGACGGCGGCCTGCATCTGCCCCACGTCGATGCCGAGTTCCAGTGCGTTGGTGGCGACCACCCCCCGCACCTGCCCGCTGCGCAGCCCGGCCTCTATCTCGCGGCGTTGCCCGGGCAAGTAGCCGCCGCGGTAACCGCGAATATCGCCGCTTCGACCGAGGCGATCCCCGTGTGCCTGCTTCAGGTAGCTGAGCAGCACCTCCACCTGGACGCGGCTGCGCCCGAAGACAATCGTCTGCGCTCCCCCGCCCAGCATGGCGCTGGCGATGCGCTGCGTCTCCAGGAGGGAGGAGCGCCGGAGGCCCAGTTCCGCATTCGTCACCGGCGGGTTGTAAAAAACCAACCGCCGCGGGGCCGCCGGCGACCCGTTGCGATCCACAACCAGGACGTCCCGCTCCACGATCTTGGACGCCAGTTCACCGGGGTTGGCGATGGTTGCCGAGGCCAGGATAAAGACCGGGTCCGAACCGTAGAACTCACAGACGCGGTGCAGCCGCCGCATCACGTTCGCCAGGTGACTACCAAAGACACCGCGGTACGCATGCAGTTCGTCAATGACCACGTACTGCAGGTTCTGGAAGAGCTTCAGCCACTTTGTGTGGTGCGGCAGGATCGCGGCGTGGAGCATGTCGGGGTTGGTTATGACAACGTGCCCGGCCTCACGGATTGCGGAGCGGGCGTTTGGCGGCGTATCACCGTCGTAGGTGTGGGTCCTGATGCCGGCGTCGAGGTGGTCACACAGCCCGGTCAGCTCGGCCAACTGATCTTGGGCGAGCGCCTTGGTGGGAAAGAGGTACAGGGCCCTTCCCTCCGGCTTATCCAGCAGCCGTGACAACACCGGCAGGTTGTAGGCAAGCGTCTTGCCCGAGGCGGTCGGAGTGACCACCACCGTGTGTCGGCCGGCACCGACGGCCCGAAGAACCTCGGCCTGGTGAGAGTAGAGGCGGTCCATGCCCCGGGTCTCGAGCGCCGCGCGCAGCCGCACGGGCACGCCGGGTGGGATCGGCTCGTAGGTAGCCTGCCTACCGGGAATCAGCTCGTCGAGCACGACACCCGACCGGAAGCTTGGATCCGTGAGAAGGCCGTCGAGGATCTCGACCGCGGACGCAGCAACCATCGCGCGGATCATAACGTACGGCTGTTCGGGGCACAAGCGTTCGCACCTGCCCGCGAAAAATATCAATAATTCGTATTTCTGGGCCGGCGCGGGGACGTCGTCCGACCGCTATTCTTGGCCGCGATGGGACGCGGCAACAGCGTCGAGGTGGAGCTGAAGTACCTCGGTCCGGACCTCGCTGACACTCGCCGGCGGTTGCTGGAGGCCGGCGCAAAGGTGGCGGGGCCTCGCGAACTC
>JBHEMP010000157.1:0-4070 GCA_046262515.1 Candidatus Dormibacteria bacterium | reverse complement strand
TGCACCTCGAGTTTCAGCTCGACATTGAGGGGCACGTCACCGAAGGATTTGCCCTCCAGGCGAATGAACGCCCATTTGCGGTCGCTGAGCCAGGGCACATAGTCCGATGGGCCGACGTGGACACTCTTGGGGTTGATGTCCTTGTCCAACTGGCTCGTGACCGCGTTGGTCTTGGAGATCTTCTTGGATTCGAGGCGCTCGCGCTCGAGCATGTTGAGGAAGTCCGTGTTGCCGCCGAAGTTCAGCTGGTAGGTGTTCTCCAGCTGGACGCCGCGGTCCTGGAAGAGGCGCGTCAGGATACGGTGCACGATCGTCGCGCCCACCTGTGACTTGATGTCGTCGCCCAGGATCGGCAGGCCGGCGGCCGCAAACCGCTGCTCCCAGTAGTCCTCTCGCGCGATGAAGACGGGCATGCAGTTCACCACGGCCACGCCCGCGGCAAGTGCCTGCTCCATGTACCAGCGGGTAGCCGCCTCGGACCCCACCGGGAGGTAGTTGACAAGGACGTCGGCCTTTGACTTCTTGAGGATGCCGACCACGTCGTCGGTCTTCCCGGGGGCCTTGTGGATGACCTCCTTGAGGTACTTGCCAAGCCCGTCGTGGGTCATCCCCCGGTGGACCTTGACGCCCATTTTGGGAACGTCGGCGAACTTGACGGTGTTGTTCTGGCCGCTGAAGATCGCCTGGGAGAGGTCTTTCCCGACCTTCTCTCGGTCGATGTCAAAGGCCGCGACGAACTCGATATCGCGGATGTGGTAGCCGCCCAGGTTGACGTGCATCAGCCCTGGCACCTGGTCGCTGTCCCCGGCAGCGCGGTAGTAGTGGACCCCCTGGACCAGCGAACTGGCGCAGTTGCCGACGCCGACGATCGCCACCCGTACCTTGCGGTTGTTGACCCCGCGGGCCGCGCCGACCTTCGTGGCGCTCTTGCGCGGCTTGGCCGCGGCTCCGTTCTTAGATGGCATTTACCGTCTCCTTACTCAATTTCTCACTGATCGGCTGCAGCCTGGACACCGGGCTGGTTCCCGGTCCGGCCATGTTGATGAACTCGTTGAAGCGTTCTTGTAAGACCCGGATTGAACCGCGGTCGATGCCGCAGGAGATCTCCCGGCCACGGCGCCGAGTCTCGATCAGACCCGCCTTGCGCATGACCCTCAAGTGCCAGGAGAGCAGGGGCTGACTCAGTTTGAGCTCGCGCGCGATCGCCGCGGCACTCAGCTCCTGGTCAACCAGGAGGGAGATGATCGCCAGGCGCGTGGGGTTGGCCAGGCCGATGAAGTGTGCCTTGAGATCGCGCACGGTCGCCGCAGATGACAAATCCTGAACCTCTGACCTTGTCCCGAAAGGTCGAATAAAGAATGATTTGATAAACGATTCTTTATGAGTCTACGCCGCGCCGGTTCCCGTTGCAAGCGAGGGCCACGCCGCGGTCCGGTTTCCTTACAGCCCTGGTCTATGAGAAACTGATAGTCCTACCAACGGAGGAGAAATATGAATCTGCTGCTCTTGATCATCCTGATCGTCCTCATCCTGGCCGTCGTCGGGGGGTTTGGCGCGCGGCGACGCCGCCGGGTCATCGTCCAGCCCCCCGTGGTCCCGGTGGTGCCCGTCGCCGCCGCGCCCGTGGTGGCTGCCCCGGCGGCTACCGCGCCCGTGGCCGAGGTGGAGCCCCATCGCCACGAGGAGACGTTGAACTGATCAGCAGATCCCCGGGCAACCCCCGGCTCGAGCGACCGGGCACTGCCCGGCGTACCTACACTCGGCGCCCCGCCGGCGCAACTCCTGGCGGAGGGCCGATTGCAGCCGCCTCTGTGCGGCGCGTGACTGGGCACGCTTGTGGCTTGGGGACTTATCGTCCATTGCAGGCCTCCTGTTGAAACGCATGGTGAGAGCGGGCCTTTCTGGCGCGCAGTA
Source organism: Candidatus Dormibacteria bacterium (assembly GCA_046262515.1). Lineage (GTDB taxonomy): Bacteria > Chloroflexota > Dormibacteria > DASZGP01 > DASZGP01 > JAXDLW01. The sequence goes on along the minus strand of JBHEMP010000157.1, from coordinate 2,156 downwards.
TGCGCCTTCCCGGAGAAAAAAGAACGCCCCCGCGCTCAGCGCGCGAGTGCTTATATGAGATCTACGCAGGAGGTCTGATTTTGAGAATCGGAAGGAAGAGCCACATGGAGTCGATAGTCGACTCCGTGCTGGAAGAGATGCAGAAGCGCGGTGCCCAGGGATCGGATGCTGCCGAAGGCGCGCTGGACACCGCGGGCAAGGCCGCTTCCCAGGCCAGGAAGTCCGCCGGCAAGGCGATCAAGGATGCCGAGGTCGGGGACAAGGTCGACCGCATCCTGGAGTTCATCGAGGACAACACCACGATCCTCGCCAAAGTTGGCAAGAAACTCGCCAGCGACGCCGCGAAGGAGGCCCCGGGGGCTGCCGCAGCCGTGGGAGGCGCCGTTTCAGGCGCCGCCGAGACCGTGGGCGACCGCTTCTCTGAGGTCGCGGGTGCGGGTGCCGATGCCATCGAAGATGCCCTGGAGACCCTGGGCAAGGAGGTTCTGCAGCCAACTGTGAGATATGGACGTGGACTCAGGCACGGCCTGCTGATCGGGGCCGCCATCGCCATGCTCTATACCCCGTGGCCGGGAAAGATACTGCGCGACAAACTTACATCGCTCGGGCGCGAGGCCGTCGACCTCGTCGAGGCGATGCGCGCCGGCGCCGCGGATACAGACTAGCCCGGATCCGCCGATCCGAGCGCGGCACGTTCGGTTGCCGCGGGGCGGAGGACCAGGAGGTGCCCACCGGGGGCTGCCGGGTCCTCGGCCATGGGCTCGAGTTCAGCCCTGAGCCAGCGTGGCACGGTGTCGGCGTAGTGAGGACTGGCGGGGTGCCCGGACTGCCCGGGTGCGCTGATCCAGGCGGAACGCGGTAGCTGACCCAGGTCGTAGACCGCGCGGTAGAAGGCCGACGTAACACGGCCGGACGCCACCCACCCGACGCGCACGGTACTTCGGTCACCGGGGACCTCAAATGGCCCGCGACTCAGTACCGGCCCCAGCGCGGACAGGGTCTCGGCGAGGGCGTGGGTGAAGGTGAAGCGCCGCTCCCCGGCGATGCTCCAGCGCCGCGGGTCGGGCCCCTGCTGTCGCTCCAGCGTCGCCCAGCTGGATCGGAGCGCATCCCACAGCAGGGTCGAGTCCCCGGCCGCCACGCCGGCCCTGACAACTCCCATAACGCCGGTCATAACCGCATCGGCCGCGAGGGGGCGCAGGGGGGCGCTCATGCGCGCGCCGGCAACCCTCTCGAATAGATCGGCGCGAATGGCCTCATACAGGGCTGCCGGGGCCGAGCCGGGGATGATCGCGCCATCCCAGGCGCGCAGCATCGTGACCGCCTGCGTCGGGTGCCCTACGGGGAGATAACGCACGGCCTCGGCCACAAGGGCAAGGAATTCCACCGCTTCGACGCTCACGAGGTCGGCCTGGATGGCGGCACAGTCCTGAGCCGCAAGGCCGGTTCGACCGGCCAGCAGGCTCTCGATTCGTGCCGCCCGGGCCCCGCCGAGGTCCTCGAAAACAAGCGCGTGAGGACACGTCTCCACGGCGACCGGCTGGTTGGCCGCGACCACCTGTCCTGAGGCCGGGTTGAACAGCTCGGGCATTTCCTCCAGGGCCACGAAACCCAGCCACTCGTCGTCGCGGGCCCAGCCGCGAGAGGGCACCCGCCCCTGTCCCGGACGGCGGGTCGGCACGAATCCTGAGAGCCGGTACCCGATGTTCCCCGAGGTGTCGGCGTAGGTCACCCCCATGGCGGGGGCCGCACAGCTGGAGACCGCGGCGCGAAATGACCTCCAGTCGGTGGCAAGGTTGAGGCGGCGCGCCCAGCTGATGCTGTCCACCTCGGAATCAAACCCCGTCCAGCGCAGTGACATGGAGGGGTGCGTCCCCGGAACGGCCGGGCTGATGACGGGACCCCGGCGAGTGACCAGCACGTCTTCCTGCTGCGGTCGCGCGCCGCGGACTCGGATGACCTCGCGGAAGCGGACCGCATCCTGCCACGTCCCGTGGTCGTCGAACTGCAGCGGGTTGTTGGGGTTGAAGCGCTCGACGTACAGGTCCTGGACGGAGACCCCGGCGTTGACCATCCCCCAGGCAACCGACAGGTTGCGTCCGTAGAGAAGGTATGGAACGCCACAGAACGTCAGCCCGGCCAACTCCTCGGTATCG
>JBHEMP010000156.1:0-15082 GCA_046262515.1 Candidatus Dormibacteria bacterium | reverse complement strand
CACGCCTGACGAAATTGCCGAGGCCCTGAGGGGTCAGCTGACTGGTGCCGTCCGCTGGATTGAGTGCGTCAACTCCCTGCTCAGCCTTGGCGCCACGCGCTTCCTCGAACTGGGTCCGGGAGGGACCCTGTGCGCCCTGGGGCGACGAATCGCGCCCTCAGCCGCCTGGGAGACGGCGCCGGGCGCCACCGGCGCGGTCGCAGTGACGGGCTGATGGACCTCGACCTCTCGGGCCGCGTCGCCCTGGTCACGGGTGGTGGCCGCGGGATCGGCCGGGCTATTGCGCTCGAGCTGGCCGCGCTGGGCGCGTCCGTGGCCGTCAACTATGCCCACGGCGCGAAAGCCGCCGAGGCGGTGGTGGCCGAGATCACGGCCGCGGGCGGCCGCGCCATAGCGCTGCAGGCGGACGTTTCTGACGGCGCCGCGGCCGCCGGGCTGGTCGAGGCGGCCACCACGGAGCTCGGCGGCCTGGCCGTCCTCGTCAACAACGCGGGGATAACCCGCGACAACCTGTTGATGAGGATGAAAGATGAGGAATGGCGGGAGGTACTGGAGACTGACCTGTCCGGCGCCTTCTACACCTCACGGGCCGCGCTTCGGCCCATGCTCAAGGCACGATGGGGACGCATCGTCAACGTGGCCTCCGTGGCTGGGACCGCGGGCAACGCCGGCCAGGCCAACTACAGCGCTGCCAAGGCCGGCCTGATCGGCCTGACGCGGTCCATCAGTCGCGAGGTCGGCTCGCGTTCGATCACCGTCAACGCGGTTGCTCCCGGTCTGATCTCCACCGACATGACGAGTTCGCTGCCGGCGGAGATCCTGGGCAGGGCGGCGGAGATGGCATCTCTCGGGCGTCTCGGGGAAGCCGTCGAGGTTGCGGCGGCAGTGGCATTCCTGGCCAGCCCAGCCGCCTCCTACATCACCGGCCAGTGCCTCGTCGTGGACGGCGGACTGACCTAAGCGGGGCGCTCACCGCAGACCGCGGCCCGAAATCCCGTACAATGCCCATTCGTATGGCCGACACGCCCACTTACGACAAATTCAAAGGGATCATCGCCGACCAGCTCGGCGTTGAGACCGAGCAGGTGACGACCGAAGCCTCGTTCGTCGACGACCTCAACGCGGACTCCCTGGACCTCGTCGAACTGATCATGGCTTTCGAAGAGGAGTACGGGATGGAGATCTCGGACGAAGACGCGGAGAGGATCACCACCGTCGGCCAGGCCTGGGATTACGTCCAGGAGAAGCTCGGCATCACCTCCTGACCGCGGCGCCGGCAACGCCGCGATCCGCCTTGACGAGCTCCAGGGGCTCATCGGGGTGCAGGTGCGCGATCGCGCCCTGCTGGAGCAGGCCCTCACCCACACCTCCTGGGTGCACGAGAACCCCGCCGCCGAAGCGGCTGACAACGAGCGGTTGGAGTTTCTGGGGGATGCCGTGATCGAACTGCTGGCCGCGGAAGCCCTGTTCCGCGCCCACCCCGGGGCGGAGGAGGGGGCCCTGACGCTGCGACGTGCGGGTATGGTCAGCACGGGTGCGCTCGCGGCGGCGGCGCGCCAGATCGACCTGGGCAGCTTTCTGCGTGTCGGGCGGGGGGTTGAACGCGCCGGGGGACGCGACCTCGACAGCCTGCTGGCGAACGCCATGGAGGCCCTGTTCGGCGCGCTCTACCTCGACCTCGGGCTGGCGGCGGCCGCCGCCGCCTTTGAACGGCTCGCCGTGACCAACCCGTTTGACATCAACCACAAGGGACGGTTGCAGGAGCTGACCCAGGCCGAGGGGGCGGGAGTGCCGCGCTACGAGGTCGCCCACACCACGGGCCCGAGCCACCTGCGCCAGTACCGGGTGGAGGTATGGCTTGGCGAGAGGCTCCTCGGTGAGGGCAAGGGAACGTCCCGGCGGGCGGCGGAACAGGTCGCGGCTGCCGAGGCGTTATCCACAAGATATGGTGGGGGATCCCTTTAGCTCTGCCCACATGTTGCCCTCATGGGTCCCCGGGTGGGATAATGGCGCCCGGTGAGCCGCGAAGGGAAGAGGGTCGGCTGAATGCACCTGCGGTCGATTGAGATCCAGGGTTTCAAGACATTCGCCAAGAAGACGGAGCTGCTCTTTGAGCCGGGCATCACCGCGGTGGTGGGCCCCAATGGTTCCGGTAAGAGCAACCTCGTCGATGCCATCCGCTGGGTCCTCGGTGAGCGCTCCGCCCGGGAGCTCCGCGGTTCCAAGATGGAGGAGATCGTCTACTCCGGCGGGTCGCGGCGAGCCGCGTCGGGCATGGCCGAGGTGCGGCTGGTCATTGACAACTCCGATGGACGCCTGCCCGTGCCCTTCCAGGAGGTCGAGGTCCTGCGCCGGGGATATCGCTCCGGCGAGAGCGAGTTCTGGCTCAACGGTGCCCGTTGCAGACTGCGCGACATCGAAGAGCTCTTCGCCAGCACCGGCCTGACGCAGCAGGGCTACTCAGTGGTGGCCCAGGATGACGTCGACCACATCATCCAGACGTCCGCCGGTGAACGGAGGGCATTGATCGAGGAGGCCGCGGGCGTGCGCGGCTTGCGTTCGAAACGCGATGACGCCCTGGGCCGTATCCGGGAATCCGACGTCACCGTTCTGCGGCTGAATGACCTCGCCGGCGAGCTGGGCCCCCGTGTCGAGGAACTGCGTCGCCAGGCCGAGACGGCCCGCGCCGAGGCCGATCTGGTGAGCCGTCTGGAAACGCTGCGGGGCAGCCTGCTGCGAGGAGAGTGGCTGGCATCGAGGCAGCGTGTGAAGAAGGCTGAGGCGCGGGTCGTGACTCTGGAGAGTGCCGTGGCACAGGCCCGGGGGGAGGCTGTCGCGGCTGCCGAGGAGAACGGGGCGCAGCGAGAACGCCTGGCCCGCGCCCATGATGCCCGCCTGGCCCGCGAGCGGGAGCTCGGCGCCCTGCGCCTCGAGGCGACCCAGGCGTCGGCCCAGGTCCGGCTGCTGTCGGAGCGCCGCGCGACCGCCGGGCGACAGCATGAGGATGCCGACGCCGCGCTGGCCGACGCCGGATCCCGCCTGGAGTCGCTTCGGGCCGAGTTGGCGGCGGCGACCGAGGACGCGGCGGCGGCTTCGGCCGCCCCCGCCGAGGTCGTCCCCGACCTGGCGTTGCAGACCGCGAAGGAGCGGCTCGAGGAGGCGCAGGGGCGGCTGGAAGACGCCGAGCGAGCCGTGGTTACCCTGCGAGAGGCCGCAGGGCTGGCGCGGCGGCAGGTGGCGGAGATGGAACAGCGCCGCGACGGCCTGGTAGCCGCCGGCCAGGACCTGGCATCCGAGCTGGGTAGGGCCGAGGCCGAGCTCGCGGCCGAGGAGGCATCCCCGACCGAGGTCCACCAGGCCGAGGTTGCGGCCCGGGCGGCGTCGGAACGTATGGAAGCCGCGATGTCCGGCCTGGAGGCGGCTCGCGGCGCCGTCGAACAATGTCGGCGCGACCAGGCGTCGGCGCTGGCCGGCGTGCAGCGCCTGGAGGAGCGGGCTCGCGCGCTGCGCTCGCTGGCCGCCGATGGTGACCTTCCCGCTCCCTCAGCGGCCCGGCTTGTTGAACTCCTGGAGCAGGGCCCCGTCCGAGAGGCGGCAGTGGCGGCCGGGATTTCACCCGAGACGCTGCAGAACTGGCTCGAGGAGGGTCGCAGCGAGGGGCGAGCCATCGCGCGGGCGCTGGAACAGTGCATCGCCGACCAGGCCGACGCCGGCCTTGCGGAGGATCGCGCCCGCCAGGCCCTGGCGGCGGCACAGTCCGCCGAGGGAGAGGCCGGCGTGCTGGTCCAGGCGGCCAGGCAGGACCAGCTGACCGCCCTGGGCGCGGTCTCCGCTGCGGCCGCGCGTGATAACGCCCGGGCGCAGCGCGTGGAGGTGGCCCGACATCGCGCCCAGCGCCTCCGGGCGGTGGCGAGGGAGCGGGGACGCGAGCTGGAGGACCTGGGCCGGCGTCTGGCCCTTGGCGGCGCGGACGTCGTGGCGGCATCCCGCCGGCTCGCCGAGGCCGAGCCGGAACTGGCGCGCCTCGCGGACGAGCTGGCGACCGCGGCCGGCGCCGCCGCCGTGCAGCAGCGGACCGCGGACCAGCGCGAAGCTCAGCGAGCCGCGTTGGCGGCACGTGCCGAGGCCCTCGCGACGCGTCGGGTGCGGGCCGAGGCCCAGGTCATCGCGCAGGAGAAGGAGGTCGTGCGCGCGGAGGCCACGATCACTTCCTGCGGCCTGCAATGCGCTCAGCTGGACGCCGATCTGGCCGCGGCCGAGCGTGAACATGCGGCGGCGGTCGCGGCCCTCGAGGCAGCCCCGGCAGATACCAGCGCCGAGGACGTCGAAGCCCTCTCCGCGAGGTTGCTGCTCCTTGAGAAGGCGAACCTGGAGCGGCAAGTGGCGGTCGCGCACCACGAGGACACCCTGGCGGCGGCCCGGGTCGTTCTGGCCGAGGAGCACTCGGTCCTGGCTGACCTGGCCGGCCGGATGGGCGCCGGAGGGGAGGCCGACCCGACTGATGACGAGATCGACTGGGAGAAGACCCAGCGCGAAGTCGGCCGCCTGGAGCGGCAGATTGCCCAACTGGGTCCCATCAACCCGCTTTCGATCGAGGAATTCGAACGCGACCATGAGAGGCTCGCGGCCATCGACGGGCAGCTTGACGACCTGGTCCGAACCCGGGAGGGCCTGGTCAAGCTCGCCGAGCAGCTCAGCGGCGAGATCGACCGCCGCTTCGAGGCGGTATTCGGAGCCGTGGCCTACAACTTCCAGGAGACGTTCGCCACCCTTTTTATCAACGGCAAGGCCACGCTCAGGCTGGACGACCCAGAGGCCGAGGAGCCCGGTGTGGAGATCCTGGCGCAGCCTGCGGGCAAGCGCATGCGCGGAATCCGGCTTCTCTCCGGCGGCGAGCGGGCGCTCACCGCGCTGGCCTTCATCCTGGCGCTGGAGAAGGTCAACCCCAGCCCGTTCTACATCTTCGATGAGGTCGATGCCCCGCTGGACGACGCCAACGTCAAGCGTTTCAACGCCATGCTCCAGTCGATGGCGGGCGACAACCAGTTCATCCTGATCACCCACAACCACCAGACCATGACCTCGGCGCGCGCCCTCTATGGCGTCACTCTTGAGGACTCCGGGGTCTCCCGGGTGGTCTCGGTGCGGCTGCGCGAGGGCGAAGTGGTCGCCCTCCCCGCCGCGCGGACGCTCTAAAACAGAGCGCCAGGCGTCGACAGCGGCGGCTGGCTAACCTAGTCGCATGCCTGGTCTCTTCAGCCGCCTCGCAGCGCGCCTCTCGGGGTCGACGGCTGGCATGCGCGAGGAACTCACCGGCCTGGCGGCCTACGGGGCCATCGACGAACCCTTCTGGGATTCGGTGGAGGAGACGCTGATGAGCGCCGACCTCGGGACGGAGGTTGGGCTTCGCCTCTCTGAGGACCTTCGTACGGAGGCTGAGCGGATGGGGATGCGGGACGCCTCGGAGGCGGTGGCGGGCCTGCGAACCATGCTCGTCGCGCGGATGGACTGGCGTCCCCGGGGGCTGCATGAGGGTGCCACCCCGGAGGTGATCCTCGTGGTGGGCGTTAACGGCACGGGCAAAACCACCACGACGGCCAAGCTCGCGGCGCGACTGCAGGGGCAGGGAGGGCGCGTGGTCCTGGGAGCGGCGGACACTTTCCGCGCCGGCGCCATCGAGCAACTGCGGCTCTGGGCGCAGCGGACCGGTGCCGACTTTGTCGCCGGGGAGCCTGGCGCGGACCCCGCGTCGGTCGCATTCAACGCTGTCGAGGCCGGCCGCGCCCGCGGCGCGAGCGCGGTGATCATCGACACCGCCGGCCGCCTCCATACCCAGTCCAACCTGATGGAGGAGCTGAAGAAGGTTGACCGCAGCACCCGCAAGGCGATGGAGGGCGCACCCCACGAGACTCTGATCGTCCTCGACGCCTCGATTGGGCAGAACTCCATCCAGCAGGCTCGGGTGTTCAACCAGGCCCTGGCGCTGACGGGCGCGGTGATGACCAAGCTCGACGGCAGCGGCCGGGGCGGAGTGATCCTCGGGCTGGAGGAGCAACTGGGAGTGCCCGTCAAGCTCGTGGGCACAGGCGAGAAGGTTGAGGACCTTGAACCCTTCGACCCGCGCGACTACGTCGACTCACTCTTCACAGCCGCGTGAGCGACGGCTGGCAGGTGGTCCGCGAAACCAGCGCCATGGAGGCGGAAATCCTCAAGGCCGCGCTCGAGGCGGCGGATATACCGGTGGTCCTGCAGGGAGAGACAGTGGGACGCCTCTACGGGATCACCGCCAGCGACCTGGGCTCGGTCGCGCTCCTGGTCCCGCCCGACCGCCTCGCGGAGGCGCGTGCATTGGTGGACAGCTCCGAGCCCATCGACTTCCCGGAGGGCGACTGAGAGGCGGCGACGGCCCTTGGAGAAGTGGAGGGCGCTATTTGATCCGCCTCGCGAACCAGCAGTGGTGGTAGGTTTCGAGTTACAAATGGCCACATACACTGCAGATCTGCATGACCTGATCGCCCCGCGCACCCTTCGACGAGCCGCGTCGCTGGGACTCGTGCGGCGCACTCGGAGCCGGGGACGGCCGCGAGTTGCTGAAGGCGAGGCCGAGTACCTGCGCGACCACTGGGAGGTACTGGCTGCCCTCAGGACGGCGCTCCGCACCGACCGGTCGGTCGCAGCCGCTGTACTCTTCGGCTCGTTTGCCCGCGGTGACGACGATCCGGGGAGCGACGTCGACATCGCGGTATTGCCTCGCGGCGCTCGTTACGACGCCGCGGTATTGCGTGAAACCCTATCCCGGGTGGTCCACCGTCATGTGGACGTTGTGGATTGGGGCTCGCTTCTCCAGTCCCCTGAGATGGCGCTCGCGGTTGCCAAAGATGGTCGCCCCCTTGTCGACCGTGTCGCCGCCTTTGCGGCCCTCCGCAACGACCGCGAGAACGCCCGCCGGCGCGCGGCCAGGCTTCGCGCTCGCCAGTGGCGGCAGATCGAGCGGTTGTGGGGTGTCTGACCCGGCAGCGGTGACGGCGAGGTGGCGCCAGGTGCTTGCTGACGTTGGGTACCTCCGCCGCGAGGTGCGGCGTCTCGGGCCAAAAGACGAGTATGTGCGCCACGCCCACGACTTCGACGAGGCCGCAGTCCGCGACGTCGCGGCGTTCGAGCGGGTCTACGAACGCCTGGCCAACGAGCTCGACCACCTGGTGCGCGATTACCTTCGCAAGATGGCTAGCAGTCGAGAGGCGGCTCACACCATAGAGGGATCCTCCATGGCCGCGGTCCTGGGCGGATTTGCCACGGCACGCAAGCTCCCGGCGGCGTCAACGGACTCGCTCCGTCGCGCCGCGAACGCTCGCAACGACCTGCAGCACGATTACGTGAACCTGCGCGCCGCGGAGGTGTTCGACGGCGCCCACCAGCTCCTGCTCGGAATGCCAGGAGTCCTCGACGCAGTCCGAGAGGCATGGGCGGATCAGGGTGTCACCCTGCCCGCGCCTCCCCTTCCTCGTCAGAGCCCCGGCTAAGCGACGGGCATCGATGTTGGCGACTTCGGCCAGCGTAGGCGTGCGGCTATGACATTGCGCGGCGGGATCCACGCCGTGGTGTTCGATTTGGATGACACGATCCTCGCGTCCAAACGGTCGGCGCAGCGCAAGCTCAGACGAATCCTCGGTCACGATGCGGACCGCCGCCCTTATTCACCGAGAGTGACCAGAGTCAGGGGTGCCCGCGATATCGCTCGTGCGATCGGCGAACTCCGAAATCCGGGTAGACTGTCAAGGTATGAACCTTGACATCGATCGCCGCGGCAGCGCGCTCGCGCTCCTTGACGTCTATGGCCGCCTGCTGACCGACGCCCAGCGGGAGGCGTTGCGCTTGCATTTGGTCGAAGATTGGTCATACGCCGAGATCGCGCTGGCGCAGGGCACAAGCCGCGCCGCCGCGTACGACCTCGTGCATCGCGGTCAGCAGGCGCTTGAGGGCTACGAGGAGAAGTTGGGCATCCGGGCCCAGGACCGTCGCCGCGAGTCTGAGCGGAGCGCTGTCCAGACGCGTCTAGACCAGCTGGAGTCGGAGCTACGGTCGCTGCGCCGCGCTGTCAAGGGATTGACCTGACGTGTTCGACGACCTGAGCCGCCGCCTCGAGGAGGCCTTCAAGGGAATGCTCTCGCGGGGCACGCTGACCGAGGCGGACGTCGATGCCGGCCTCCGTCAGGTTCGTCTCGCCCTTCTTGAGGCCGACGTGAACTTCAAGGTGGCGCGCGATTTCATCGGCCGCGTCCGCGAGCAGGCGGTGGGGGAGGCCGTCTTGAGGTCGGTGACCCCCGGTCAGCAGGTCGTGAAGATCGTCCACGACGAACTGGTTCAGCTCCTGGGGGGCGAGAACGAGGGCATCACCTACAGCTCGACGCCGCCGACCGTGATCATGACCCTTGGCCTGCAGGGGTCGGGCAAGACGACCACCGCCGGCAAGCTCGCGATCCTTATCCGCAAACAGGGACACCGTCCGATGCTGGTCGGCGCGGACATCCACCGTCCCGCGGCCCGCGACCAGCTCCAGGTGCTGGCCCGCCAGGTCGACGTTCCGTATTTCAGCTCCCAGGGGTCCGCCGACGAGATCGCTGCTGCCGGCGTCGATGAGGCGCGACGTCTTGGCCTCGACGTGGTCATCGTGGACACCGCGGGCCGTCTCCAGCTTGACCAGGAGATGCTCGAGGAGGTCAAGCGCATCCGCGAGCGGGTCAAGATCAGCGAAAGCCTGCTGGTGGTTGACGCCATGACCGGCCAGGAGGCGGTGAACGTGGCCACCACGTTCGAGCGTGAAGTCGGCGTGGACGGCGTGGTGCTGACCAAGATGGATGGCGACGCGCGCGGTGGGGCCGCCCTGTCCCTCAAACAGACCGTCGGCAAACCCATCCGTTACGTGGGTACCGGCGAGAAGCTGTCTGACCTGGAGCTCTTCCACCCCGACCGGGTGGCGGCTCGAATCCTCGGCATGGGTGACATCGTCAGCCTGGTCGAGCGAGCCCAGGAGGTGGTCAACGAGGAGGAGGCGGAGGCCACCGCCAAAAAGCTCATGAAAGGGCAGTTCACGCTCGACGACTTCGTCGGCCAGCTCCGTCAGATTCGCAAGATGGGTCCGATGGAGAACATCATTGGCATGCTTCCAGGGGCGAACAGGCTGAAGGGGATGGCCGGCGCCATGCCGAGTGAAGCGGACGTCAACCACCTGGAGGCGATCATTCTTTCCATGACCCCGCAGGAGCGGGCGCACCCCGAGATAATCGACGGCCGTCGCAAGCGGCGCATCGCCAGGGGCAGCGGACGCGAGGTCCACGAGGTCAACCAGGTCCTCAAGGGCTTCGAGCAGATGCGCCAGATGATGAAGCAACTGCGCACCGGCAAGTTCCCGAAGATTCCCGGTATGCCGGCCATGCCCGGCGGTTTCTAATGCAGCTCCAACACCAGGATTTGAATTGACCAAGGAGGTCGCGGTTTGTCAGTAAAGATCAGGCTCAGGCGCATGGGCGCCAAGAAACGACCCTTCTACCGGCTCGTGGTGGCCGACGCCCGCTCGCCCCGTGACGGGCGGTTCATCGAGGCGGTCGGCACCTACGACCCGCTCAGCAACCCGGCAACGGTGCGGATCGACGCGGACCGGGTCCGCGATTGGCTGAGCAAGGGGGCGCGCCCCACCGACATCGCCCGGCAGTTGCTGATCAACGAGGGGCTGCTCGAGCGCACCGGGCCCGTGTACGAAAAGAAGAGCGAAGGCGGCAAACTCTCCAAGAAGGCGCAGGCCAGGGCTACTGAGGCGGCCGCGGCCGCCGCCGCCGCCGCCGAGGCCCCGGCACCCGCCGAAGAGGCGCCTGCGGTCGAGGAGGCACCCGCGGCGGAAACGGCGCCCGCAGCAGACGAGGCGCCCGCAGCAGAGGAGGCACCCGCAGCAGAGGAGGCACCCGCTACGGAAGAAGCCCCTGTAGCCGAGGATGTGAAGTCCGAGGGTGACGCGCCCGAGAAGACGGTCGCCGCCGACGCCGAGCCGGCGTCCCCCTCTGCTGAATCCGAGCCCGAGCCCGCGGGCGCGGAACCGGACCAGCACGCCCAGGCACCTGCCGAAGGTGGTGCCAAGTGAGCACGGACTACGCCGGGCTGGTCGAGTACATCGTCAAGAACATCGTCGAGAACCCCGACGCCGTCGAGGTTGACGGTAATTCCCGCCGTCATCGATCGCAGACAGTGGAGGTCCGACTTGACCCCTCAGACGTCGGGCGGGTCATCGGGAAGGGCGGTAAGAACATCGAAGCCATCCGGGCCGTGGTCAAGGCCGCGGCCATCAAGGACCACCAGCGGGTCAACGTCGAGGTCGTCACCGATGATGACCTGGCCGAGGATGCCGAGGACTCGGCGGAGCACGGCGAGGGCCAGGCGGCCGTTGGCGAGTCCGCCGCGGCGCCCCAGGAGGCCACCGCCGAGCCCGTGGAAACGGCGGTCGGCAAGGAGAGCGAGGGGTAGATGCAGGCCCCAGCCTCTATTCGCGTGGGCTTCATACGGCGGGCCGTTGGGCTGTCGGGTGAAGTCGAGGTCGAGCCGCTCGGGGACAACCCCGGGCGCTTCAGCCCGGGAAGCGCGCTTCTGGTCGCGTCCCGCACGGTGCGAGTGGAGCGCGTCAGCCCCACGGGCGGTCTTTTGCGTGTTCGCTTCCACGGTATCGACGACCGGGACGCGGCGGACAGCATTCGCGGTAAGTACCTCGAGGTGGACTCGTCGGACCTCCCCGATCTGCCCGATGGGGCCTACTACGAGTGGCAGCTGGTTGGCCTGGAGGTGGTCGACGGTTCGGGCGCCCCGCTTGGCCGCCTCGAGGAGGTCCTCGAGTACCCGGCCAACGACGTGTACCGCGTCGCCGGCGCCACTGACGAACTCCTCGTCCCCGCGGTCCGAGAGGTCGTCCGGTCCGTGGACCTGGAGTCCGGTCGCATGGTCGTCGACCTCCCGCCTGTCGACGAGGTTCGCTGAACGCCGCCATGCGCTTCGACGTGATCACCCTCTTCCCGGAGGTCTTCCCCGGTCCTGTCGGCATCGGGGTCGTGGGCAAGGCGCTTGAGTCAGGCCTGGTCGAACTCCAGGCCCATAACCTGCGTGACCATGCGGGCAATCGTCATCGACAGGTCGATGACATGCCCTATGGCGGCGGCCCGGGGATGGTGCTTAAACCCGAGCCCGTCTATGCGGCGGTTCGCGAGGTTCGCGGCAGCGATGCCGCACCAGTGGTGATCCTGACGCCGACGGGCACGCCACTCTCTCACGCCCTGGCCGCGGAGCTTGCCCGGGCCCCTCGCCTGGTCCTCCTCGCGGGGCGGTATGAGGGATTCGACGAGCGCATCAGCGCCCTCGCCGACTACCAGGTCAGCATCGGTGACTATGTCTTGAGCGGCGGGGAGCTTGCGGCCATGGTCCTGATCGAGGCCGTCGCGCGCCACGTTCCCGGCGTCCTCGGGCACGAGGAGTCGGCGGGGCGGGATTCATTCGTTGAAGGGATGCTTGAGCATCCCCAGTACACTCGACCGCCGGAGTTCGAGGGGCTCAGGGTCCCCGATGTCCTTCTGTCGGGCCACCATGAGGAGATTCGCCGCTGGCGCGAGCGCATGTCGCTCGAGCGCACCCGGGCGCGGCGCCCCGAACTCTTGCAGCAGTTGAAAGGAGAAAAAATATGAACATCGTTGAGTCCGTCGAGAAGGAATACCTGAAAACCGACGTCCCGGTTCTGCGCTCCGGTGACACGGTCAAGGTCCACGTCAAGGTTGTCGAGGGCACTCGCGAGCGCATCCAGGTGTTCGAGGGCGTTGTGATCGCTGTCAACCACCACGGTTTGCGTCAGAACGTCACCGTACGTCGTGTCACACACGGCGTTGGCGTGGAGCGCACGTTCCTGGTCCACTCGCCGCGGATCGACAAGATCGAGGTGCTTCGTCACGGCGCCGTGCGCCGCGCCAAGCTGTTCTATCTCCGCGACAAGGTCGGGAAGCAGTCCCGCATCAAGGAACTCCGCTAGCGGACCACACCCAGGCGCGGGAGCGGGCGCGGCGCGCGACCCGCCTGAATACCCAGCAACCGCTGCCGATGGCGCTGCCCGACGTGGACATCTGGCTGCGGGAGCGCACCGCGCGCCTCAACGGGCACATGGTCATAGCCGGCGTGGACGAGGCCGGGAGAGGCCCCCTGGCCGGCCCGGTCGTGGCCGCCGCCGCCATCCTGCCTATGGGCGTGGAGATCCCCGGCCTGAACGACAGCAAGCTTCTCAGCGTCGAGCGCAGGGAGGAACTGGCGGACGCCGTCCGGCGCGTGGCGCTGTCGATAGGGATCGGCACCGCCGACCACCTCGAAGTGGACGAGGTCAACATTGCCGTGGCCGGTCGACGTGCGCTGAAGCGTGCGGTGGAGGCACTCGGGATCCAGCCCGACTACGTCCTGGTCGACGGGTTCGCTGTCCCGGAGCTCGGCCTGCCCCACGAGGCCCTGGTCAAGGGCGACCGGCGCAGCGCCTCGATCATGGCGGGCGCGATCATCGCAAAGACCACCCGCGACGCCCACATGCGTGAGATGGCTGTGGAATACCCGTTGTACGGCTTCGACGTGCACTTCGGATACTCCACCCCGGACCACGCCGCGGCACTTCGCCGGCACGGACCTTGCCCACTCCACCGCCGTAGCTTCAACCCGGTTGCCGTGGCGGAGGCGGTGCTCGCAGGCGACGGCCCAGGGCGGTCGGACCTGCCCATCTTTAGTGATGACGAAACGACTTATCAGTTAGAGTAGCAAGCATGGATGGTCACCGGCGCGCCGCCCTCGGGACGGCGGCCGAGGTGGCCGCTGCCGAGTACCTTTCCGGCCTGGGCATGGATATCGTGGAACTTGACGCGCGGCTTCCGTCCGGCCAGGTTGACGTTGTCGCGCTCGACCGGGGCCGGCTGGTCATCGTGGAGGTCAAGGCCCGCAGCAGCCATGCCTTTGGTCTCCCGGCTGAGGCCGTGGACCATCGGAAGCGGCAACGATTGAGACGGCTGGCGGGTGAGTACATCAGCGCTCATCCCGACGTCGGGTACGGAGTGCGGATCGACATCGTGGGGGTTGACCTGGACGGCGAGGGCCGCCCGGGTGCTTTCCGGCACTACCCCGCCATAGAGCTCTCGTAACCCCGAACGCCTCAGGCGGCAGCAACTACACAAAAATGTAGTAGCATTGCCCGCATGGAGAGGGTGGAATCCGCAACCAGCGCCTGCCTGGACGGCTTCACGGGGCGTGTCGTAGAGGTCCAGGCGGACATTTCCATGGGCATGCCCGGCCTGACGCTGGTGGGGTTGACCGACCGCGCGGTGCAGGAAGCCCGCGAGAGGGTTCGCTCCGCCGTTCGGAACAGCGGGTTCAAGTACCCATCCGACCGCCGCATCACCGTCAACCTCGCGCCGGCCGAGTTGCGCAAGGAGGGTACGGGCTTCGACCTGGCCATCGCAGTCGCTTTGCTGGCCGCCTCAGGCATGCCACTGGAACTCGCGGGGGCGGCCTTTGTGGGCGAACTGGGGCTGGATGGAACGGTCCGGCCCACACGGGGCGTCCTGCCGATGTGCTTGGCGCTCCGCGCGGCCGGCATTTCGCGCATCTATGTCCCGGCGGCGAACGCCGGGGAGGCCGCCGTCTGTGGCGTCGAGATAGAGGCTGCAGCCTGTCTTGCTGACCTCGTCGCGCACCTGATGGGCGAGCATTCGCTGGTACCGCTCGTGCCCTCGGCGTCACGAGCGGTCAGGCGCGCTGCCGTGGACCTTTCGAGCGTGGAGGGGCAGGCCGTGGCGAAGACCGCGCTGGAGATCGCCGCGGCCGGCGGCCACCACCTTCTGCTCACCGGGCCGCCGGGCGCCGGAAAGACAATGCTCGCCCGCGCCCTCGTCGGCCTGCTTCCAGACCTTGACGACGCATGTTCTCGCGACGTCACAGCCATCCATTCGCTGGCCGGTCTCCTGCCCGCACCCGGACTGGTGCGGCGGCCGCCGCTTCGCAGCCCCAACCACACCGTCTCCATCGCCGGTCTCATCGGCAGTGCCCGCGGCGGGATGCCCGGTGAGATGTCCTTGGCGAACCACGGGGTGCTGCTGCTGGACGAGCTCCCGGAATTCCAGAGGCATTGCCTGGAGGCATTGCGCGAACCGCTGGAGGAGGGGCGCATCCGCCTCAGCCGCGCCGGCGGCACGCGGGTCCTGCCCGCGGCGTTCATCCTGGTCGCGACCGCGAATCCCTGTCCCTGCGGCCGCAGCGGACAGAAGGATGCCACCCTCTGTACCTGCGCGCCGGATGTCGTCACCCGTTACCAGAAGCGCATCTCCGGACCGGTGCGGGACCGCCTCGACCTGGTTCTCCAGGTCCGACCGGTGCGCCTGTCACTGCTGCCAGGGCGGGTGGAGGGGGAGACGTCAGAGGCTGTCGCGGCCCGGGTGGCGGAGGCGCGGGAACGTCAGCAGCGGCGGCAGGGAGGACGGCTGAACGCGTCGCTGACTGCCGCCGAGCTCGGCGAGGTCTGCCACCTCTCGTCCGAGGCGAAGAGGCTGGTCCCGCGGCTGGCGCGCTCCCACCAGCTTTCCGGACGAGGGTTCCACGGCGTCTTTCGGCTCGCCCGCACGATCGCCGACCTGGAGGGTTCAGGTGCCGTCGGCGCCGCTCACCTGATGCGCGCCGGCGAGCTGCGTGGGGCCTGAGTGGGCCCAGAGCATGAGCAGAGGCTCGCGGCCCACACCGGTTGGGACGTCGTGCGCCCCGGCGGGGTCACCTATCCCCGTCTCCTGGGCTGGATCGCTGATCCTCCCGAACTGTACGTGCGCGGTGACCTGCCCGTCGCGCCGATGCTCGCGATCGTCGGAGCCCGGCGTTGCAGCCCCTACGGGGAGGCGCTGGCCTACGACCTGGCCGCGTCCCTGGCGGCCAGCGGCTGCGCCATCGTCAGCGGGCTGGCCCGCGGTGTGGACGCCGCCGCGCACCGGGGTGCGCTGGAGGCGGGTGGAGTAACCGTGGCCGTCATGGGCACGGGGCCGGACAG
>JBHEMP010000155.1:0-8895 GCA_046262515.1 Candidatus Dormibacteria bacterium | reverse complement strand
TGCAGGCACTGTTCGCGCGCCGCACCGACACGAACTGGTGGTGGCGGAGTTCGCGCTGGGGGGGACGCGGGAGGTGGACGCGGCCATCACGGCGGCGCTGAGGGCTCGCGCGGGTTGGGCGGCGACGCCCTACGCCGAGCGCTCGGCGGTCTTCCTGCGGGCCGCGTCAATGCTGGCCGGACCCTTCCGCGACACCGTCAACGCGGCGACGATGCTGGGTCAGAGCAAGACCATCCACCAGGCTGAGATCGATGCCGCCTGCGAGCTGATCGACTTCTGGCGGTTCAACGTGCACTACGGCGACCAGGTTCTCTCGCAACAGCCCTACAGCGACCCCCTGGCCTGGAACCACCTCGAGTACCGGGCGCTGGAGGGATTCGTCTTCGCGGTGGCGCCGTTCAACTTCACGTCAATCGCGCTGAACCTGCCCACGGCCCCAGCGCTGATGGGGAATACGGTGGTGTTCAAGCCGTCGCCCGAGACGATGCTGGCCTGTCACTTCCTGATGGAGGTCCTGCGCCTGTCGGGCCTACCCGACGGGGTCATCAACATGGTCGCCGGGGATCCGGGGAAGATCGCCGACCAGGTCCTGGCCCACCGCGATCTCGCGGGGGTGCACTTCACCGGTTCCACCGGCGTGTTCCAGTCCATCTGGAAGAAGGTCGGCGCCGGGATCGCGGGCTACCGGACATACCCGCGCCTGATCGGTGAGACCGGGGGCAAGGACTTCATCGTCGCCCACGAGTCGGCCGACGAAGCCTCGCTGGCGACCGCGATGTTGCGCGGGGCGTTCGAGTACCAGGGCCAGAAATGCTCCGCGGCGTCGCGGGCCTACGTGCCAAAGTCGATGTGGGAGCGCATCAAGCAGGATCTCGTAGATGAGGTCGAGGCCATCCGCATGGGAGACGTCGCGGACTTCGGCAACTTCATGGGCGCGGTGATCAGTGAGAAGGCGTTCAAGCGCCACGTTGCGGCCATCGCGCTGGCGAAGAAAGACACGAAGAGCGACGTCGTCGCGGGTGGTCGCACCGACTCGCGCACCGGCTGGTTCGTGCGCCCGACGATCGTGGAGACCGCGGATCCGTCGTTTCGGCTGCTCTCCGAGGAGCTCTTCGGTCCGATCCTCACGGTCTATCCCTACCCGGATCGAGAGTTCGAGAAGACGCTTTCGCTGGTGGACCAGACCAGCCCCTACGCGCTCACGGGCGCGATCTTCGCGCGCGACCGCGCCGCCGTGCAACTCGCGGGCGAGCGCCTGGTCAACGCCGCCGGGAACTTCTACATCAATGACAAGCCGACCGGCGCGGTGGTCGGCCAGCAGCCGTTCGGCGGAGCCCGCGCGTCCGGCACCAACGACAAGGCAGGGTCACACATGAACCTGCTGCGCTGGGTCAGCCCGAGAACTGTCAAGGAGACCTACGTGCCGCCCGCGGACTATCGCTACCCGTTCATGGGAGACGACGGGGCGCTCTAGAACGCCGCGGGCGGTCATTGGTCCGACTAGCCAAGTTGGCTCGGCGCAAATGGACTCAAATACGTCCGCGAGGAGTTAACTAGTGTCATGAGCACGGTGGTCGAGGCGTCTCCCGGCGGGATGACAGCGGCATTGTCGCGCGCTCGCCTGGCCCAGGGCGTGACCGCGGGCTGGCTGGTGTTGGAACTGGCGCTCGCGCTGCTCGCGGGCGTGGCCGCCAGGTCGGTGGCGTTGACGGCCTTTGGCGCCGACAGTGCGGTGGAGTTGGTCACCGCCGTCGTCGTGCTGCGGCAGTTGCGTGGGCCGAGCTTCGAGGTGGGCAGCGCGAGCCCGGAGGCGCGCCGGGCGTCGCGCGTCGTGGGCATCGGGCTGTACGGCGTGGCCGCATACATCGTCCTGGCGAGTGGCGTCAGCCTGCTGGCGGGCCTGCGACCAAGCGATGGCCTGCTCGGGCTGTCGGTGGCGTCTCTGTCGGTGGTGGTGATGACCGCGCTGTGGCGCTGGCGCCTGCGCCTGTCGGAGGAGTTGCACAGCGCGCCGCTGCGGGCCGACGCGGCGTGCTCGGCGGTCTGCGTGTACATGGGCCTGACCCTGCTTGGCGGCGTGGCGTTGAACCAATTCCTTGGCTGGTGGTGGGCCGACCAGGTGGCGGCTCTGGGGATGACGTGGTGGATCGTGAAAGAGGCCCGCGAGGCGATGCAGTCAGCTCGTACGGGTGAACACTGCGAGACCTGTTAGGGAACGGGCTTCATCACGCCATGCTCGAGGTACATCCGCGATTCCCGGGGTCAGGTGCCGGCCGCCGCGAGCTTGGAGGGGGACGGCTGTCTCTCAGTCAGGAGCAGCGGGTAGGCGGCCGCGACGAACACGATCGGGGCCACGGTATCCAGGTAGCTCAGCGCGGTACCAGGAGCCCCTCCGAACAGGAGCGGGATCATGGCAAGGATTGCGACCCACCCGCCAAATGCGAATACCATGGGCACCGTGCGCGTTCCTGGGCGCGTCCCCATCCGGACTAACGCCGGCAGGGCGAACACCGCTGCATACATGCCGGCGAGGGTTGCCGTCAGAACTGACAGCGCCATGACCGCCGCGGCCCGATCCAGGTCGATCGCGCGGCCGCGATCTCTTCGTGTGATGTACGCACAAGCTGCGCAGTTGACTGCAGTGAGCGCCGCGACCCCCGCCGTCCCGTACGAAAGTTGCACCAGGTGCAATGGCCCCGAGAGCCGGAATTCCTGGATGTTGAGCAGGAAGTCCTTGATCCAGTGCCCGTCCCACGCGAAGGCAATTCCGCTGAGTGGCACAAGTACAACGGCGAACCCCCCGCTCAGGCGGGCCAGGTCGCCTCGCCGCGCGGATGCAACGACGATCAACATCCCGGCGACCGGCAATGCATTCGAGATCCGGATGAATCCGAACGCAAGCGCAGCGCCTGCGCAGAGCCAGCGGTCTCGCCGCTGAGCCCAGACGGCCACGGTCAGCGCGAACAGCCCGCTCGCCGCCATCAACTGGCCAAGAAGGACGAGCTGGGTCGCCGGGATCGTCAGGAGCAGGACGAAAGTTAACCCTCGCCTCTGCCTCGACTCGGAAGCCCAGATAGCCAACGCGGCTGCCTCGCAACCGAGTGCTGCAAGCCTTGCGATTCCAAGTGCCACGGCTGCCGGCAGCAATCCCAGGGGGCTCAATACGACCGCGTAGGGCGGCGCATACACGAGGCCTGAATCGGTGCCGTACCACGGCGTCGCCGACTGGCCATGGATGAACGCACGGGCTGCCCCGAACAACGGCAGAAAATCCCGCGGCACCGTCGCTAGCTCTTCCGGCAATCCCGCGTGGATGTAAGCCGCAACACCCGACCGAATCAGGATTATTTCGCCAACGACAGCAAGCAACCCGAGTGCGGCGACCTTCATCGTCGAGGTCCGTATTTTCGGAGGGTCGGCGTTGTTAAACGCCGGGCGGACCGAGGCCATTTGAGAGACGGTCTGCCGGCGCCCGACAATCAGCCGGCGGAGAATACCGCCCGACTGAGGCGCGCTGCGCTCTCTGCATCAAGGTCGATGTCGAGCGCACTTGCGGTGTTCCGCGCGGTCTCCGAGCGCGAGGCTCCAGACACCGGGAACATCTGCGCACCGAGGCCGATCTCCCACGCCAGGGCGACCTGCTGTGGCGAGGCCTTGAGCGCAACAGCCACCTGTGCGAAGGCCGGGTGCCGCTCCCCCAGGGTGCGGCCGCCGCCATCCCCGCCGACCGGGCTGTACGCCATAAACGCGATCCCCTCGGACTCGCATGCGTCGAAGACATCGCGCCCGGGATGGTCCGGTGAGAAGCGGTTCTGTACCACCGCGATGGGACAGGCCGATTGTGCTTCTCGTAGCTCCTCAAGGCTCACGTTGGAAACCCCGGCGGCGCGGATCTTGCCCACGTCAAGCAACTGGCGCAGACCGCCGACGGACTCCGCAATGGGGACCTGCGGATCCGGGGCGTGAAGCAGCAGGACATCAAGGACATCGACCTCCAGTGCCTTCAAAGCGAGCTCCGCTGTCGCAACCAGTAAGCGGGGGTTTCCATCCCTGACGAATTCATCGCCGCGGCGGTAGTAGCCGCTCTTGGTCACCACCGTCACGTCGTCGCGCGGGCCATCCCAGGTGCGCAGTGCCGCCGCGATCAGTTTCTCGTTATGGTTGGGATTGTCTCCCGTGGGCACGTACGCTGCCGCGGTGTCGATCAACCGGATGCCGCCGTCGAGGGCGGTGTGAAGGGTCGCCTGGCCGCCTGCAAAATCGCGTCCTGTGGCCATGGAGAGCGTGGCGCATCCGATCCCGATACGGCTGGTCGGCATGGGAAACATCGCCCTATTATCTTGGGCCTCGCCGACCAGGCGCGAGCACGGTGAGGAGCATCCCGCATGAACCTCCAGCCTAGAGGCGGACTGCTGTAAGGGCGCGCTCCTCGACACGAATGGGGATATCCGCCCCTATACGGGTGCCGGCCCCCGGTGTGGACTCCACGGTGAGTGTCCCTCCGATGGCGTCGATCCTGTCTGCGATGTTCTGGAGCCCGGAGCCGCGGGCCACCGACGCCATGTCAAAGCCAACACCGTCATCGCGGATTTCGAAGCGCAGGTGGCCATTCCCCTCCCCGATGTTCAACTCCGCCGACGCCGCCCCCGCGTACTTCTGCACGTTCTGGAGGCCCTCCAGGCAGGAAAAGTAGATCGCGGCCTCGACCTCCTGGGGGTACCGGCCGACCTCGCCGGCGGTCACGCTGACGGGCAGCGTGGCCTTGCGGCTCTGCGACTCGAGGGCCGCGACCAGACCCTGTTCAGCCAGCAGCGGAGGGTAGATGCCGCGGGCAAGGTCGCGCAGCGTGTTGAGGGTTTCATCCGCATCGTCCTTGACCTGTGCCACCAGGGCCCTGGCCTTCGCGAGATCCTTCTCCATCGTCATTTCGAGCAGCCCGAGCTTGAGCTTGAGGGCTACCAGGTTTTGCTGCGCCCCGTCGTGGAGGTCGCGCTCCAGCCGTCGTCGCTCGCCGTCCTGCGCGGCGACCAGGCGCTGGCGCGACGCGCGCAGCTCGTCAAGACGCCCGAGCAACTCCGTGGTGAGGCCGACGTTGCGCAGGACCAGCCCCGCCTGCTGGGCGAGGTCATTCATCAGGGCCTGCTCCACCGGCGTTAGTGACTCGTTTCCACGACGCTGCACACTGAGCATCCCGAGGAGGGTACCCTGGTGGCGGATCGGTGTGCTGCTGGTGACGTCCGGGATAGATGGAGGGAGCATCCCGACCACTGGCAGGGTAGGAGGCTCCAGGTGGGCGGCATCTTGAGGCCAGGTTGCCCCGACGCGCATGTCGTTCCCCGAACGCATCCAGACCCGCGCCTGGGCTGCGCCAGTGGCCTCGCCAAGCAGCCTGGCCATGTGAGGAAGGACGTCCTCTGCACCGTATGTGTCGGCAACTCGGGCACTGAATTGCGCCAGCACCTGGTATGGCGTGGCGCGCCGTCCGTAAACAACGCGGTTGCTGAATCGTTGGAGTCTTTCCCGAACCGGCTGCACTGCGAGGGCGACCACCGCCGTGGCCACGATACTGAGCAGCAGGTTGGGGCGTCCCTGGGTCCCGATAAGCGCTCCGGCGCCCACGACGATAGCGACGTAGACGGCGGTGATGAAGACCGCCAGCGCCCCGTAAACGAGGGTGCGGTTGATCACGATATCGATGTCATATAGCCGGTATTTCATGATCGCGAGCCCCAGGGCCACCGGCTGCCCGACGGTGGCGATCAGCCCCAGCGGTAGGTAGAGGAGAGCGAGGGGGCTAAGCCGGCCGCCCGGTTGCACGGTCACCGTGGCCGAATAGACCAGGAAGGCCAGGGGTACAAACGGCGCGATGAACATGAACCACTTCAGCTGCTGGCGCTCCTGGGTCGCACCGGTACGGTACCTCACGACAAGGGAGGCCACCCCGAGCACGAAGCAGGCGCCGAGGAGCACATAGCCGGCGAACCCGACCGCACCGAGAAGGGGGTCGAATGCGCGCGGCACGGCGAGGGGATTCTGGATGATTCCGCCCCGGCCCCCCGGCGTGTCCTGCGGGAAGACCGGGTTCACAGCGCTGGTGGCCACGACGACAAGCAACGCAGCGGCGAGCAGCCACAGCGCCGGCCGCCAGCGAGGGGAGGGGAGGCGGCCGGTGGGGAAGATGAGCAGCAAGGCGGCGAGGCCCCCCGGGAGCAGCGAAAAGACCCAGCTGGCGATCCACGCCGTGACGGGCTCGCCGGGTAGGTCATGGCGCAGGATCGCCGCCTGGATCGTGTACTCCGTGACGGCCCCGAAGGTTGCGCCGCTGAGCGCGATGGTGCACATCGCGATCCAGGTGCGGTTTCGCGGTTGCCCTCGCGCCACCAGCACCGCCGCAACAGCAAAGGCGATTGAGTTGAATCCGTAGAGGATGCCGAACGGGCTTCCCGGGACGACACCGGGTGCCGAGTTTCCACGCGTGACCACAAAAGGCAGACTGGTGCAGACCAGGCCCGCAGTCATCACCAGCACGACCCAGGCGACCGTGCTCGCGCCCCTTTTCACCCTCGAATTGTGTTGCTGCGCATCCTCGAGGACAAGGGTGCCTGCCTCACCGGGCCGGGGAGGCTGATACCTTCGACGCCGGTCTGGATGCGCCCTACCTCCGTCGGCTGTAACGATCCGGGCTTCTGAGCGTTTGCTGTAGAGATGGAGATGGGGATGGAGATCGCGCTGGTGATGGGGGACGACCGGGAGTTGGAACTGGATCAAACCTTCGAGAACCTGTACAGCAGGGAAGCTCCCGATGTCCTCAGGTTCCTGCGCACCGCCTCGGATCCCGAGCACGCCGAAGATCTCTGTGCCGATGTCTTCTCGGCGGCGTGGCGATCGTGGCCCAGGTTTAGAGGCACGAACGCGCAGGCTCGTGCGTGGGTTTATCGGATAGCCAGGAATGCAGTTGTAGATGCCCACCGCCGGCAGAAGCGGTTGCGGTTTGTTGGGCTGCAGCCAACATTTGCGGCAACCTCCACAGATGGACCTGGCGGCGACACGCTTGACCTCCGGAGAGCGCTGGGCCGCCTTGGCATCCGCGACCGGAGCCTGCTGGCGCTGCGCGCGGCCGGCCTGAGCTACGAGGAAATCGGCAACATCCATAAATTGCGCCCGGGCGCCGCCCGTGTGGCCTGGCATCGATCAGCGCGGCGGCTGCGAGATCTCCTGGAGGCAGAATGACCATCCCGCCAGACGGAACAGATCCCGAGCTCGAGACGTTGGGAGCGCGCCTGGACGCCTACGCGAGGTCGGGTGATCACCCAGCCGCGCTGGGACGCGTGCGATCCAACCTGCGATACGACACCGGTGAGCGAAGGTGGCGCGCGAACCGTCGCTACGCATTCCAGGTCATCCTCGTGGCCGCGTTTCCCCTGGCCGCGGCTGCCGCCGTCGCCGCGATCCTGATCAACGGAAAAGCCCCTCTCGCTGGGTCACCCGCGGCCGGTGCGACTGCCGCGCCGGTGCGAAGCCCCACCTCCACCCCAGGTCAACTCCAGGCTTCGCCGGGACCACTTGCGCTCGTCCCGCGCGAGGTGGCGTTCTCCGGCCCCACCACAGGCTGGGCAGTGGGCGCTCGCTGCGACGACGGCGGCGCCGCCGCGAAATGCGATTTACTGGTTTCGTCCACACAGGACGGTGGCAGCACCTGGACGAGCCCGGTGTTTGTGGGTCGGCCCGATATATCCGTGGCCTCGATCCCGGCGGTCCACATCCGCGTCTCGGGGGCGAGCGTCTGGGTTTTCGGGCCCGGGATATACGGGAGCCACGATGGTGGCAGATCATGGCGTCCGCAGGACTCACGGGCGATCCTTTCGCTGGAGACCTCCGGAGGGAGCGCGTGGGCAGTCGCGGGCTGCACCCGGAACCATTCCTGCGTTCCTCATCTGATCACCTCCACCGCACAGGCCGACGCCTGGGCAGATGCGAGGGTCCAGCCGACGACGGAGTCTTCAAACGACGCGTACCTGGAGCGGCCCAATGTCAACACGGCGTTCCTGGTTCAGATCTTCGACGCCGGGAAGACGGCGACGAGGTCATCTCTCGCGGTCACAAGAGATGGCGGGCGAAGCTGGGGCATGATGGTATCGCCCTGCCCAGACCCGATCCAGGTTAGAAGCCTGGACGGGCGGGACCTGTGGGCGCTGTGTACGATGCAGGGAGGCACGGGCTATCAACCGAAAGCCGTCTTCCTGTCGAACGACGGCGCGCGTAGCTGGCAACTCAGGGCGCAGAGTGCCCCCGACCCGGTGGGGTCGATAGAGATCGGTGGCTACGCCAGGTCCCTGGTCGTGACATCCCCAAGCGCGGCGCTATACGGAGCACAGCGCGGCGGCGTCAGCCTCAGCCTTGACCAGGGGCGCACCTGGATGTCGCCGACAACGGATGTTCCGACGGACAGCGCGGGCGTGGACCAGTTGTGGTTCGTCACCGCCCGTCAGGGTTGGGCGCTGGGCAACTTCGGTGCTGGAAGACCGACCCTCTATGGGACCTCCGACGGTGGCCATAGCTGGAAACCGCTCGGGAACCCTCTCGGTCCACCTTTCGCCGGGTGAGGCGAGGCCTGCTCGTCAGGTATTGAAGCGGTCGCGGCCTTCCTAGAGGAACTTTTCCGCGAGCTTGGTCGCGGCTGACATACCGGGTTTGCCAAGGTAGCGAACAAGCTGCGGGGCCATGGAGTTGGCGCCCACCAGGGGCTGGTAGTAGGCGGGGATGAAAAGCTCCGCCGAGCCCCGGGTAATGGCCCGGCAGATGGCTTTGGCAACGTCCACTGGCGGGGCGCCGATGGGCTTTTTGGGCAGCCTCCCCTCCACGTCACCGGCGGAGTTGACGACGAACTCGGTGGCG
>JBHEMP010000154.1:0-36954 GCA_046262515.1 Candidatus Dormibacteria bacterium | reverse complement strand
GCGACGCGAGCTCGTACCGGTCGGCAATCCGCACCTCCATGGCCTCCGTCTTCCACCTCGCTATCCGCCGAATTGCTTCGGTCAGATTCCTTCGTGACGGATCGTGTTCTCCAGAGTCAGCTTTAAGGTGACGGAATGCGTCAGAGAGCACGACGTTGTCATTGAGCGTAGGGTGTAATGCGCGTTGGGCCCGGGGGCAACTGCGTCCAGATTGCCCGTGATAACTTTTGATTTCATACCTAATAAGCGCCTCGCCAGAGGGGGGCGCCTTGCCCGGCTCGTTACTCGTCACCCTGTCCGGGGTCAGGAAGCGTCGGTGCTGGCGGTGGCGCTGATGATCCGACGCAGCAGGGGGATCAGCTGCTCGGGCCGGCTGGGCTTCGCGATGTATTCGTCGCAGCCCGCGGCGAACGCCATCTCCCGATCGACCGCGAGGCTTCGTAATGTTTGGATCACTATGGGAATCGACGCGGTTCCCGGATCCGACTTCAACTCAGCGGTGAACGTATAGCCGTCGGTCCCCGGCATCTGGACGTCCATCAAAATGAGGGCCGGGCGGTCCTCCTTGAGGTAGGTTCGAGCTGCTTCCGCCGAGTCGGCCAGAACTGGCTCAAAGCCGGCCTTACGAAGGGTGTGGCCGAGCGCCATCCTGGATACCGCACTGTCATCGACGACAAGAACCTTCGGCGGGTGATTTCGGCCGTGACTCGGCGCATCCGCGCTCACGGGGCGACCGCCGCAGTTAGCCCCGTCCTGGCCCGGTCGAACTTCGGCCTGAGAACATCCACTAGATGGGCGCCGGCAGGCAACGCCGCAAAGCTGTCGTTCGCCGCGAAGAAATCCGCAAGGGCATCGCGCATGACAGCTGGTCGTCCACGATAAATTGCTTGATGATCACTTCACCCTCTGGCAAGCAAGCCTCCAACGGCGCCGTGCCGCTCAACGCCTGATGGTAGCTCTTATTGCGCCTCGCTGAGGCGAGGCTGGCTGGAGTTGGCCACAGATGCCGGTGGAGGCAAGCCGCGGCGATTGCGGCGGACCCCGCAGCCTTCCAAGTGGAAATTGGAAAACGGCCCACATCCTCCGCAAAAGGTGGTAAGAATGACTGACTGATCGGTCCGCCTTTCGGTGGGGATGGGCAGCCGGTCCGGAAGGGGAGTAATGCCGCCACAACCTGTGGTGCAGCGCGGCAATGATGAACGGTCCCGAGTAGGGGACTCGTTCCGGTGACCGAGGACTCGGTCACCAACGACTTCGCCACGCCTGATGGCATCTTCACCGGCTTGATCCGCCGGACTCTCGGCGTGGTCCGCCAGCACCTGGGGATGGACCTCGTGTTCCTATCGGAGTTCATCGAGGATGAGCAGGTGTTCCGCTTCCTGGAGGGCGATGAGGGGTCGTTCGGCGTGAGAACGAACCTGGCCGTACCACTGGAGTCCACGTACTGCCAACGGATGGTCGCCGGCCAGATCGATCACCTGGTTCGCAATGTGCGCCAGGACCCTGCTCTGAGAGACCTGAAGCTCACGAAACCGGCGGACATCGGAACCTATCTCGGGGTGCCGATGCGGACCAGCGACGACAAGCTGTACGGTTCCCTCTGCGCGGTCAGCCACGAGGTCAAAGACCAGGTCGGCCAGCGCGATGTCGAAATGGTCCGGGTGATCGCACGACTCCTCGCCGAGCACCTGGAAACCGTTCGCGCGGATCATGAGCGAACGCTCGAGCTCAGCATCGCCCGCAGGCGCGCCGAGGAAGCCAACACGCACACGCAATCAATACTGGAAGCCGCCCAGAACGCGTTCATCGCGATGGACTCAGAGGGGCGGATCACGATGTGGAACGCACAGGCGGAAGCGACCTTTGGATGGTCGCGGACGGAGGCCGTGGGACGAACTGTGGCCGACACCATAGTGCCCCCTGAGCTCCGGGGCGCCCACAAATCGGGACTCCGACGATTCCTGGAGACAGGAGCCGGATCAGTTCTGAACCAGCGCGTAGAACTTACGGCTCTCCATCGCGACGGTCACGTCTTCCCCGTCAGGCTGGTGATCTGGCCCGTGCTCGTAGACGGGGTTCACAGCTTCAATGCCTTCATCTATGACATCACCGAGCCCAGGAAGGCGGAGAGGGCGCGAGACCAGATGTCGAATCAGCTGCGCCTACTGCTCGAATCCTCGGGGGAGGGAATCTTCGGCGTCGATGCCGCCGGGCGCTGCACCTTCGTAAACCCGGCCGCGACGGCCATGCTCGGCTTTGCTGAGGAAGAATTTCTCGGCCAGAAGCTGCACGCTCTTATCCACCACACCCGACCCGACGGCTCGGCCTACCACTGGTCGGACTGCCCCATGCAGGGTGTCCTCACCGGGGGACCGAGCTGCAGGGTGGCGAATGAAATGATGTGGCGGAGAGACGGAACATCCTTCCCAGTGGAGTACGCCGCCTACCCCCTCATCGAGGCGGGGGTCGTGACCGGTGCAGTCGAAACCTTCACAGATATCACCGAGCGCAGGAAGGCAGAGGAGGCACGGGACCGGAGCGCGTACCGCCTGAGTCTGCTGCTCGAGTCGGCAGGAGAGGGGATCTTTGGCGTCGATGCCGGCGGCCGCTGCACCTTCGTGAACCCGGCCGCGGCGGCCATGCTCGGCTTTGCCCAGGACGAGTTGCTGGGCGAGGCGGTGCACGGGCTTATCCACCACACCCATGCCGACGGCTCGGCCTACCCGTGGTCAGAATGCCCAATGCACGCTGTTCTCGCTGGGGGGCCAAGCCGCAGGATTGAGGACGAAGTCATGTGGCGGCGGGACGGCACATCGTTCCCGGTGGAGTTCGCCGTCTTCCCCATCGTCGAGGGAGGGGTGGTGAGCGGTGCAGTCGAAACCTTCACAGACATCACCGAGCGCAGGAAGGCGGAGGAGGACCTCACCGCCGCGCACGACCAGGCTTTGGAGGCCTCGAGGCTGAAGTCGGAGTTCCTGGCCAACATGAGCCATGAGATCCGAACCCCAATGAACGGGGTGATCGGCATGGCTGAACTCCTCCAGGACACTCCCCTGAACCCCGAGCAACGCGAGTACGCCGACACCATCGGCCGCTCTGCCGACTCACTGCTCACGATCATCAATGACATCCTCGACTTCTCCAAGATCGAGGCCGGGATGATGGACATCGAGGAGATCGAGTTCGATCTGCTTCCGGTTGTCGAGGGCGCAGCGGAACTGGTCGCACCGCGGGCGGCTGAGAAGGGCCTGGAGCTCGTGGTCGTCGTTGACCAGGAGGTCCCCAGGACGGTGCGCGGTGACCCCGTTCGTATTCGCCAGGTCCTCGTCAACCTACTGACAAACGCCATCAAATTCACCGATGCGGGCGAAGTCTTTCTCAGTGCGGGACTCGCTGGACAACCGGAGCCGGCGTCGGTGCTGCGGTTTGAGGTGAGGGACACTGGTATCGGGATCGAGCCCGAGATCCAGGAAAGGCTCTTTTCGAGTTTCACCCAGGCCGACGCCTCGACCACACGCAGATTCGGCGGGACGGGACTTGGGCTGACCATCTGCCGTCAGCTGGCGAACCGCATGGGCGGTGATGTCGGAGTCATAAGTGAGGCCGGCCAGGGCAGCACATTCTGGTTCACCTGCCCCGTGGACACCGTGACCCCGAGCGAGGTCAAGTCTGCCCAAGGCCCCAGCAGCCTGAGAGGTTTGCGGATCCTGGTGGTCGACGACAACAAGACCAATCGCCTGATCCTGCAACAGAGCATCAGGGCCTGGTCAATGGAGCCATGGAGCTGCGCGGACGCCAAGGACGCCCTCAAAGAGCTGAGGCGCGCGGCTGGCGAGGGGCACGCCTATGAGGTAGCGATCCTCGATTACGAAATGCCAGTGATGAACGGGATAGAACTGGCGGAGGCGGTTCGGTCCGATCCCCTTATCAGCGCGACTCCGCTGGTCCTGCTGACTTCTGCGGGGCGCCGCGGCGATGCCAAGAAGGCCCGGGAGGCCGGCGTCGTGGCCTTTCTCACCAAGCCGGTAAGGGTTTCAGCACTCTACGACTGCCTCGTATCAGTTCTTGGTGTACCGAGATCCGATACGGCGGCCCCATTGATCGCGAGCCATGCCATCGCCGTCCCCTCGGGGGTGGGTCCTCGCCACCTGTTGGTGGTTGATGACAGCGCGGTCAACCGACGTGTCGCGTCGCGGATGTTGGAGAAAATGGGTCACACAGTCGACGTGGCGGGCAATGGTGTTGAGGCTGTTGCCGCTCTCACTCGGGAACGGTACGCGGCCGTTCTCATGGACTGCCATATGCCACAGATGGATGGCTTCGAGGCCACCATGCAGATTCGTCAGCTGGAAGGCTCGGACCTCCACACCCCGATAATCGCCATGACCGCCAACGCCATGTCCGGGGACGAAGAGAAATGCCTGGCCGCCGGCATGGATGCCTACCTGAGCAAACCGGTCAAGTCGGCGGAACTTGCTGCGACCCTCGTTAGGTGGATCACCCCGGGGACGGCCCCCACTGCCGCCACCACGGTAATCCCAGGCGCGGTCACGCTTCTGGACGAAGAGACGCTCACGGCGCTACGCGAGCTGGGGCAGGCCGAGTTTGACAGCCTGGTCAGGCTATTCCTAACGGAGGGCGCCGCAAGGGTGGCGGCGCTGACCACGGCCAGCAACGGCGGAGACGCTTTCGCCGTGGCGGAGCTGGCGCACAGCCTCACGGGCACCAGTGCAATCCTTGGGGCCAGATGCCTCGCGGACATCTGCGCCGGTCTCGAGTCGGCGGCGTCCTTGGGCGACCTGGCAACCTGCACCGGCCTGGTGCAGAAGGTCAGGACGGAGTTCGAGCGCACCAGGACGGCGCTCCTGGAGCAGGTGGGCCCGTGAGCCGGCTGGTTGCCTTTGCGCGAGGCGTTGTGGCCGGAAGATTTTGGCGGCTTGCTGCGTGGCGTGCCTACGTCATCATGCTCGCCGGCATCCCCGCTTACCTGATCCTCCCCCGCGGCAGCGTCGGTCAACTGATCGTCTTCATGACAGTGCTCGTAGCTGCAACCATCATGGTCGCCACAGGGAGGATCCGATGCCCATTTCGCGACCGTTGGCTTTGGTCATTGATCCTCCTGGGAATATCGCTGAACGTCCTGGGCTACATCCACTGGTACGTCATCCCAGTCACCCACCACGTTCAGCCAGCCTTCCCCTCGCTCGCCGACGCCTTGTATCTCGGTGCGGATGGCGCTTGGATGCTCAGCCTCGCGATACTCATCTGGAGGCGCGCCAACGGGCACCTACGCGGACCCACTCTGGACGCAGTAATGATGACCGCAGGTTTAGCCAGCCTGTCGTACTCATTCTCCATCGAACCAACGATCCACGCTTCTGGAAGCTCCGTCATCACCCTGGCTGTCGCCATCGCGTATCCACTCATCGACCTGTTCCTTTTCGGCTCGGTCGTGTGGCTGGTAACTAACCGCGGAGATCGCAATCCGGTCCTCTGGCTCCTGGTGCTGTGGATCGGGGGTCAGTTCGTCGGCGACAGCTTGTTCACTCAGGCCACTCTTACGGGCACCTTCCGGCTCGGGGACTGGACGATGGCCGCCTGGCTCGTTAGCTATGCGTCATTGGGAGCCGCTGCGCTTCACCCTGACCGCGCGAACTTCGCCTTGCCGACGGGTCAGGCGCGTGGGTTGGCGGTGCGCAAGGTCCTCCTCTTCGGGATCATTGCGCTCATCGGTCCCGGGGTCGCGCTCGGTGAGGCGCTTTTTGGCAACGGCCTCGACCTCGCCGACATCATCGTCCTTTCAACGTTGGCGGCAGTTATTTTTATTCTCATTCTTGTCAGGCTGGTGGGCGTCGTGCGTGACCTCGGTCACTCTGAGCAGGTGAGTCGCCACCTCTCTCTTCACGACGGCCTCACGGGCCTCGCCAATCGAGTGCTGCTGGTTGATCGAACGGCTCAGGCGATGGCAGCCCTCCCCCGAAGTGATGGGGCAATCTCGCTGTTGATGCTCGATCTCGACGGCTTCAAGAAGGTGAACGACGAACTGGGTCATGAAGCCGGTGACGATTTGCTCCGGCACGTCGCCCGCTCGCTGGCAAGCAGCATCAGGCCGTCGGACACAGCGGCGCGGCTGGGTGGAGACGAATTTTGTGTTCTCCTCGCCGATGGTGACGAAGCCGCGGCCGCTATAGTCGCGGATCGAATAGTCGCCGACATGGCGGCGCCGTCAGACCTTCGTGAATCTTCCATACCGGTTCTCGGCAAGATCGGTATAGCAACATTCCGAGGGGGCGAGAGGACGGTCGAGGATCTCCTGCTTGAGGCCGACGATGCCATGTACGCCGCAAAAGCCGGCGCTGCCAATCGCCCCGCGATGCCCGCGGCGGTCAGACCAGGCTCGCAATCCCCGATGGGCAAAGACGGCGCGGCGAAGGGCCCAAGGGTTGTCGATTACGAGTTCTTCGCTGACGAGATGCGCGCCAATCGAATCAAACGAATTGAGACGGAGAAGGCGCTCCGTGTGGCTCTCGAACGGGGTGAATTCAGGGTGGTATATCAGCCCAAGGTCTCCCTGGCGACCGACGTCATGAGCGGGGTCGAGGCGCTGCTCCGATGGCATCATTCGCAGCGGGGAGTCATTCCTCCCCTGGACTTCATCCCCCTGGCCGAGGAGACGGGCATCATTGCTCCAGTAGGGGCCTGGGTACTGGAGCAGGCATGCGTCCAGGCTCAGCGATGGCGCGATGCAACTCCGGACGGCCCCGCGGTCACCGTGTCCGTGAACATATCCGGCCGCCAGTTCGAGTCGAGTTTGGTTGAGACGGTCAAGGAGATTCTTTCGCGAACCGGGGCGGACCCCACCCTGCTATGTCTCGAAGTCACCGAAAGTGCTGTGATGAGCGACCCCGAGATGGCGATCGCGATCCTTCGCGACCTCAGGGATCTCGGTGCGAAGATCTCAATCGACGACTTCGGCACCGGTTATTCCTCGCTTGCATACCTCAAGCGCTTTCCCCTCGACGAGCTCAAGGTGGACAAATCCTTCGTTGATGACCTGGGCCGTGATCCCAGCGCCACCGCCATCGTCGCGGCGGTGATGGGAATGGCCCACGCCCTCGATGTCAGCGTTGTCGCCGAAGGGGTGGAGACCGTGGCTCAGCTCGGCGTTTTGCGCACTCTTGGGTGTGATCAAGGGCAGGGTTACTACTTCGCTCGGCCTCAGTCGGCGAGCGACATCGATAGTCTCCTGCTAGGTGGCCCGCTTGGTCCGAGTAGTGACGACGGGGTCGCAGCGGCGGCGATGAATAGCCCCCGCAAAAGTGGGACGGTGCTGGTGGTGGACGACGCCGCGGAGGTTCGCCAACTGGCCCGCGCGAGCCTGTCAGCGGCAGGATTCGATGTGCACGAGGCTTCGGGAGGGGAGGAAGCGATCGCCCTGGCAATCGATCTGCAGCCGGATTGCGTTGTGCTGGATCTGAGAATGCCTGACGTTGGCGGGATGGAAGTGTGCCGGGCGCTCCGCGCCAACGCCCGGACCACTGACACCACGATCCTCATATTGTCCGTGGAAGTGCTGGCATCAGGCAAGGCGGCGGCCTTCATGCTCGAGGCGGATGACTACATCGTCAAGCCGTTCACGCCCCGCGACCTTGTCAGCCGGGTGACGGCGGCGATGCGACGACGCCGTGAGGCAGCAACACCAGAATAGGCGATCACATTCGAGCTGGGGTCCGGAACTGAAGGAGACCGGGTTAGATGCTGGCGAGGCGTGGTATTCGCCGTCGCTGGACCGTTGGGTGGCTAGAGTCCTGCTCGTGAGGCAGCCCGCCCTGTAAGGCGGTTCGGTGGTGTCACGAAGCGACTATTGGTGGCTGGCCTCGCGACTGGATCACCAGAAACGTGTGTTAACCGTGTTTCTCATGGTCATTTCATAGGACATAGGCTGGTGCGTCCGGCTGTCCAATGGACGCCGAGCGCCAGATCGAAATGCACAAAGGGCCCGCCGCGGGCGACAATCCCGCTCGTGAAGGAGCGCGACCTCGAAGACCTGAGATCGACGGTCCGCCTGACCGGTTCGGTCCGGTGGATCGGTGTCGCCTTCGGGCTCCTGATGGCCTTCGCCTTCGTGCCGATCTCCCGTCCCGCCGCCTTGGCGGTCACCGTCCTCATGGCGCTCTACAACGCGGCCTCCTGGCCTCTGCTTGGTTACGTCCGCGGCCGCCGCCTCTTGGTCCTGGCAGGAATCCTGCTGGGCCTGGATTTTCTCGCCGTTACCGCGTTTGTCTACCTTCTCGCCAATGACCGGTACAGCACCTCGTACGTCGTCTACGCGCTGGTTGGGATCGAGGCCTCGGTCCTCTTCCTTCTGGCGGGAACGGCGGTCTTCGCGGCAGCCTTCGTGGTCGCCTTCCTGCTCCTTCAGCTCATCCGCCTCCATTACCTCGGCTTCCCACTGGAGTGGAACTCGATCGCCTTCCGGATGGGTGTGGTGCTGCTGCTAGTCCTGTTCGCGGGACTGATCGTCCGCCAGAGCGACAGGCGGCGGCAGCGGGCGGAGGCCGACGCACGGCGTAGGAGGATGATCTTCAAGACCTCCGTCAGCGCCATCATCGAGGCAAGTTCCGACGGGCTGGTGACCGACTGGAACGACTGCGCGGAGCGCATCTTCGGCTGGACCCGAGACGAGATCGTGGGACGGTCGCTCGCGGAGACCATCGTGCCGCCACCCTACCGAGAGGCGCACACGCGGGGCATGCGCCATTTCGCCAAGACGGGCGAAGGACCGGTGCTCGGGGAGACCCTGGACATCTTCGGGTTGCGCAAGGATGGGAGCGAGTTCCCCATTGAGCTATCGATCTCCCCTATGTCCGAGGAGCGCGGCTCCTCCCTCATCGCATTCGCACGTGACATCACGGAGCGCAAGCGCGCCGAGGACCTCGAGAACTTGCGCGTCCGCGTTACCGAGATCCTCGCCGACGCGCGCGGAACCGAGGCGATGGCACCACAGGTGATCGAAGCCGTGTGCGAGAGCTTTGGGTGGACGGCGGGAGAGCTCTGGGCGCTCGATACCGAGGGGCAGGTCCTGCGCAGGGCCGCACACTGGCAGGCGCCCTCACCCGCGATGGAGGACTTTGTCAGGGCGCGCGCTGACTTCGCCACAGAGCCCGGCCACGGCCTCGTGGGGAGGGTGTGGCAGGACCGGTGCGTGATCGCCCTTCCCGACATCGATGATTTGGCCGCCTTCCTCAGCGCGAGGGAGGCCACGGCTGCCGGGATCCACTCCGCAATAGCTTTTCCGTTAGGCACCGGCGGGAGCACCACCGCAGTTGTGGTCTTCTACAGTCCGAGTTTTACGACCTATGACGATGACCTCATTACCATGTTGACGAGCATCACCACCCAGGTGCACCAGTTCCTTGAACGTGAGGAGAGCGACCAGCGGATCCGCGCCATTCTTGAGAATGTCGGCGACGGCATCGTGACCATCGATTCCTCAGGCCAGATCAAGTCCTTCAACCGCGCCGCCCGTCGTCTGCTCGGCTACGAACCCACTGAAGTCGTCGGCAAGAAGATCGACACCATGGTTGAACAAGGCCGTCAGCGGGAGTTTGTGGAATACCTGTCCAACAGGCTGCGCCCGGGCAAGGCGGAGCTGACTTCGGGGGTGCATGAGACCGTGGGCTGTCGCAAGGACGGCAGCACCTTCCCCATGGAGTTCATCGCCACCGACATGCGGCTCGGCGGGCGACGGCTGTTCATTGCCACGCTGCGTGACATCTCGGAGCGCAAGGCGCACACCGAGGCGCTCCAGTACCAGGCTCTGCACGATGCACTGACCACGCTACCGAACCGCACCCTCTTTCACGACCGCGTGTCCCAGGAGCTTCTGGCGGCCCAGCGTCACCGCCGACGCTGCGGGCTGATCCTCCTCGACATGGACCGCTTCAAGGAGGTCAATGACACCCTCGGGCACGACGCCGGCGACCAACTGCTTGAGATGTTCGCGGTGCGCGTGCGAGAGGCGGTGCGTGACGTCGACACAGTGGCGCGGCTTG
This sequence comes from Candidatus Dormibacteria bacterium, assembly GCA_046262515.1. GTDB lineage: Bacteria > Chloroflexota > Dormibacteria > DASZGP01 > DASZGP01 > JAXDLW01. The sequence goes on along the minus strand of JBHEMP010000154.1, from coordinate 26,899 downwards.
GGGGCGACGAGTTCGCTGTGCTGGTCTCCGACATCTCTGACATAAGCGGCATCGTCCTGACCGCTCAGCGCATCACAAACGCACTCGAGGCACCCTTCTTGCTGGGACAGACCACGATCCGCGCTCACGCGAGCATGGGTATCACGGCATACCCTGAGCATGGTGACGACGTCGGAACCCTGATGCGCCGCGCCGACGTCGCGATGTACGTGGCCAAGCAGTCCCACAGTGGCCACGCCATCTACGCGGCACAGCAGGAAGAGCGCATGAAGCGGCGCATCGAACTTCTCGACCAGCTGCGTGACGGTATCGCCGCTAACCAGCTGGTTTTGCACTACCACCCCAAGATCGACATCAGGACCGGGAGGGCAATCGGAGTTGAGGCCCTTGTGCGGTGGCAACACGAGAAGTACGGCCTTGTTCCGCCCGACGACTTCATCTCCGCGGCGGAGGAGTCCGACCTTATCCAACCCCTCACGCGGTGGGTGCTGAACGAGGCTCTACACCAGCTCCACGACTGGGACGGCGAGGGCCTACACCTGTCGATTTCGGTCAACCTCTCCGCGCGCAATCTGCTTGAGGACGACCTCGCGATGGCCCTCAAAAAACTGCTCGAGGAGTGGCAGATAGAGCCCGACCGCCTGACTCTTGAAATTACCGAGACGACGGCTGTGTCCGCGACTGTTGACGGCAACCTGGCCAACCTGCGTGCACTGGGATGCGGGCTCTCACTAGACGACTTCGGCACCGGCTTCGCGTCCCTGGCGTACCTGCGTCGTCTGCCCTTGACTCAGCTCAAGCTCGACCGCTCATTTGTCACCGTAATGGCGACCAGCAGCGACGATGCGGCCGTGATTCAACCCTCGATTTCGCTCGCGCACAACCTCGGTCTGCTGGTCGTGGCCGAGGGAATCGAGGACCAGGACAGTTTCGACATGCTCGCCGGGTTCGAATGCGACTTCGCCCAGGGCTTTCTCATGGCGCGGCCGATGCCGGCCGAGGAACTGCCCACCTGGATGTGGGCCTCGCCATGGGGAATCGCTCGATCGTGAGCACCCTGCTCATAGTGGACGACGATGACAGGCTGCTGCGCGTGATGCCCATGTACTTTGAGTTCCGAGGACATGACGTGAGCACGGCACCGGGGGGGGACGGCCGCGCTCGAGCAGATACGGACCGACCCCCCAGACGTGGTCATCGTGGATCTGATGATGCCCGACGTCGATGGCCTCGAGGTGACGCGCCGGATGCGAGCGACTCCGCACCCTGTTACATAACGTCGTAAAAGATACAATTTACGACGTTATATCAGAGGCGGCGAAGGAGTCTTTCCTCGATCGCCCGCGGCTCCGGCGCTCAGATCGGTGCGATGGGCACCGTGAGGTTCGCGGCGCGAACGATCGCGGTGATGTCGTCGACGTCAGCCGTCAGGATGGCATGGCCACGCCTGGCGGCACTTTCGACCAGCACCAGGTCGACGACATCGTGCGTCCCCGCGACCGCGGCCAGCGTTCCCACCTGCCGCGCCTGCGCCTCCGTCATCGGCTCTACTTCGCAGAGCGCGAGCAGCCGCACGAGGCTGGCCTGGCGCGCCCCGTTCCGCCACACCTGGGCGAGCACGGGCGCCGGTACGACTGGCGACACCTCCTCAGCCAGGAGCGCGGCGTGGATGGACCACGCACGCCGATCGTTCCGCTCGGCGGCGGCCAGGAAGCCGGCGTCGTAGATTACGCCGATTCGGGCGGACCCAGCAGGTGACGAGCCGTGGCCAGGCCTGCGGCGAGCTCCTGCGAAGTCAGGGCTCCGTGCTCCCGTTCCCAGTCGCTGAGAGCGGCGCGACCGGCCTCCAGCCGCAGTTGCCGTACCGCCGTCTCGGCCAGCCAGGCGCTGAACGTCGTGCCCGCGGCAGCTGCCGCCCGGTCGATTCGGTCAGCGAGCTCGGGCGGCAGAGAGATTGAGCGCTTGGCGCGCTGAGTCATAGCCTCAGGCATGGTAGCACAGCGGTAGGACAGTCATGCGGCACCCGAATCGAGATGGCCTCGGCTGCCGCTCAGCGACATGCGGGTCCCGGCGGCCACGCCCGCGCTGTAGCCGGCGCCACTGCTGATCCGCGAAGCTCGCTGGGGAGCCGTGCGGAGAAACGGATACCGCCTCGCCACCTCGGCCTTGAGGGCCAGATCCAGGCGCGTGATGATCGCCGTCCCCGATTCTCCACCGATCACTGCGGCTTCAATCTTCTGAACATCGGTCGCGCGCTGCGCCCGAAGGCGCCCAATGATGGCGGCAACGGCGCCAAGCCGGAACGCGGCCTTCCATTCCCGTGCGGTCTCTGGCCACGGAGCCTCCCCGCGGTAGCCGGCGTAGGCCGTTCCCGCGATGCGTTCGATTTCGCGGACCAGGTAAATGAACACAGCGTTGACGCTCTGGACGTTCTCGCGCTTGCCTATTGCCGAGATTCGCCCCCCGTACCCCAGGAGCGGCTCGCAGAAGTTGTTCCGGCAGATGGTGATATAGAGGCGGCGAGCCCAGACACGGGCGCCGATCTCGCGCTTCTCCTCCACCCACTCGGCCGGGTCGTTAAGCGATTCGATGGAGAGGTTGTGATCGAAGAGCAACTCCTGCATTTTGGCGGCCGCGGCTGCCGCTTCGTGCTCGTTGCTACTCCGACTGAGCTGCTGCAGCTTTCGAATACGTTCTACGACCCGGTCGCCCGCGTCCCCCATGTCTGGCCCTCCCTCAGCACCTATCGAACCGATGTTTGTAGCATATCACAACTTTGTGTAGATAGACGGAACCTCGACGCCTCCGCAGGTCCCTCAGTGACCTGAGCGCACCTTTGACGCGTAGTACCTCTCAGGAGCACAGGCACAGCTGTGAGCCCGAACACGAGGTTGACCCAGATGGCTGCAAGATCAGTACCGCGAAGCCGAGTTTCCGCCCGCACCGCCGCGAGGGGCAAAGTCCGTACCGTCGGCATCAGCCCCGCTACCATCGCCCCCTTTGCGGGTCTCGCGGTCATCAGCCTCGTCCAGGCCTGGGAATGGCTATTTTCCGGGCTGACCAAGCTCCAGAATGACGTCTTCATCCATGGGTTCCTGAACTTCGTCGGCCGCACGCCGGGCCCTTACGGCCGCCTTATGGCGAGCATCGCGCGAAGCTTCGGGGGCGTGCTCCCCCGCCTCGTGGAGGCCACCGAGCTGGCCCTGGGGCTGAGCCTGGCCGCGGCCGCGCTGCTGGTCCTTGTCCCCCGCCGCCGCGCGCGCCGCATCGGCATCGCCGTCGCTGGCGGCGCTTCCCTCGTGGGCGTCGTGCTGGCCACGAACATCGCCATATTGGCCGGCAACAGGGCGCCGTGGAAGCTTGGAATGGCTCCCTTCAGCACGGGCGTGCCGGTGGAGGCACTGCTCGCTGGCGTGAGCATCGCCGCCGTTGCCGAGGCCTACTCAGCCTGGCGTGTGACCCGCACCGTGACGGGCACCGAAAAAGAGGACCGGGGGCCGGTCACGGCCTAGAGTTCGTCGACGAACTGCGCCTCGCAGGCGGCGTCAACCAGTTCGGCGTTGATGACCACCTTACGGATCCCCTCGAACTCGGCGATTTCCCGGATGTGTGTGAGCAGGTCCCGGGGATGGACCCCTCTCAGAGGCCGCGGAGGGTTTTGTGACTGGTACGCCAGCTTGAGGATGTAGTCGATCCAGGCGTCGGTTATCGCCACCTTCTGCGCTTCGGCCTCGCGCCGGAAAATCTCCTTGAATGCCTCGACGCTCGGGTCCTCGATGCGCACCTTGTGTCGAATCCGACGCAGGAACGCCTCGTCGACGAGCTCACGCGGCTGGATGTTGGTGGAGAAGATCAGCAGGACGCCGAATGGGACGCTTATCTTGCGACCCGAGGCCGCCATGTTGAGGTAATCGATGTCCTCTTCCATGGGGATGATGAAGCGGTTGAGGAGGGTACGAGGATCCGCCACCTGGCGACCGAGATCATCCACCAGGAACACTCCCCCATTGGCCTTCATCTGCAGGGGGGCGTCGTAGAAGCGGCCATCGGGGTGCCAGATGAGGTCGAGCATGGTGGTGTCGAGTTCGCCGCCGACGGTGACCAGGGGACGGCGGCAGTAGAGCCAGCGCTGGTCGGCATTGGGGTCCGGGTTACCCATGGGCTCGTGGTAACCCCGGTCGAGGAGGCGGATTACCTGGTCTTCGACCGCGACCGCGTAGGGGATGTACATGCCACCTCCAAGCAGGTCGCGGGTGGCTCGCGCGATGGTGCTCTTGCCGTTACCGGAGTGCCCATACAGGAATATGGACGAGCGGGAGTTCAGCGCCGGCCCCAGCAGCCTGAGAGTCGACTTTGGAAGCACCAAACTCTGCAGCGCGTGCTCCAGCTTCTCCGGGCTGGCAAAGCCTTCGGGGAGCGCTTGCTGGCCGACAGAGAGGGTATAGCTCTCCACTGGTACCGGCGCCACCCCGACGTAGGCGTTACGGGCAGTGGCCTCTCGAGCGCGCTCAACACCGGTCGGGGTGATCCCGTAGTTGAACCCCTCCTCCACCGATTCCAGCCTTGCCGGTCGCCGGATCGAGTCGCCCATCTTGCTAACGTGGTCCTGCTGCACGAGGTCTTCCAGCAACTTTCCGAAGATGCCGTAGTCCAGCCGCAGCCGCTGGGCAAGTTCGAAGCCGGCCAGGGGGCTGGTCTGGTAGAGAGTTTTCAGGATCAGGTCAGCCACCAGCCCGGCCTGGATGTCCAGGTGCTCCGCCGTGCGTGGACGGCGCGGCGTCCATTGCCGGGCGCCCCCCTGGGTCTCCCGCGGTGCGACTAGCTGCGCCAATCCATCATTTCCTGAGGAACCATAGATACCACAGGCAAGGGTATGGCCTGGATCCTGGTTGTGGGCTCCTACGAGGGAACGAGGTTGATCTTGGCCGCGATGGCGACGAAGATGCCGAGGGCGACCAGGGCGACAAAGAGCGCGGCGAGACCGACATAGTCCCAGGGGACCCACGCCAGCTGCGTCTGCCAGGCAGGTACCGCGGGCATCTGGATCGCTTCCGGTGCCCAGCCGCAGATCGGGCAGGCCCCCGCGGTATAGCGCGGGTCAAAGTCCCAGGAGTCGACCTCGCAGTGGAGGCGGGGAGCCGGCGTGCGCTGCAGGGCGGAGATCAATCGAGCTCGTCCTCGGCCCGCCGTAGTCTGCGCCGCCATACGAGCGAGGCCGCGGTCACCATGATCAGGACCTCCCAGGCGAAGAACATCAAGGCGAGGTTGGGACGTGCGATCGCGGCAACGGCGAGGAGCGGTTTGAAGCGCTTGCCCTTCGTGCCGGCGTTGGGCGCGGCTCGGGTGGCAAGATCGCTGGGGGTGGTGACCGTGGCCAGGCTCGACAGGGTCGTCGTGGCGGTGGTTGGGGATTCATCGGTCTGCCCGACCGTCCCGAGGTTGTTGCCGGCTGGAAATCCAGAAAGATCGGCAGTCGCCGCGATCTGCGGTCCAGCGGGAATCGCGAAGCCGTCTGCTTGCCCTTCGCCGAGGATGTACTCGACGCTGTTCGGGGGTACCGCGTTGCTCCCGGCGATGGCCTGCTGTGTCACTACCACATGTAGCCCGGTGGCAAGGATCGAAGCGCGCGGGCCGTCGTGGGAGGACTCGGGCGCCACCGTAAAGACCTTGAACGACAGCGCGGAAACGCCGTTACCGGTGCTCAGGCCGCCGACCGGCACGGTCTGACCACCCACTGTGACGCCCTGGTCGGTTACACGGACGGGCTGGCCGAGGTAGGTCACGTCACCTGGCGCAACCACAGCCGTGGCTCGGCCGATCCCGGCGGCAGATACAACCTTTGTCACTACGTCGGTGTTCTTTACCACCAGCGCGCCGCCTCCGAAGGAAGCCGTGCCGACGTGTGAATGGCTCGATACCACAAGGGAGCCATCGGCATTGACGATGGAGTCATTGTGCGCGGTGGCGTTGTCGAAGGACGGAGAACCCGCGGTCCCAGGGTTTCCGCTGTAGACGCCGTCGGCGGTCGCCGTGACTTCACGGGCGTGCGCGCTGGCGGTCCCATTTGGACACTGGTGCCCGGCGTCCGGCTGGTTCGGGTCGCATTTGCTGTCCGCCGGCGCCTGGGGCGTCGCCGGGAACTGCGCAACGGCGTATGGGAACTCCTTCGATGATTTGCCCAGGGCATACAGGGTGTTGAGCAACGGCCCCCCGTCCTCGGTCGAGGCCCGGGCATTTGACGACGGGGCGACGTCCTGGTACGTGTTGGTGAGCGGGTAACGGTTGTCGACCGCACCCGTGCTGAGGTCCGAGAGTGTCGCTGTGTAGTACACCGCGTGGACACCCGCGGCGTGCGCAATCCCGGCATATACGTCCACCGTGGCGGGCACCTCCGCCCGCGCCGATGCAGCGAAGACCAGGCCCATGGTGTAGGCGACGGTCACGTATCCCAGGGCCCGAGTACGCAGGTTCTTCATCTTCTTACCCTCCCGCGGCCTGTTGGCCCGGCCGTCTCGAGCAGATCCCTGACCACCTCGTCTGCGGACCTTCCTTCATCCGTGGCGCGCTCCTCGATCGCACGCTTTACCTCTGCCGGCAGGCGAATGTCCATTGAGGCCAGTATGCTCCCCCGGACAGGCCCGGTTTCCGGTGCGGCCCGCACCTCGCCGGCGGTGCCCAGGTAGGAGCTCGCGATAACTCCCTGGTCCTGGCGCAGGATTGCCGCCCCCGCGGTGTGTGCCACGGTTCCCTGTTCGAACACATAGCCGCGGTCCGCGATGGCCAGCGCGGCATCAACGAACTGCTCGACGAGGAAGACCGCTGTACCGGAACTGCGGAACAGCTCGATGCGCTCGAAGAGTTGCTGCACCACGGCAGGGGCGAGACCCTGAGACATTTCGTCAAGCAGGAGCAGCCGCGGCTTCACCAACAGGGCTCGCGCCATCGCTACCATCTGCTGCTCCCCCCCGGAGAGCGTGCCGACCAGCTGGGAGAGCCGGCGCTTGAGCACTGGGAATGCATCGAAGGCCTCATCGAAGCTGCCCTCGTGGCCGGAATAGGCGGCCAGGCGCAGGGTCTCGTGAACCGAGAGCTTGGGGAACAGGCCGCGGCCCTGTGGAATGTGCATCATGCCCAGGCGGACCAGCGCCTGGGCCGAGCGCCCGGTCACCTCGGCGCCACCGAAACGGACGCTGCCCCCGGTCGGCTTGATCACCCCTGAGATTGCCCTCAAGGTTGTCGTCTTACCCGCGCCATTGGCCCCGATGCAGGCCACCACCTCCCCCGGCGCGATAACGAAGCTCACGTCGCGCACCACGGAGATGTGGCCATACCCCGCGCTGAGGTCAAGAACCTCCAGCAGGTCACCGGTGGCCGAGGACAATGGGGCGGCCGCCCGGCTGACGACCTCGGCCAGCTCCGCCGGCGGGTTGACGACCGCTTTGCCGCGGGCCCGCTTTTTCGAAGCGGCTACAACTGGCTTCTGCTCCACCATCTCAGCGTCGGTTGCTTCGCCGAGGTAGGCGCTGATGACCTTCTGGTCTTCGCGGACCTGCTCCGGGCGGCCGCGGGAGATCAGGTCGCCGAAATCCAAAACATAGATGTAGTGGCATGCTCGCATCACCAGGCTCATGTCGTGGTCAACCAGCAGCATCGAAACCTTGAACCGTTCCCGGATCGCCGCCAGCAGGTCGGCCAGTTCCGCGGTCTCGCCGGCATCCAGGCCGGAAGCCGGCTCGTCAAGGAGCAGAAGGGACGGTTTCATGCAGAGCGCCCGCGCGATCTCCACCCGCCGTTGCAGCCCAACCGGGAGGTCGCCGGCCAGGCGGTCCGCCTGGTCCGACAGCCTGAGGAAGTGAAGAATGGCCCGCGCCCGCTCCTCCGCCACGCGCTCCAGGCGATGGCTGCTGGGGAGCCGGAAAGCATCAGCGATCATGCTGCGATTCGAAAGCGCGTCCATTGGCGTTTGGCAGTTCTCGAGCACGGTCATCGATCCCCACAACTGGAGATCCTGGAAGGTGCGGGCAATCCCCCGCCGCGCCCGCTCGTGGGGTTTAAGGCGAAGCAGGTTTCGCCCGTCGAACCTGATCTCCCCGCTGTCCGGCACGAGCACCCCGGAGATGCAATTGAAGAGAGTCGTTTTGCCGGCACCGTTGGGGCCGATGAGCCCAAGAATCTCTCCCTGGTTCAACTGTAGCGAGATGCCATTCAGGGCCCGGATTCCGCCGAAGCTCAGCCTGACGTCGTCGACGGTAAGGAGGCTCAACTCGTCACGACCCGGGACGGCTCTGGAACGGGCAGGTGCGTTGTGCGCCCGATCAGCTTCTCCATGCCCTCGGCCCACTGACCCCAGACCCCATCTGGGAGCGTGATCATCTGCAGGATCAGGAGTGCCCCCAGCGCGGCATTGAACCAGTTCCCGCTGATCTCCACCTTGAATGCGCCCTGGACCGCGTTCAACACCTGGGGCACCAGGGCCATGAACATTCCGCCCACCGCAGCAGCGGGGACGAAACGTATGCCGACAAGGACAGCGACGGCGGCGAACTGGAGGGACACGAAGAAGTTGAATGGTTGTGCTGTAACCGTTCCCTGGATCAGTGGGAAGAAGGCGCCCCCGATCCCGGCCACGGCTGCGGCGAAGCCGAAGGCGAGCAGTTTGAACCGGGTCAAGTCGATCCCCATGGTCGCCGCGGCAACCTCAGAATCGCGGATTGCCCGAAGGCGGCGGCCGCTTCCCGAATCGTGGAGGTTGACCACCAGGATCGCGACAACCGCGAAGACCGCAATGATCACCCAGTAGGCGTTGACCAGGGTCTCGAATTTGAGATTGCTGAGGTCTACGCCGAAGAGGCTTGCACCATCGATGGACCAGCCTCCGACGCCTCCGTTGAACCAGTCGAAAGCCTTGTCCTTGAAGAAGTAATCGTCGAACCCAAGCGCGACACCGACCGTGACTATCGCGAGCGTGATTCCCTTCAAACGCAGCGCTGGTATACCAACGATGACCCCCAGCAGGAAAGAGGCCAGGACCCCCCCGACCGCCGCGACGAAGAAGTTGATGCCGTGGTTGACGAGCGACGCGGTGGTGAATGCGGAGATCCCCATGAACGTCGCCTGGCAGAGGGAAACCTGGCCGGCATAGCCAGTGAGAATGACGACCGAGAGGATGCCGAACCCGAACAGGACCGCCACGGCGGAGGCCGTGGTCCAGGTCAGGCGCTGCATGCCCGGGAGGATCTCGGGGAGTAGGCGCGGGAGCAACGCGGCCACGAAAAGCGCCCCCAGCGCGACGCCCATGCGTTGCAGACGGCTCATGCCTTGCCTCGCAGGAGGCTCCGATCGGACCGCGCCAGGAGAGCGCCAAGGATGACCAGGATGGCGATGAAATGCGGGAGACCGGGCGAGGCGATATAGAGCTTCGGATACGTCTCGAGGAGCCCCAGTCCGAAGCCGCCAAGAACGGTCAGCGGTAGGGAGACCAGTCCGGCGATCATGGCCACCGCGAGGGCATCGACCACCAGGACGGTGAGGCTGACGGTGTCGAACGATACGCCGACGGATATGAGCAGAACGCCGGCAATGGTGGCGACCACGCTCCCCATCACCCATGCCAGCGCACCGGAAGCGCCGACAGGCAATCCCCAGAGACTGGCCGCGACAGCGTCCTCTGAGACGGCCCGCATGGCCACACCGATACGCGCCACCTTGAGGAAGACAAACAGTCCGCCCGCCAGGAGGAGCGAGACGGCGATGACCAGGAGCTGGTCGTAGCCGATCCCGAAGTTACCGCCGGGGAACCACGTGTAGCAGGCGGAGTTGGTGGGCGGACAATGGGTCGGGTCGAAGAACTTGATTGCTTCGTGGTACTGGGTGCTGCCGAAGAGAAGTGCCGCGACGGACTGCAGGAACAGCAGGATCCCGACTGTGATCACTGCCTTGACCAGCGCCGGCCGGCCCCGGAGCCACCGGAACACCGCGGCTTCGAGCGCCAGCCCGAGCAGAACCGAGAAGGCCAGCGCGCACAACACGCCCACGGCGATGGACGGCAGGCTCTTAAAGGCCACGCCTGCGTTCGGCGCCAGCGGATGGACATAGTGGATCACCCACCAGGCGATGAAGGTGCAGAACATTCCCATGGCTCCCTGGGCAAAGTTCAGTACCCCTGTGACCCTGTACACCAGGACGATCCCGATGGCGGAGAGGGTGAAGATGCCCCCGAGTACGAAGCCGGCGATTGTCTGCGCCAGGAAAAGCTGCCCGAAGCCGCTGGCAAGCGTCAGGGCCGGCACAACTAGATACCGTCGTTCCGCGCGGACATCACAGGCAGCGTAGAGGGGTGTACTGCCGCCAGGTGCCACCCTGGTCGGAACTCTTGGCATCGTGGCGCATGAAGTAATAGCAGTGGTCCGGGTCGTGCCCGCCACCTGCGGAGTAGGAAATCGGTGTTGCCCACCCCGTGTCAAAGTTCTTGAGCTGGTTGAGCTGGGCGACCAGCGTATCGCGGGTCAAATTGGGCCCGGCCCGCTTGGCCGCCTCCACGAACACCTGGGCCGCCGACCAGGTTATCTGCGTGTAAACATCAAGGGCGGTGACCTGGCCCGGGAAGTACCGTTGCATCGTGGTCAGGTAGTCCTTGACCGTCGGGTTGCCGGCGTTCGCGGGGTCCAGCGGAGAGAGGAACGGGGTCTCCGACTCAGCCTGGCGCGACGCCCCTCCCGTTCCGCAGGAAGAACACCCGAGCTGGTCACCGTACGTGGACTGCACGTTCCCTTTGTCGAGGCCTCCAGCGACGACGGGGGGGTGCCAGTTGACGCGGTCCATGGCCTGGAACAACTTGGAGTAGCTGAAGGGGTCGGTGGCGGCGATGATGGAGTCAGGGCAGGCACCAACCGATTCTGGCGGGCTGGCACACGGGCCCTTGTCGCCGGTGTCCGGGTCCCCGTCGTTCTTGTTCTCGAGATTGGCCACGTGCTGGGTGTAATCCGGGTCGTTGGTCGCGCTGGCCTTCTCGACGTGCGTCGGATGGACCCCGATGCCCGCAAGGGCGTCCTCCACGGCCTTGATGACGGGCGCCACCCAGTCGACGTCGCTGATGTAGAGGATCGCTGGATGTTGGTACAGACCAGGATGTGCCTGCTGGAGTTGCTTGATCTGTGCGGCGAGCGCATTCCCTGCGAAGGAGAACGACGGGCTGACAGGGTATGAGAGCGCGTTGTTGTACTCGTTCGGGACGCCGAGGCCGCCCACCGAGGGAATGCCCTGCTTGTTGAGGTAGGCAACGGTGTCGTTTTCCGCCCCCGGGAATGTGTTCCCCACCGTGGCCAGCACCTTGTTGTCCACCATGGTGGTGGCGCATTGCTGGGAGTGGACCTTGTCGTAGTAGCCATCGCAGGGCACCAAAACCAGCTGCCGGCCGTTGACGCCCCCCTGCGAGTTCACCTTCGCGAAGTACGCCCTGACTGTGTCGCGCTCGACCGAGGAATCGACGGGACCTGTCATGTCGTAGATCCCTCCAACCAGGATCTTGTCCTTGGTCACGCCAGACGCGGCCTGGGTGGTTGCCACCGCGCCGGCCGCGGTGCTCCGTGCGCCTCGTCCGCCGCCGCCGCTGGTGGTCCCTGCAGCGACACCGCTCGAGTCCGTCGAGGGGTTGCCCGCTGCGTCGGTCGCCCCAGGGCCGACGTCCGCAGGCCCGTTCTGGGCCACCGAGGCCACCTGCCGACCACGAGTGTCGTAGTCGTGTTTGATCGTATAGGCAAACAGCGCCGCCGCTGCCATCGAAAGGGTGATGAACGCGACAACCACCCTGTCGGCCATAGAGGAACTGTTCATGCCCGTGAACCCATCAAAACCACCCGCACTAATCGAAGGGCACCGCGACCAACACCCTGAGTCGCGGATTCACGACTATTTACAGTCGTTCTAACGCATTTTTTACCAGAAACATGCGCCGATTGCCAGAACGAGCGGCAGCCGTGCCGGGGCAAGCTAGCGGGCGGGCACCCGCAGCTGCTCCCCGGCGAAGACGGGGTGGTCCCATATCCCGTTCATGCTGACTATTTCGTGCACCCGGCCCCGGGTGTCGTCGTCTGGGTAACGCTCCGAGGCGATCGACCAGACGGTCTCTCCTGGGCCAACGGTGACCTGCTCCGTGCCCGTACGGGCACCGCCGTACGCAGCCTTCATGCACACCACCCACAAGACGGCGAGGACCAGCACGACGCGGCCGAACTTGATGCGCGCCGCCCGGCGGCGGGGAACCCTCGGCGAGCGGTAGCGGGCGCGGCGGAAGGACTGGTTGGCGTCAACGGCGGCATACGAACTCATGTTCGCCATTAACGCACGAACACGCGTTCGTGTCAAGCGCCTGCCGGCTCAGTCCTGGGTCACCCTCCCCCGGGCTCCGTCATCCGCGCCGGGTCGAGCAGTTCGGTGAGCTGTGCCTCGCTGAGGTCAGTGTTCTCGCGCGCGACCTCACGTATGGCGCGCCCCTCCTTGTATGCCGTTTTGGCCAGTTGCGCGGCCGCGTCGTAACCAATGGCGGGCGCCAGCGCCGTTGCCAGCATCAAACCGCGCTCGACCATCTCCGGCCCGTGCCCGGTGTTCTCAATACCGACCACGCACTGGTCCGCCAGGTTGCGCGCCGCCGCGGCCAGTAGATCGATGGAGGTCAGGAGGTTCTGAGCGGCCACGGGCATCATCAGGTTGAGTTCGAAAATGGACCCCGCGGCACCCGCGAAGGCCACCGCCGCGTCGTTTCCGATCACCTGCGCACTGACCATGGTGACCGATTCGCAGATCACGGGGTTGACCTTGCCGGGCATTATCGAGCTCCCCGGCTGGACCGCCGGCAGCGCCAGCTCACCGAGTCCGGCCCGCGGCCCCGAACCCAGCCAGCGAATGTCATTGGCGACCTTGTACAGGCTGACCGCGATGGTGCGCAGCTGCCCTGACGCACTGACGACGTTGTCGAGCGTGGACTGGGCCTGGAAGTGGTTCGAGGTCTCCCTGACCTCCACGCCGAGTTCGGTGGCCAGGCGCGCGGTCACCCGACCGGCGAACTCAGGGTGGGTGTTGACCCCCGTGCCGACCGCGGTGCCTCCGAGCGCCACCTCCGACAATTCAGACTGCGCGGCGCGGGCGCGGGCGACGCCCCGCTGGACCTGCCCCGCCCAGCCCAGGAACTCCTGTCCGAGCCGGATCGGCGTCGCGTCCTGCAGGTGGGTTCTGCCAGTCTTGATGACGTCGTGGAACTCTTCGGCCTTCGTCTGCAGGGCCACCTCAAGGTGCTCCAGAGCCGGGACGAGGTTCTTTTCGATGGCGACCAGTGCTGCCAGGTGAATCGACGTCGGTATCGTGTCGTTGCTGGACTGACCCATGTTCACGTGGTCATTGGGGTGCACTTTCCTGCTCCCGCGGTCGCCGCCCAGGATCTCGCTGGCACGGTTGGCGATCACCTCGTTCAGGTTCATGTTGGTGGACGTGCCCGAACCCGTCTGGTAGACGTCAGTCGGGAACTGGTCGTCCAGCCGGCCCGCGGAGATCTCCTCGGCCGCGGTCACAATGGCGCCGGCAACCCCGGGGTCCAGCAGGCCCAGGTCGCGGTTGACCACCGCCGCAGCGGCCTTGATCCGGGCGTGCGCGTGGACCAGGCCGAGCGGCATGACCAGGCCGCTGATGGGGAAATTCAGCACCGCACGCTGGGTCTGGGCGCCGTAGTAGGCGCCCGCCGGGACCGGCAGCTCGCCCATGGAATCCTTTTCGATGCGCGTTTCAGGGCCGTCTGGCAACGGAATCTCCTCGCCTCAGCAGAGGCTCTACAAAGCAAACGACCAGGCCCCGGCGGAAGTCTGCGCCGAAATCCTGGCCGTTGCCGGCTTGTCCTGGGCCGGGTCCTAGAGCGCGGTGCGTCCGGTCTTGAAGTAGTCGGCGTTGAGGGCGGTGAAGGCCGCCCACTGCTCAGGGACGTCGTAGTCCACGAAGATGGCGGTCACCGGGCAGGCGGGCTCACAGGCGCCGCAGTCGATGCACTCCTCAGGGTTGATGTAGAGCTGGGGGTCCTCCTCGGCGCCGTGAATGCAGTCCACCGGGCAGACGTCGACGCAGGACTTGTCCTTCGTCCCGATACAGGGCTCAGCGATCACATAGGTCATCGGTTGGGGGCCTCCTATGAGCCCGACAATGCGGGCGACTTCAAGAACGGGGCAATTCTAAACAACTGACGTCACAAGGAAGGGAACGAATGTCTCGCGAACATGTGTTTGCAAGGGGCAAACATCTGTGCTACGGTAATGCGGCCGATGAGCCCAGAGGAGGAACACCTTTGCCCGAGTTACTGACCACCCGACAGCGCGACGTCTTGGATTACCTGCGCAAGGTGCTGCGTGAGAAAGCCTATCCCCCGACCGTACGTGAGATCGGCCTGGCCATTGGCCTGAGTTCCAGCTCCACGGTCCAGAACCACCTCAACACCCTGGAACGAAAGGGGTACATCAAGCGCGACGCCGCCAAGTCACGGGCGATCGAGATCACCGACCGCGACGGTGAGCGGCGCAACGGGGCCTCTCGCACCGTTTTCCTCCCGATCGTGGGTAACGTTGCCGCCGGCACGCCGGTGCTGGCGGAGCAGAACGTCGAGGACCGCCTCGAGATATCAGGGGAATTGTTCGGCGAGGACTCCTACCTGCTCAGGGTGAGGGGCGACAGCATGATCAACGCGGGAATCATGGACGGAGACCTGGTGGCGGTAAAACCGACGCGCGAGGCGCGGGACGGCCAGGTGGTTGTAGCGCGAATCGACAACGCGGAGACCGGGGAGGCTGAGGCGACCGTCAAGCGGTTCTTCCGCGCCGCTGGCGGCTTTCGCCTGGAGGCCGAGAACCCGGCTTACGCCCCCATCGAGGCGCGCGATCTGACCATCGAAGGCCTGGTCGTGGGCGTCCTGCGCGTCAGCCCGCGGGGGCTCTAACCGGGCTTCGTTTCCTTCGTACCGCCGGGGGGACCCGGCGGTACGCTGCGAACCTGCCGGCGAGCCCCTCAGGGACCTCGGCAGAGACCACGATTCCCTCGCTCGCATAGTCGACGCTGAGTACCTGTCCGCGCTCGCGCAGCTCGGATTCCAGGCCGGATTGCTCATAGGGCAGCACCAATTCGACACGCACCATTCCCCGCTGCACCTGCCGCTCGACCGCCGCCAGCAGGGTGTCCACTCCCCTCCCCTCCCGCGCCGAGACCAGGACGAGCTCGTCATATGGCGCCCAGTCACCTCTCCGCTTAACCATGGCCGCCGTGGTCGGATCCAGGAGGTCCGCCTTGTTCAGCGCCAGCACGAGGGGCTTGTCGATTGCCTGCAGTTCCTCCAGGACGCCATTCGTGGCGGTGAAATGTTCGGCCATCGCAGGGTGCCTGATGTCCAGAACGTGCACGATCACACTGGCTTCCGTGACCTCCTCGAGCGTGCTCTTGAAGGCGTCGACGAGGTCGGTGGGCAGCTTCTGGATGAAGCCGACGGTGTCGGTGAACAGCACCCGCATCCCACCCGGCAGGCGGGCGGTGCGAGTGGTCGGGTCCAGGGTGGCAAATACCTGGTCAGCCTCCAGGACCCCGGCGTGGGTGAGAGCGTTCATAAGCGTGCTCTTGCCGGCGTTCGTATACCCCACTACGCCGACCACGGGGATTCCATCCTTCTGCCTGGCCTGGCGGTGAAGGCTGCGCGAGCGCTCCACCTTGTCGAGGTCACGCCCGAGTTCCTGGATCCGGCCGCGAATGCGGCGTCGATCGACCTCCAGTTTCTGCTCGCCAGGGCCGCGGGTGCCAATCCCGCCACCGAGGCGGGAGAGCTTGCGACCGCCGCTGAGACGGGGCAGCAGATGCCGGAGCTGTGCGGCCTCCACCTGGAGCCGGCCCTCGTGGGTGCGTGCGTGGCGGGCGAAAATGTCCAGGATCACCTCGGTGCGATCCAGCACTTTCATGTCCAGCGCATCTTCCAGGTGGCGCTGCTGGCGCGGCGCAAGGTCCTCATTGCTGACCAGCGTGGTGAAGTCGAGGTCGGACTTGAGGGCCTTTAGCTCCTCGACCTTGCCTTTGCCATAGCAGGTCAATGGGTTGGGCGCGCGGAGATGCTGCACATCGGAGCCGACCACCTCGGCTCCCGCCGTGCGGGCGAGTTCGGCCAGCTCCTCCATCTGTTCCTCGAGCTCGTCACCGCTGACCCCGGGCAAACCCAGCCCGAGCAGGTAGACGCGCTCGGCCTCCTGGTCTGGCGCAAATACAAATTCGTCGAGGCGCGGCAACTCAGGTCCCGGACCGTGCCCTGGTGACGCCTAGAAGTGGAGTTTGCGCAGCCGCTCCAGCGCCTCATCGAGGCGGTGGTCGGGGACGGTCAGCGAAACACGGAAATATCCCTCACCGGGGGCGCCGAAGCCATTTCCCGGCGTCACGTTGACACCGGCCTCGTCGAGGACCCGCGTGGCGAAGGAGACCGACGTGTACCCGTCCGGCACGGGAAGCCAGAGGTAGAACGTGGCGTCCGGCGCCTGGGCCGTCGGCCAGCCGATTTCGCGCAGCACCGCCAGCGTGCGCTCCTGCCGCCGCTCATACACCGCGTTCATGCCGTCCAGTTCGGGGCCGTTCAGGGCGGCGATGGCCGCGTGCTGGACCACCGGGAAAATGCCCGAATCGATGTTGGTTTTGACCGTGCCGAGCAGTCTCAGGACCTCGGCGTTGCCGACCGCCATGCCGGCCCGCCAGCCGGTCATGTTGAAGGTCTTGGAGAGGGAGTGGAACTCCACCGCCACCTCGCGCGCGCCGTCCAACTGGAGGATGCTCAGCGGCCGGTAGCCCCGGAAACAGACCTCTGAGTAGGGCGCGTCGTGGCAGAGGACAATCTCATGGAGGCGGCAGAAGTCCAGTGCCTGCTGCAGGAACTCTCGCGGCGCGGTTGCGGCGGTCGGGTTGTTCGGGTAGTTGAGCCAGAGGATCCGCGCGCGCGCCGCCACGTCATCGGGGATCGCCTCCAGGTCGGGTAGCCAGCCGCCCGCCTCCGTGAGGGGCAGGATGTACGGTTCCCCATCCGCCATCACCGTGCCGGTGAGGTAGACGGGGTAGCCGGGGCTCGGTACGAGGACCACGTCGCCCGGGTTGAGCAGCGCAAAGGGCAGGTGCGAGATTCCGTCCTTGGAGCCCAGCGTCGGCAAGATTTCACTGGCCGGGTCCAGGGTCACGTCAAATCGGCGCAGGTACCACCCGGCGATCGCCTCGCGCAGGGCCGGCATGCCGAAGTAGGAGGCGTAGCGGTGGTTCTCGCCCATCCGGAGCGCTTCCTGCGCCGCACGCACGATGTGCTCGGGCGTCGGCGTATCCGGGTCCCCTATATCCAGGGCGATGACGTCCACCCCGGACGCGCGCTTGGCCGCGACCTTGCGGTCGATCTCGGCGAAGAGGTAGGGCGGGATGCGTGCCATGCGCGCCGCGGCCAGGGATTCGCGAGCCAGGCTCATACGGTGAGCTTACCGATGAACGCGGTTTCCGCGGGGCCCGTCATCATGACGTCCGAGCCTTCTCGCCATTCGATCCGCAGCGTGCCCCCAGGCAGGTCCACGCGGACCGCCTCGTCCGTACCCCGGACAAGGCGGCTGGCGACGGCGACGGCGCAGGCACCGGTGCCACACGCCATGGTCTCACCCACTCCGCGCTCCCAGACCCGCATCCGCAGGTGGTCCGGCGCCAGTACCTCCACGATCTCGAAGTTCGTTCGGCGCGGGAACGCGGGGTGGCGTTCAACCAGCGGGCCCAGGTGTTCCAGGGGAAACTGGGCAACGCTCCCTACGTAGGCGACGGCATGTGGATTGCCCATGCTCACGCACGTCAACCGCAGGGGGCTCCCGTCCACCACGAACTCCTGCTCTTGCACCATGTCGCCGACGGCTTCCACAGGGACGTCGGCAGGCCGAAACCGGGGCGCACCCATGTTGACCCGCACCGTGGCCGTCCTCTCGTTTATCTCCAGCACCTCGGTCCGCACCGGGCCGGCCCCGGTCTCCCAGCTCAGCGCGCGGGCTCCCGTGGCGCCGATGTCGAGCGCGTACTTGGCGATGCACCGGATCCCGTTCCCGCACATCTCCGCGGGGCTTCCGTCCGCGTTGATATAGAGCATGCGGAAGTCGGCGCCCGGTTCGGTTGGCGCCTGCAGCACGAGCAGGCCGTCGCCTCCTACCGCCCGGCGCCGGTCGCAGGCGCGGGCCGCGAGGCGCGGCCAGTCCTCGCGGACCGCGCGGCCGTCGACCACCACGAAGTCATTGGCGGCACCGTGGATCTTGTGGAATTCAAGGCTCAAGCGATCATCTCCAGGATGTCTGCAACGATATCCGAGGAGGTCTTATTGCCGACTTCCACCCAGGTGACCTGCGGGTCGCCGCGGAACCAGGTGCGTTGCCTCTTCGCGTACTGCCGCGTGCGAACGATCACGGCGGTGCGGGTGTCCTCGATGGAGGCCCTGCCGTGGATGTGCGCAGCCATCTCAGCCACGCCGATGCTTTTAGCGACCTGGGGGCACGCCGGCGGATCGAGAGCCAGGAGGGCCTCAACCTCCTCGCGCCATCCGCCGAGCAGCATGGCCTCCACCCGTGCGGCGATCGCAGCCTCCAGGCTCGCCGCCGACCGGCCCAGGCCGATCTTGATGGCGTCCACCGGGGGATTGGTTGGGCTGTCGATGCGGCTTTCCTCGGCCAGCGCGGCGGCCCACAGCAGTTCCATTCGCCGGACCACCCGGACAGGGTTGGCGAGGTCCGTCCGCTCCGCGAGCTCCGGGCTCAGTTCGCGGAGCCGCCTGGCGAGACCGGGAAGATCGCGCTTGGCCTCCTCCTCCAGTTGCTGACGGAGGCCGGCAACCGCCCCCATCCCCCCGAGGTCCAGGCCGTCGAGGTACGCCTTGAGGTAGAGCCCCGTCCCCGCGGTGAGCACGAGGGGGCCGCGGGCTGAAGCGGCGGCGCGGCGGACCATCGCCACGTATGAGGCGGCGGTAACCGGTTCCGTCGGGTTCATGACGGAGACCAGGTGCACCGGCGTGGTCCCCACTTCGGCGGCGGTCGGAGCATTGCTGCTGACCTCGACCCCGCGGTAGACCTGGCGCGAGTCAAACGAGATGAGCTCACCGTCCAGTTGCCGCGCCAGCTCAAGCGCGACCGCCGTTTTACCCACCGCGGTGGGCCCTACGATGGCGACAGGCCTCAGGTCGGGCTACGCTTGAATTCTCGTCGGAGTCGTGACTCCGTGATCTCGAGGAACGTCGGCCGGCCGTGTGGGCAGGTGATCCCGGGGTCCGCGACCTCCAGGTCGTGGAGGAGTTCTTCCATCTCTTCGCGGGCGAGTCGCTGTCCGAACCGTACCGAGGAGTGGCAGGCGACGGTGTACATGGCGCGCTGCAGGCGTTTGTGCAGGTCAACCTCCGCCCCTTCCGCTACCAGGGTGTCCAGCACCTCTAGCGCCAGGCGGTCCAGGCGCCGCTCCGGGAGAACGGGGTCATAGGCCACCAGCCGCGCCGCGCCGGCACCAAAGTCCTCAATTTCGACCCCGGCCGCGGCCAGATCGTCCCTGCAATCGTCGAGGCAGGCGGCCTGGGCCGGGGTCAGGTGCAGCACAATCGGCACCAGGAGCGGCTGTCTCTGGCGCGCGCCCGCCGTGGCTTCAAGCCGGTTGTAGACGATCCGCTCGTGCGCGGCGTGCTGGTCCACGACGACCAGGCCTGCGGGGCCTTCGGCCACGATGAAGCTGTCCATGACCTGGCCCACGAGGCGGAACGGCCCGCGAGCGAGCAGGCTCGGCGCGGCTGTCGAGGCATCGGCGCGGCTCCCGGCGTAGACACCACGGGCATCCGAGAGCAGCAGTCCCTGTTGATGCCCGACAGCCGTTGCCGGGTCCGGCGGGGCGGCGTGCGCGGTTCCCGAGACACGTTCGGGCCATGCGGCCTCAGCCGGGAGCCCGGCAGGTGCGGATTCCTGCAGCAGGCCCTCGCCGCGGTAGCCCGCCGCGCCGGACAGGGCGCGCACGACAGCCTCCTGGACGACGGAAAAGGCCGCTCGATCATGCCTCAGGCGAACCTCACGCTTGGTGGGATGAACATTGACATCGACGCTGTGTGGCGGCAGCGTGATGTCGAGGGCCCCGGCGGGAAAGAGGCCTGGCTCGGCGAGGCCACGGTAGGCCTGCTCGACGGCGAAGGCCAGGCCACGGTTGCTGATCGGCCGCCCGTTTATCGACAGGTAGAGATGTTCCCGGCTGCGCCGCAGCCCGGACGGTTCGACCACCACCCCGGCAACCTCGACGTCGCCACGACTACCCGCCACTCCAAGTAGCGGCGCGCTGGCCCTGCCCACCCTCGTGAAGACGTGCTCAAGGTTGCCGTCGCCGGCCAGGTCCAGCAGCCGCCGGCCGTCCGACACCAAGCGCACACGGACGGCAGGGTGGCAGAGGGCGATCGCCGACAGCACCCTGACGACGGCGCCGACCTCGGTGGCGGCCCGGCGCAGAAAGGCCCGGCGCGCGGGGGTGTTCTCAAACAGCCCCCGGACCTCCACCCTCGTCCCTGGCACGGGGGGCGCGGACCCCACGGCGCCGATCACGCCGTGGGCAACCAGGAGTCTGGCCCCCTCCGAACCGGGTGCCTGGTGGGTGCGAAAGTCCACTCGCGAAACGGCCGCGATACTGGCCAGCGCCTCACCGCGAAAACCAAGCGTCGTGATCCGCGCGAGGTCGTCAATGGAGGCGACCTTGGAGGTGGCGTGGCGGGTGAAGGCCAGGTGCAGCTCGCCAGGCGGAATGCCCCGACCGTCATCGACCACAAGGATCCGCTCGAGGCCCGCGGCATCTAGCTCGACCTGGACGCTGGCGGCGCCGGCGTCCAGGGCGTTTTCAACGAGCTCCTTGACCACTGACGCCGGTCGCTCGACGACCTCGCCGGCGGCGATCGCGTCCGCGACCACCTGCTCGAGGCGACGGATCTCCCCCCTCTTTGCCTCCCCCATCAACGGGGCGTCTCGCTTGCGCGGCCGAGATCCTTGAGGTGCGACAGCCGGTTCAGCGCCTCGAGTGGCGTGAGCTCATCGATCCTCATGGCGCTCAGCTCCCGCAGCACCGCGTTGGGGATCGCCATCGGCAGGGCCAGCTGGTCACCGCCAGCCGAGCCTCGACCGGACCCCAGTGGCCGGTCGGCTTCCAGGGTCGCCAGGATCTCGGCGGCGCGCAGTGTGACCTCGACGGGCAGGCCGGCGATGTTGGCGACGTGGATGCCGTAGCTTCGGTCGGCACCGCCCGCGACAATGCGGTGCAGGAAGGTGACCGTGCCGTTCTCCTCGCTGACCTCGACCCTGTGGTTGCGGAGGGCTGGGAGGCGTTTCGCCAGCGCGGTGAGCTCGTGGAAGTGCGTTGCGAACAGGGTGCGGCAGCCGAGCCGGGGCGAGTCATGAATATGCTCCACCACCGCCTGTGCGATGGACATGCCGTCGTATGTACTGGTCCCGCGACCGATCTCGTCGAAGATCACCAGGCTGGAAGGCGTCGCGTGGTGGAGGATGTTGGCCGTCTCCACCATCTCGACCATGAACGTGGACAGGCCCATGGCAATCGCGTCCTGGGCGCCAACCCGGGTGAACACCCGGTCCACCATCCCGATCTGTGCGGCCCCCGCGGGGACGAAGCTGCCTACCTGGGCGAGGATGACAAGCAGGCCAACCTGGCGCAGGAACGTCGATTTACCCGCCATGTTGGGCCCCGTCAGGAGCATCACCCTCGACCCCTCGTCCATGGCCAGGTCGTTGGGGACGAAATTCCCGGGGCCGAGGGCTACCTCCACCAGGGGATGGCGGCCGGCCGAGACCTGGAGCTCCATGCCGCCGGTGATCAACGGGCGCACCCAGCCGTGCTCCTCAGCGGCGAGGGCCAGGCTGGTCAGTGCATCGATGGCGCCGATCGCCTCAGCGGTCGCGAGCAGCGTCGACGCCCGGCGTCCGACCTGGTGGCACAGGAGTTCGAAAACCTCCCGCTCGCGGGCGTGTATCGCCTGCTCGCCGTTGAGCACCACGCTCTCTTTTTCCTTAAGTTCGGAGGTGATATAGCGCTCGGCCCCCGCGAGGGTTTGCTTGCGGTGGTAGCGCTCGGGGACGGGGATCCGGTTTGCGTTGCCCACCTCCAGGTAATACCCGAAGACCCGGTTGAAGCCGACCTTGAGGTTGCGGATCCCGGTCGCCGCCCGTTCCTCCGCCTCCAGCTCAGCAATCCAGCGTTGCGCCTCGCGGATTGAGCCCCGCAGGGCGTCGAGGCGTTGGTCGTGGCCGTCGCGGATCATGCCGCCGTCGCCGGCGGTGGCCGGCAGCTCGTCGAGAAGGGCCGCCGAAAGGGCCTCGGAGAGCTCGCGCTCCTCGGTCGTTTGTCCCCGAAGCCCGGACAGCAGAAGGCTCTCACAGCCGTGGAGCACCTGCTGGAGCCGTGCGACCTGGGGCAGCGAGTCGCGGATTGCCCCGAGGTCCCGGGGAGTCGCGCGAGCCTGGGCTGTGCGAGCGGTGAGGCGCTCGAGGTCACGGACCTGCCCCAGGGCGGCGACCAGTTCAGCGCGGAGGTCTGTGCGGACCACCAGCTCATCCACCGCCTCGTGGCGGTGGGAAAGCTCGTCCTGGTTCAGCAGTGGCTGAAGGAGCCAGGCGCGGAGCGATCGGGCCCCGATCGGGGTGCGCGTACGGTCCAGCAGCGCCAGCATTCCCCGGCCTCCGCCGCCCAGGCTTTCCACCAGCTCGAGGTTGGAAACCGTCGGTCCATCCAGGTGCATGGCCTTGCCGGGCCGTGCGCGCCGGATGCGCATCACTGCCGGCGGCATCTCGAGTCGATTGCGCTGCAGGTAGTCCAGGGCTGCGCCCAGGGCCCCCAGGGCAGGGCCGAGGTCGTCCGCGTCGAAGCCCTTGAGAGTGGCTACTCCCAGGTACGACAGAACTCGCTCGTGCCCGCGGCTTGCCTCGAACCTCCAGGCCTCCATCCGGGCGATGGCCCACGCGGCGCCCACCGGGCGCCAGGCTTCCACCACGTTCTCGGCGTCATCCGCGACCAGAATCTCCGAGGGGCGTAGGCGTTCCACCACCTCCGCCATCAAAGCCGTGGCCTCAAGGGGGATCTCACTCAGCTCCACCCGCCCAGTGGAGACCTCGATTGCCGCAATACCGATGGCCGCCGCGCTCCATGCCAGGGCCACCAGGATGTTGGCGCGGCCCGGTTCCAGCAGCGCCCCCTCAACAATCGTGCCAGGGGTCAGGACCCGCACCACCTCACGTCGCACCAGTCCCTTCGCCGCGGACGCCTCCTCAACCTGGTCGCAGACGGCGACGCTGCGCCCGGCGGCGAGCAGCTTCGAAACGTGGCCTTCCAGGGAGTGCTGTGGGAACCCCGCCATCGGCCGCCGCCCTATGCGCCCGAAGTCGCGCGAGGTCAAAGTGATGCCGAGAAGGCCGGAGGCTACCTCTGCGTCATCCTCAAAGGTCTCGAAGAAGTCGCCCAGGCGGAACAGGAGGATCGCGTCGGGGTGTTCTGCCTTGGCACCGCGCCACTGCTCCAGGACGGGGCTCACGGTGGCGCCTGCGGTCAATCGACCCCAGGATTGCGCTGCCCCGACCCCATCGGGCAAAGCTTAGCGGGGACCCGCGAGGTTCTGGCCCTAGCGGGATTCGACCAGCAGTCTGATGCCCGTGCGCTCCTCGCCGTCGATGGAGATGTCGATGAACGAGGGGATGCAGACGAGGTCGATGCCACCGGGCGCGACATAGCCCCTGGAGATGGCGATCGCCTTGATCGCCTGGTTGATGGCGCCCGCGCCGATGGCCTGGACCTCGACTTTGGACTGTGTTCGGACGACGCCCGCTATCGCCCCTGCGACTGCGACGGGCTTCGATGTTGCTGAGACTTTGAGAACTTCCAAAACTGTTTGCATCGTCAATCGCCAGATGAGACGTCAACGTCGTGGTCAACACGAACGATGCTCTCAGCGAGGCCAGTGGCGGGCCTGATTGTAACGACTACCGAATTGAAAGTCACCACGCCACGGCCGACCTTGAATCGTTGGGGAATCCCGGTAAGGAAACGGTTCAGGGATGCCGCCGGGTCCATGCCGATGACGGCGTCGCGGGGACCGACCATGCCGAGGTCGCTGACAAAGGCGGTGCCACCCGGCAGGACGCGGTTGTCAGCCGTCGCCGTGTGGGTGTGGGTGCCGAAGAGCAGGCTCACCTGTCCATCCACGTAATGGGCCATCGCCTGTTTCTCGCTGGTGGCCTCGCCGTGGAAGTCAACGACCCGGACCGGGACGTCGCCGCTATCCCGGATGAAGTCCTTCACGGCCCTGAAGGGGGAGTCGATCGACGGCATGAATACAAGCCCCTGGAGGTTGCAGACCGCCACTGACCCCTTGGCCCCCAGGTCGTGGACCAGCCAGCCCCGGCCGGGCGCGCCCGGCGGGTAGTTCATCGGCCGCAGGATGGGCTGGTCGTCCAGCGCGGGGAGGATCTCCTTCTGGTCCCAGATGTGGTTGCCGCTGGTGATGACATCCGCGCCGCAGTTGAAAAGATCCCGCGCGTCTGAGAGGGAGAGGCCGAACCCACCCGAGGCGTTCTCCCCGTTGACGATCACCATGTCGGCGCCATACCGCTGGCGCAATTCCGGGATCAGGCGTGTGGCCGCGTTGCGTCCCGGGCGCCCGACGACGTCGCCAACGGCCAGGATCGTCAGAAGTTCCTCCATCTGAGTCCGCCTATGGTACGACGCCACCCCGCGGCTAACATCGCGGCTGTGGACTCCGGGGACCGGCTCAGCGTATTCGAGCGGGTGGGTGGCGCGGCCTGGTTCGTGGCGCTCGTCGATCGTTTCTACGCCGGGGTCGAAGGCGATGCCACACTGCGTCCCCTGTATCCGAGCGACCTCGAGCCCGGCAAACATCACCTCAGCCTCTTCCTGGCCCAGTACTGGGGCGGGCCCTCTGACTACCAGTCGCTGCGCGGCCACCCCCGCCTCCGCCAACGCCACTTCCCCTTCCCCATCGGACCTCGTGAGCGCGACGCCTGGCTCCACCACATGACCGCCGCCGTCCGCGCCGGCGGCGCCGATGCCGCCTCAGAAGCCGAACTCCTAGCCTACTTCCAGATGGCCGCCAACTCCTTGGTGAATAAATAGAGCTCTGGCACCTGCGCCCCTTCGTTATCAAAGCGCTACACCTCCCCCACGAGGTCCGGAGAGTGGATGCAGGGGCAGGAAGGAGCGAGAAAGGGGCGGAGCGTACGGAATGTACGTGAGCACCTCCCGGAGCAGCCGCGCAGCGGCGAGCCTGACGAAACCCTGCGCCGCATACGGGCCGAGAATTCGTCGGCTTAAGCAGGAAAGGGCACTGACCGCTGGTCAGCGCCCTTTCAACTATTTGGCGTATTCGACTACTCGGGTTTCTCGGATGACGGTCACCTTAATCTGACCCGGGTAGGTCAGCTCGCCCTCGATGCGCCTGACGATGTCTCGCGCCATGACCTGGGCGGTGCAGTCATCGATGTCCTGGGGCTTCACGATTATGCGGATCTCTCTACCCGCCTGGACCGCGTAGGAGCGCTCAACCCCGGGGAAGGAGTTGGCGATGGTCTCAAGCTTCTCCAGGCGCTTGATGTAGTTGCCGAGAGTTTCTCGCCGAGCGCCCGGCCTGGAGGCCGAGATGGCGTCCGCGGCGATCACCAGCATCGCCGCGAGGGTTGAGGGCTCCTCGTCGTAGTGATGCGCCTTTACGGCGTGGATCACTTCGCCGGGCCGTCCCAGTCTGAGCAGCATCTCTCCCCCGATGATGGCGTGAGGCCCCTCGACCTCGTGGTCTACGGCCTTGCCGATGTCGTGGAGCAGACCGGCCTCTATGGCGATGGCGCGCTCCGCGGGGGCGCACCCCATCTCCGCGGCCATGACGCCGCACAGCGCGGCGACCTCCCGGGAGTGGTCGAGGACGTTCTGGCCGTAGCTGGTACGAAAGTGAAGGCATCCCATCAGGCGCGCCAGTTCGGGATGCGCGCCGTCGATGTTCGCCTCGTAGAGGGCTCGCTCGCCCTGCTCTTTCACCTCAGACTGCACCATGCTCCTGGCTCCGGCCACGACCTCCTCGATGCGAGTCGGGTGAATGCGGCCGTCGCTGAGCAACTGGGTCAGGGACTGGTGGGCTATCGCTCGCCGCACCGGATCAAATGCCGAGATCATCACGGTCTCGGGGGTGTCGTCGATGATCAGGTCCACGCCGGTGGCCAGCTCGAGGGCGCGGATGTTGCGCCCCTCCCGGCCGATGATGCGTCCCTTCATCTCCTCACTGGGAAGGTGGATGGCGGCGACCGTGTTCTCCGTCGTCTGTTCTGCCGATACCCGCTGGATCGCGGTAACGATGATCTCACGTGCCTTCGCCTCGGCGGTCTGCCGCGCGTAGAGATCCGCCTCGCGGATCCGCGACGAGACCTCCTGGCTGAGCTCGCGCTCGACCGAGGTCAGCAGCTGTTCCCGCGCCCGTTCGGGTGTCAGTCCGGACAGTCGCTGCAGTTCGCCCTGGAGGGTGAGCGCACGTGATTCCAGCTCGGCCTGCCTGGCCGCCTGCGATTCCTCGGTGTTCTTAAGGTCTGCCTGGCGACGGTCCAGCTCCTCCAACCGGCGCAGGAACTCGTCTTCACGCAGTTGGGCTCGCCGTTCCATCTCCAGCAACTCGGTTTGTCTCTGCCTGGCCTCCTTTTCGGCAGTTGTCCTGATGTCGTGGGCTTCCTCTTTCGCCGCTAAGACGAGCTCCTTTGCCGAAGTCTCGGCATCGGAAACCGCGCGCCTGGCCGATACCTGCTGCGTCTGCAGCCTGGCCTGGCCCCTGGTC
>JBHEMP010000153.1:0-19878 GCA_046262515.1 Candidatus Dormibacteria bacterium | reverse complement strand
GTGCCGCGTTCGATAATCACTCCATGAGGAGATACGGCGTACGCAGCGACCCGGAGGAGGAGGCCATCAAGCTCTACAACCGCGTGCGCCGCGGGGGGCGCTGGCCGGAGAGCTACTGGGACAGGCCCGGTCGGATCAGGGCGGCGTGGGCCATCCTCGATTACTACCTGCGTCGGGTCCGGGGCAGTGAGGACACGGCGGCCTACCGCGAGCTGACCGAGGCCGAGGTGATAAAGCAGTCCCTGGACAAGCCCGTGCAGGTCATGGAGGAGCTCTACGGCAACCACTGGCGCGACCTCGCCAGCATCGTTGACGAGGTTCGCGGGGGCGTGCGTGGTGACGACAGCTGGTCGGAGAACGCCGTTGTCGAGTCCTTTAACAAGGTTTATGCCCGCGTCTTCGCGGAGCAGGAACCGCAGTCGCCGCATTACCAGAGCCTGCGCCGGGGCATCACCCGTGGAGTTCGTGCCCTGGAGGCGGAGTACGCCGCCGAAGAGGCCGAGCGCGAGCAGCGGTTCCAGGAGTTCTGGTCGGAGCGCTACCTCACGCGCGAGTTCCGCACCCCGTATTCCGAGGCGTGGACGGTGTGGGCCACCGAGAGCGGTGAGCGCTACGCGGACGCCGTCCTGCAGATCCTCGAGAAGGAGGCCGTCATCACGCTGATCCTGCGCGATGAGGACGATTTGATCCCGATCATCGACGCGCTGGAGCGCGACTTCCCAGTGGATCGGCCCGCCCGCTATGTGTGCTGGACCCTCAAGGATGGTTTCCGCGGTGTTCTCTATTACTGCGAAGAGTGCGGGGGGCTGCACGCCGAGGAGTCCGATGAGCACCTTGCCGCCCTTCCCCTCGATGAGGAAGGCGAAGACGAGGAGTGAGTCCTGCGGCCTGGGGGGTTGAATTGTTCCCGCGCAGGTTATAACTGGCTCACCGGCGACGTCATGGAGCCGGCCAGGAGGAGAAACTGAAATGGGATTGTTTGGCGGAGAGGTCAGGCGCGAGTTCATAGCCCGACCGGATGCATCGAAGGGCCACATCCTGTTCAAGTGGCCTGACGGCAATATCCGGAAGTGGTCGCAGCTGACCGTCGAGCAGGATGAGATCGCCGTCTTTTTCCGCGACGGCCTGGTCCAGGGCACGGTGCAGCCTGGTCGGGTGACCCTCGATAGCTCTGAGATCCCCTTCCTGGGCAAGCTGGTCGATGCCGCGAGCGGCGGCAACATGTTCAAAACGGAGATCTACTTCATCTCGACGCGCGAGTTTCCCAACCTGCCCTTCGGCGGGAGCATCGACAATGTGGTCGATCCAGACACCGGCATCGCCGTCGGCCTGAGGGTCTTTGGCGAGTACTCGCTCAAGGCCGTCGAGCCGCAGTCCCTGATCCTGCAGTTGGTCGGGACCCAACAGTTGCAGACCAATGACCAGGTCACGGACTGGATGAGGGAGCAGTTGCTCAAGGTTCTGCGCACCGACGTGACCAGCCACATAGTCAGCCAGGGCTGGCCGATCCTGGGCATCGCGGCCCACACCGACGAGATCGAGCAGGAGACCATCGCGCGGGTGCAGGCCTTCATCCAGGCCTACGGGCTGCAGATCATGCGCCTGGGCAACTTCACCATCTCCATCAAGGAGGAGGACGAGGAGACGCTCAAGAACTTCCGCAAGGACGTCTCGTACACCAAGCTGGCCGGGGGGTTCCAGCAGTACGCCGCGGGCGAGGCCATGCTGGGTGTCGGGCAGGGTGCGGCCCAGGGCGGAGGCGCATTGCCGCCGGCGCTCCTTGGGGTGGGCCTGGGAATGGGTCAGAACATCGCCGGCCAGCAGGGCCAGGCGGTCGCCGCGGGCGGTTCCATCCAGGTGCGCTGTGGCAACTGCAGTTCCCTCAACCCCGAGAACGCCAAATTCTGCGCCTCCTGCGGCCAGGCCATCGGGGCGCCCGCTCCCGCACCCACCGGGTCCACGGTGCATTGCACCAACTGCGGCACGGAGAACGCCGCCACGGCGAAGTTCTGCGCCAGCTGTGGTAATGCGCTGCAGGTGGCCGCCACGGCTGTTCCGCCACCGGCGCAGCCAGGGCCGCAAGCCTGATCCGCCGACTTATAGGCCGGTGCCGGCAGGTCCCCGCGGCAGCGTGGGTGACGTCGCTCGTACTGGCATCGGTGGTGGTGATCGCGCTCGTCCCTGAGCTTGCGCTGGCCCGCGGCGGGGGTGCCGGCGGCAGCCATGGCGGAGGGGGAAGCTTCGGTGGTGGCAGTTCCGGGGGCGGAGGGTTCAGCGGCGGCGGCGGTTATCGCGGCGGTGGCGGCGGATTCTTCTTCCTCCCGTTTTTCGGTGGAGGGAGCAGCCTGTTCTGCCTGCTCATAGTCGCCGTGGTCGCGTACCTCGCATACCGAAACTTCACCGGGGGCAGCTCGCGGGTCTATGAGACGGCATACACGCCGGCGCCGCGCTCTTACCAGCCTGATGTGGCCGCTCAGCTCGCGGAGATAGAGGCGGCGGATCCGAACTTCAACCAGCAACAGTTCCTTGACCGCGCCCAGGTGGCCTTCTTCCTGCTCCAGAAGGCCTGGCAGGATCGCAACGTGGACGAGGGCC
Source organism: Candidatus Dormibacteria bacterium (assembly GCA_046262515.1). Lineage (GTDB taxonomy): Bacteria > Chloroflexota > Dormibacteria > DASZGP01 > DASZGP01 > JAXDLW01. The sequence continues at coordinate 17,283 of JBHEMP010000153.1, read as the reverse complement.
GGGCCTACATGAGCCCCGGGCTCTACATGGGCTGGAAGACGCAGGTGGACCAGATGACCGCCGAGCACCGCAAGAACGTGCTGGAGGCCCTCTATGTCCAGGGCATGCACATCGTCAAGGCCACCCATGACGCCAATTTCGACAACATAACCGTGCAGGTTGATGCCAGCGCCAAGGATTACGACGTCGACGATCGGACCGGCAAGAAGACGTCAGGGGACAGTTCCGACACCCCCTTCACGGAGTTCTGGACCTTCACCCGCAGCGCAGGCACCAAGACCCTGGTCAGCGGTGGGGTTGTCGAGAAGAAATGTCCCAACTGCGGGGCGCCCCTCGACGTCAACGCGACGGGGGAGTGCCGCTACTGCAACCAGCCCGTCACCAGTGGGAAGTTCGACTGGGTCCTGAGCAAGATTGACCAGGCCAACGAGTGGACAGGCTGAGGTGAGCCAGCAGCCGCCCGTCGAGTTCCACGAGCCGCCTACCGCAGCGCCGCAGGATCCCACGTCCAGCGCCGCGCCGGAGGTCCAGCCCGCCGCTGCCGCGCCGGAGCCGATCGAGCCGGCGCCCGAGGTCCAGCCCGCCGCTGCCGCGCCGGAGCCGATCGAGCCGGCGCCCGAGCTCCAGCCCCCCACGGCCGCACCGGGGCCGATCGAGCCCCCTGCCCCGAGACCGATCGAGCCGATCCCCGCCGCGCCGGCGCCGATCCCCGCTGCGGCGGTGCCGATCGAGCCCGTCACCCCCATGATGCCCCCGGAAGTCGTGGCGCCGTCACCTGGCCCATCCATGGCTGCTGGCGGCGGCGTCCCCCTGGTTGAGGGCGGGGCGCGCTCAGTGGATGCCCCTGCCGCACCCTCCTCCGTCAACACCCTCTTTGGGATCGGCGCAGTCGTCCTTCTGCTGATCACCATCGTGGTTGTCGCGCTCCTGGCGCTGCTCGTCGTGAGCCTCGTTCGGGCCCGCTGATTCCCCAGTTCGGGAAGCCTTCGTAGAATAAGCGCCGTGAGCGTGACCATCGCGGCCATCTCGGGGAAGGGAGGGACCGGCAAGAGCACCACCGTCATCAACCTTTCGTGCGCCCTCGCGGAGCTCGGGAAGCGCGTCCTGGCCGTGGACATGGACCCCCAGGCCAACCTCACGTCGGGTATCGGGTTCGACCCCTACCGGCTCGACGAGACCGTCTTCCAGGCGCTGACCGGGGAATCGCCGAACGGCACCGCCGTCCTCAAGACCGAGTATGGCGTGGACCTGCTGCCCTCGAGCCCGGACCTCTCGGCGGTCGAGGCGGCCCTGCAGAGTGGGATCGGGCGCGAACTGCTCCTTCGCGGAGTGATCGACAAGCTGACCGGGGGTGGCAAGGAGTACGACTTTGTCCTCGTGGACACCCCGCCGAACTTCGGCTTCCACACCCTGAACGCGCTTGCCGCGGCAGATTACATCCTGGTGCCGGTGCAGATGTCGGGCTTTGCCATCAAAGGCCTGAAGGAGGTGCTGCGTACCCTGGCGGCCGCGAGGCAGCGCCTGAACTCAGACGTCCGCGTGCTCGGGATCCTGCCCACCTTTGTCAGTCCGCGCACCAACTTCAGTCGCGACATGCTGGAGGCGCTCAATGACCTGCCCAACCTGCCGGTCTTCAAGACCGTGGTCAAGCACACCGTCAAGCTGGCCGAGACCTCGCTGGAGGGCGTGCCGATCCTCAAGTACGCGTCGCGCTCCGACGCGTCGCAGGCCTACCGAGACCTGGCCGGCGAAGTGGTGCAGCGGGTCGAGGGAAGGGGACGGTGAGCAAGCGCAAGGGGGATTTCCGCTCCAAGATCGACAGCATCCTCGCCGAGGATCCGGGGACCGCCGAGGACCGCTCCAGCGGTGGCCTGGAGCGTATGTTCGGCGCCGACAACGGCAACACGACCACGGCGCAGCGATCTGCCGTTGCCCTGGATCGGATGCTCGCGCCGACGACGGAGACCAAGCTTGACGAGATTGACGTCGCGCAGATCAAGCTGGCCCGCGGGCGTCGCACCGATGCCGACCATGAGCTGACCGACAGCATCGGGCGGAGCGGAATCCTTCAGCCGCTCCTCCTCAGGGCTTCCGGTGACGGCTTTGAGGTGCTAGACGGCGGCCGCCGCCTGGCGGTGGCGCGGCAGCGTGGTCTCAAGACAGTGCCCGCCGTCGTGCGGCCGATCAGCGATTCCGAGGCGCGTTCAATGGCCGCTGAACGCAAGGCTCTCCCCGCGGTCGAGCCGGTCTCCCCTGGGCGCAAGCCAGCGGCGGGCAAGGTTGGAGCGAGGAGGCCGCCGGCCGCCAAGCGAGCGAAAGCCCCCGCGAGGCGGGCGGTCGCGGTAGCACCGCGGCCACAGGCCGCCGGCGCCCCGGCCGTGGTCCCAGCCACTCTATCGGCGGTCCCGAAGCCGTCGCCCGGCAGACCCAAAGGCGCCCGGACCGTCGTCGCGAAGCCCGCCGCCAGGCCGTCAGCCAGCCAGCCCGTAGCGGCCAAACCGCCGTCCGCCGAGCGCACAGCCGCCAAGCCGGCCGCGGCCAAGCCCAAACCATTAGCCGTCGCCAAGGCAACAGCCAAGACAGCAGCGGCCAAACCGTCCGCCCCCCGGCCCTCAGCCGCCAAGCCCACAGCCGCCAAGCCCGCGGCCGCCAAACCAGCACCGGCCAAGCGCGCAGCCGCGACGCCGGCGCCTGCACTGGCATCCGCTGCGGCCATGACTGCCGCCACGTCCCTCGCCGCGTCTGCCGCCGTCAGCACTGCGACGGCATCAGGTGTGGCGGCCAGGAAGCCGGCCGCCCGCGGTCGATCCGCCGCCGCCGCCCGTGCGGCGTCGAAGGCGACAGCCGCCCCCATCGCCCCCGCGAGCGCTGCCGATGCCGCTGATGCCAGGTCCGCCGACGAGACCCTGCCCATCGCCCCGGTCTCGGATGGGACCACGGGCGCTGCTCACGACGCCGAGACGAGGGATCGGGAGGCGGCCGCGGATGAAGAGACCGTCGCTATTCCCCCGGCCGCGGCGCCCAGGCCGCAGGCCGCGGGAGCCTCAGCGTCCTCTTCGTTCACTCAGACCGCGCCCCCCATTGCGGCCGCCGTGGCGGCCACGTCAGCGCAACCGGCCGTGGCGACGTCGTCGCGAGGCCGCGAAGTGCTGTCGACAGCCGCGATGCTGGTGGCGGTCTTCGCGCTCGCATGGGCACTGGTCAGCATGTTCTACGGCCATACCGATTACGCCCTCGAGTCGGGGGCGGTCGTCCTGCTTGGCCTGGTTGGCTTCGGCGCCGTATACATGGCCGGGAGAAGGTCCTGACCGCATCGGTCTAGGGGTGCGATTTGTCTAAGAAAAAATTCACCCAGGATATCGCCGACTTCCTGTCCGACGACCTGGCCCTCCTCGACAGCCTGGAACCCGGGGCCGTGGTTCGCCCGGAGATCCCCCCGAGGGAGCCGGCGACGGCACACGAGGAAGTCGCCCAGGAGGTAACCGTCGAACCCGAGCAGCCAGCCGCTGCCGCGCCCCTCGACGATGCTGCTTTGGCGGAGGAAAAACGGCAGGGTGAGCCGGTTGAACAGGCCGTGGCCGAATCGGAGCCTTCCCCGCAGGCAACAGCGGAGTCCCCCGCGCATCCCGCCTCCCAACCGGAACCGGCGCACGAGCCCGAGCCGGAGCCGCTCGCGGAGCCCGAACCGGCATACCAGCCCGTCCCGGAGCCGGTCGCGGAGCCGGAACCGGTGGAGCAACCCCTCTCTGAGCCAGTCGCGGACCCGGAACCGGCGTACCAGCCCGAGCCCGAGCCGCTCGCCGAACCCAAACCGGCATTCCGGCCGGTGCCGGAGCCGGTCGCGGAGCCGGAACCGGCGGACCAGCCCGGCGCAGAGCCAGTCGCGGAGCCCGAGCCGGCGTACCAGGCCGACCCGGAGCCGGTGGCCGAGCCCGAACCGGCGTACCAGCCTGTTCCGGAAACTGTCGGTGGGAACCCCCGAGCGGAGGCAACCGCAGTGCCCTCCGCTTCCCCGGAGGTCGAGCAGCCCAGCCAACCGGCCGCTTCGAGCGAAGCGTCTGCCGTGGTTGGCACCCCCACGGCCTCGCCGGCCCCCGCGGATATCGCGGGCCTCGCCGGGGGCCTCGCGGAAGACGGGCCGGTCGAGCAGGCCCAGACGGGCGAGGCCGCATGGGCACTCCCGGGTGTGCCCGACAATGTCGACTTCGAACCCGAGAGTGATGTCTCCGGCACCCTCGCGGGCGGGATCGCGCCTGCGGGACCGGCTCATGACGAGCCATCTCCGCCGGCGCCCGGTCCGGTTACGCCCGTGCCCACGGCAGAGGCCTCAACGTGGGCGGAGAGGGCCGCCGTTGCCGACGAGCAGCGCCCCTCTGCACCAGCCGAGGTGCCGGCGCCCCCCGCCCAATTTCCAGAAGTGCAGCCGGTCGCCGCTGACACGCCTTCCGCGGAGGCAGCCGTTGCCGACGTTCCCAGGAGCGAGCCTGCCGCGACGCCCGTGGCCCCCGCACCCCCCGCCGAGCCCGCGGCCCCTCCCGTAGCTGACATACCCGCCGCGGACAGCATCACCCCGGCCCCGCAGGCGCCATTCCTCTCGGAGCCGTCGTTGCCGGTCGCCAGGAGTCCTGAGCCCGAAGCGGTGGCGGAGGAGTTGGAATCATCGCCGGCACTGACAGCCGCGCCCCTGGCGCCGCCGCCGGCCCCTGAACCAGCGGTGGTCGCGGCGGCTGAGGCGCCCCCAGTGGCTGAGGCACCCCAGGCCGCGACGCCCCCCCCGGCCACTTCGCACGGCGCCCTGTTCAAGGACGCCGTCACCTTGCTGGAAATTTCGCCACCGGATTCCGGTGGTGTGTCCGAGGTCGGCCTTCCAGGCGACCGCTCCGCCAGCCCGCCGGCCCCCTGGCCCGCCCGCCGAGTTGGCTGGAACCACCCGGTGGCCCGGTGGGCCGCCTACGTCCTGGTCGTCGTTGCCCTCACCCTGGTTTTCCTGTGGCTGTTCATCGACGTCTTCAGGCTCGGGTGATCTAGCGCCCGCAACTACACAAAACCGTGTATAATCCCCTGGGATGGGGATGATGGCGCTGGCGGCGGGTGGTGACGTCTCGATCGGTGACGTCATGACCTCCCTCGTTGGGGGTTCGCGCCCGGCGGGGGTGGAGCAGATGGTTCGTGATGCCCTTGCGGCGGGGCCTGCGGCATGGCGGGGCGCGGCCGCCGTGGAAAGGGCCCTGGCTATTGGCTTTACCCGGGCCCAGGCGCGGCGGCTGATCCTCTGCGCAACGCTGGCGGACCTCCTTGCCAGGGACTCCTGGTCAATGCCGGCGCCCATCACGGGCCCCGCCGATGTGCTCGCGCACGTCAACGACATCCGCGCCGGTACGAGGGAGCAGGTGGTGGCCCTCTACCTGGATGCTCGCAACCGCCCCATCCATCGTGAAGTCGTGGCGGTGGGCGGTCTACGGTCGAGCGTGATCCAGCCTCGCGACGTGCTGGGGCCGGCGCTCACGCTGCCTGCTGCGGCGCTGGTGCTGGTCCACAATCACCCATCCGGGGACTGCACCCCGAGCAGGGAGGACATCGAGGTGACCCGGCAGCTGGCGGCTGCGGCGAAGCTCTTGGGCCTGGAACTACTTGACCACCTGGTGGTCTCGGCCCGGCGCTGCGCCAGCCTGCGGGAGCTAGGGCACCTGTAAGCCGGGATCCACCGATCGGGGCTGAACCTGTGATCCGACGCCCGGGGCGATGTAACAGGGTGGACACCAGTTCGAGCCCAGATCGTGGTGCCACCCTATACTGGGGCCCATGACGCAGGTCGCGTCACAACAAAGTCTGGTCGAACTCCTGGGTCAACTGGGCGGGATGCTCACGTCCTCGCTCAACCTCAAGGAGAACATCGACTTCATGCTCCAGGCCACCAGTCGGATGGTCTCCTTCGACGCGGCCACCGTTTTTCTGCTCACCGACGACGGCGCCGAACTGCAGGCCATCGCGACGTATCCGTTCTCAGACCAGGTGCAGCGCATCGCGCGCTTCAAGGTGGGGGAGGGGATCGTGGGGTGGACAGTGCAGAGCAACGAGATGGTCAACATCCACGATGCCCTGCAGGACCCGCGTTTCAAGATCGTCGACCCGGCCCGCGCCCCGCGGTCGATGTTGCTCATCCCTCTCAGCTCCCCCCAGCGGGTCATCGGCGCCATGACCATGGCCCGGCGGCAGGTCCAGCCCTTCACCGACGTGGAGGCGGCGCTGGTGCGCGTGATCATCAACCAGTCGGCGATCAGCATTGAGAACGCGCGTCAGTACCAGGAAATGCAGACGCAGTTCAGCCGCATCGAGGAGCTCAACGCCAACCTTGAGGACGCCAACGTCCAGATCAAGGAGGTGAGCCGCCTCAAGTCGGAGTTCCTGGCCAACATGAGCCACGAACTGCGCACGCCGCTTAACTCAATCCTGGGGTTCAGTGAGATCCTCAAGGACAACCTTGCCGGCGCCCTGACGGATGAGCAACGGGTCGAGTCGCTGGAGGCCATCCACGCCTCCGGCGAGCACCTGCTGCAGCTGATCAACGATGTCCTCGACATGTCCAAGATCGAGGCCGGGCGCATGGACCTGATCCTCGAGGAGTTCGTCGTCGACTCCGCCTTCCGCGAGGTCGTCACGGTGGTCAAATCGCTGGCCGGACGCAAGGGGATCGAACTGAGCATCGTGGTCGAACCCGAGGACCTTGTTATCTACGCGGACAAGGGCAAGGTCAAGCAGGTTCTCTACAACCTGCTGTCCAACGCCATCAAGTTCACCCCGGAGGCGGGTTCGATCTTCGTCGAGGCCAAGCTGAGAAAGCAGGCCCAGGACATCCTGGTGACGGTGACCGACACCGGGGTGGGCATTCCACCGGAACACATCGACAAGATCTGGGGCGAGTTCTACATGATCCAGGGGGAGCACCAGACACAGAAGGGCACCGGCCTCGGGTTGGCATTGGTGAAGCGGCTGGTGGAGCTCCATGGTGGCCAGATCACGGCGAGCAGCAGGGATGGCAAGGGCTCGACCTTCACCTTCACCGTCCCGCTGCAAGCCGGCCAGATCCAGGAGGAACAGGAGCAGCTGGCGAAGTTGATCCTGATCGTCGAGGACAATCCCAGCAACCTGGAGCTGGCCAAGCTGGTGCTTACCGGGGGTGGGTTCCGTGTGGAGTCCGCGGTCGATGCCCAGGAGGGCCTGCTCAAGGCCAAGGAGTTGAAACCGGCGTTGATCCTGATGGACATTCAGCTCCCCGGTGGAATGGACGGCCTGGCCGCCACCCGGGCCATCAAGGCAGACCCCGACACGGCGGCGATCAAAGTCGTCGCCGTGACCGCCAACGCGATGAAGGGAGCCATGGAGGATGCCCTCCAGGCGGGCTGCGCGGGTTACATTACCAAGCCGATCGACGTCCGCCGCTTCGTTCGCGACGTCACCGAATACCTGAGGCAGCAGTAGCCGACCCTTTGCCGGGCTCCAGAAAGATCCTGATCATCGAAGACGACGCGCAGAACCGCCAGGTCCTGCGCCTGTCACTGCAGCCTCAGAACTACGAACTCATTGAGGCGGCAACGGGCGACGACGGCCTGGACCGCGCCCGTGCCGAGAACCCGGACCTGATCCTTCTCGACATCAATATGCCGGGGATGTCGGGGCTGGACGTGTGCCGCAAGCTCCGCGCCGAAGGCAGCCTGGTGCCGATCATCATGCTCACCGCCAAGACGGACACCATCGACAAGGTGGTGGGGCTGGAGGTGGGGGCGGACGATTACGTCACCAAGCCGTACGAGGTCCGGGAGCTGATGGCCCGTATCGGCGCTCACCTGCGGCGCAGCGACGCTGCCGTTGAGGCGGTGCCGGCCAGCAGCCGCCGCGAATACCCGGGCCTGGCCGTTGACGTCAGCCGTCGCCAGGTGTGGCGGGATGGGAAGGAGGTCACCCTCACCGTGACCGAGTTCAACGTCCTGGCACTGCTGACGAGCAGGCCCGGTCACGTATTCAGCCGCTCCGACCTGCTCAAGGACGTTTGGGGATACGAGGTCGACATCGAGACGCGCACCGTCGACGCCCACGTGTACCGGCTGCGCAAGAAGATCGAGGTCGATTCCGAGAGACCTCGATACATCCACAGTGTGCCGGGGGTGGGCTACCGCTTCGCGGTCGACTGATCCATGCCCCGCTCGTCCTCGTACCTCTCACTACATGCTCATCGAGGACACCGTCAGGGCCATCCAGCAGGCGGACGCCGACCGCCAGCGGCGACGGGCCGAGCAGCGCCGCCGGGCGGTCCCCGTGGCCCGTCTTGACGCCATCCTTGAGGAGCTGGAGCGAATGCACCTCCGGGGCGGGATCAAGGTGTCGGCGCAGATGATCACGCGCATCGAGGACTACCTGCAGTCGCTGCCCCCGGACTGCCGCCATGAGTTCCCGCTCCGCACCACCATCACACGGGTGATGGACAACCTCTACCAGGTCCAGGACTGCCTGCTCTCCCGCAAGGACGGTTACAGGGATCAACTCCGACGCGTTGACGAAGCGCTGGAGCGGGACGACAGCTCCGCCGCTTAGGGGTAGATTCCCCGCACCAGCGTGGCCTGGGCCACTTTGTCGAGGGCCAGGCTGTAGGCCGCCTCCCGCATGCTGCCGCGCTTTTCCTCGGCCACCGTCCAGACCATCTCGAAGGCCCGGTGCATGAGGTTCTCCAGGCGCTTGTTGATCTCCCCCTCCTCCCAGAAGAAGGCCTGCAGATCCTGGACCCACTCAAAGTAGGAGACCACCACCCCACCCGCATTGGCCAGGATGTCCGGCACGAGGAGGATCTTTCGCTCCTTGAAGACTTCATCGGCTTCTGGGGTCGTGGGACCATTCGCACCCTCGACGACCACGTGGCAGCGGGCTTCCCGCGCGATGTCCGCGGTGATCGCCCCCTCGAGGGCCGCCGGGACGAGGACGGTTGCCTGGCCGGTGAGGAGCTCGATGTTGCTGATGGCTGTGCTCCCGGGGTAGCCAACCACGGCGCGGTGCTCCCTCGACCACCGGATCAGGTCCTCGACGTCCAGCCCCTCGGGCATCCAGATCGCCCCGTGCACGTCGCTGACGCCCACCACCTTGCACCCCGCCCGCGCCAGAAGCAGGGCAGAGATCGAGCCGACATTGCCGAAACCCTGCACGGCCACTGTCGCTTCCGATGGGGCGATGCCAAGCTTCTGCAAGAGGTGGACGGTCACCGCTGTGACCCCTCGACCTGTGGCCTCGTTCCTGCCCAGGGAGCCCCCCACCGGGACGGGCTTTCCCGTGACAACCGCCGGCATCGAATAGCCGGCATGCATGGAGAGCGTGTCCATGAACCACGCCATGACCTGGGCGTTGGTGCCGACGTCCGGCGCCGGGATGTCGCTGTGGGGTCCGACCAGGATGGAAACCTCGGTGGCAAACCGGCGCGTAAGGTGCTCCAGTTCCTGGTCGGAGAGCGTTTCCGGCGCGACCACCACGCCCCCTTTTGCGCCCCCGAACGGGATGTCCATCAGGGCTGTCTTCCAGCTCATCCACATCGCCAGGGCGCGCACCTCGTCCAGGGTCACGCCGGGGTGGTAGCGCAGACCTCCCTTGGCGGGTCCGCGGGTGATGTTGTGCTGGACGCGGTAGCCGTTGAACACCCTTACCGAGCCGTCGTCCATGCGTACCGGGAAGTTCACGATGAGTTCCCGCTGGGGAACCCGAAGGACCTCGCGCATCGCCGGGTCCAGCCCCATGGCCCGCGCCGCGGCATCGAACTGCTGCTGGGCCACATCGAAAGCGGAGACAGTCATCCTCGGGGACTCTAGGCCGGGGGCTCGGTAAGGTCAAGCTCAATCGCGGATAATGCGAGTGTGACGCTGCTGCGAGTGAGCGATTCCGGGCAGGTTTTTGACGTGGACCTCGCCGAACTCAAGATCACCCCGGACCAGGGCGGCGGTTACTGCCTCCACGGCAGGGGTCAGTTCCTGCACTTTGAGACCCGCCAGGAGGCGGAGGAGAAGAAGAAGGAACTCGATTACCGCGGCGCCTTCTAGTGGGGCGACAGGGGGGTACACGTTGAGCCAGGCCGAGGTAACCGTGACCATCAAGGCGGCCCCTTCCACGGTTTTCGACTTTGTCAACGAGCCCGCGAATACCCCCCGCTTCATGCGCGGCATCCGCCGCTATGACCCGGTGGGCAGTAAACGCACGGGGAAAGGCGCCGTTTACGCGTCCACCGCGGTCGTCGCCGGCAAGGATTTCGACGTCGAGTTGGAAGTCACGGGCTGGAAGCGGAATGAGCTGATCCGGGCCAAGTCGCGAAAGGGGCCCAGGACGCAGGGGACCTGGACCTTCGAGGAGTTCGACGACGGCACCACGGATGCCACCCTGCTGTACGAGTACGACCTGCCGATGGTCTTCCGATTCATCCCCGGGGTCAACGGGATGATCGAGGGAGATCTCAAGAAATCCCTCGCCCGGCTCAAGACCCTGGTCGAGTCCGAGGCCAAAAAGAAGCGCGCCTGAGGCCTCGCGCTCCCACCGGACGCTGATGGCCTAGCCGGGACCTACCGATCCCGGCTTTGACCTTTTGACTTTGCGTAAAGCGCGCACCTATTCTCCCCAAGGTGACGACACCGTCAGTTTGAGGAGGAATCCGCTTGGCTACCACGGTCGATGAGGTCTTTACCGAGATGGAGGAGCGTCTGCGGGCGAATCCTGAAAAGGTGAAGGGGATGAACGCCACCTACCAGTTCGACCTTACCGGGGAAGGCGGCGCCGAGCGCTGGGTGAAGCTGGCCGACGGCAGCGGCGAGATGGGCAGCGGCCAGTCCGACAGCCCCAACATCACCATCACCATGGCGGCATCGGATTTTCTTGACCTCGTCGCCGGCAAGCTGGACGGCACCATGGCATTCATGAGCGGGAAGCTCAAGGTCAAGGGCGACATGGGGCTGGCGATGAAGCTCCAGCAGATCGTCCGGTAGTGACCCGTCACTAGGACGCAGATCGAACTAGAAGACCTCGAGGGAACGGAGACCGAAGCGGTCACTGTGACCGTCGATGCCGGCTCGGTCCTCGCCTATGCCCGGGCGGTCGGGGACACCAATCCCGCGTACCCGCAGGCGCCGGACGACGTGGAGGGCAAGGTCGCGCCGCCATCCTTCGCCGCCGTCTACGCGCTCGGGGCAGGGTCGCTGAGCCTGCTCTCCGCCGGGATTGAGCCCTCCAGGCTGATCCATGCCGGCCAGGAATTCAGCTGGGAGCGCCCGGTGCGCGTGGGGGAGCTGCTCAGCGTGAAGGGCCGCGTCGCCGAGGTCACCAGGAAGCGATCCCTCCGCTTTGTCACCGCCGAGTCCGTGGTGTCGGACCAGTCCGGGCAGACGGTGTGCACGTCGAGGGCGACCATCCTGGTGCTGCGCGAGCCCGGGCACGCGGGCGCCGCGTGACGGGCCTCGCCGGCGCCTCGACCAGCACCAGCGCCGCCCCGCTCCGGCTGACCCCGGGCGACGAGGTGCTGGAGCTTGAGGTGGTGCACTCTCGGGAGCAGATCAAGACCTACGCCGATGCGTCCGGCGACCAGAACCCCATCCACCAGGACGACGTGGTCGCCAGGTCCGTCGGCCTGCCCGGGGTGATCGCTCACGGCATGCTCAATTACGGGTTACTCGCTCGTGCCCTGACCGACTGGCTGGGAGATCCCGGTCGCCTCCGTCGCCTGACGGTGCGCTTCTCGAGCATGGTCGAGCCGGGCGACACGGTCCGCTGCCGGGGCCGGGTCAAGAGCGTGGATGACGCTGCCGGCCGGGCCACCCTCGATGTCTGGATGGAGAACCAGGCCGGCGTGCGCGTCCTCAGCCACGCCGAGGCCGAGATCACCACCACCTGACCTGACCGGCGGCGCGCCGGCGTTTCCGACAACCACACGGCCCCAGGGCCAAGTACGAAAGGAGTTCAGTTTTGGCATTTTGTGATCTGACTGGAAAGGTGGCGCTGGTCACCGGGGGTTCCCGGGGTCTCGGCCGTCAGGACTGCATGACCCTGGCCTCACTCGGCGCCGACGTCGTGGTGACCGACATCCTGATCGAATCCGATCCCGAGCTTGAGAGCGCGGTCGCCCAGGCGGAGTCGATCTTGGCCAACGTGATGCAGTCACAGGGCGCGATCTACACCGAGAAGACGACCGCCGACATCATCGCCATGGGCCGGCGCGCGTCGGCCTACAAAATGGACGTCACCAACCGCGAGCAGGTGGCGGAGGTCGTTGCCAAGGTGATCGCCGAGTACGGCCACATCGACATCCTCATCAACAACGCGGCCACGCTGGACCACGTCGGGCCGATCGGTAACCAGCAGGACAACCTCTGGGACCGCGACCTCAAGGTCAACCTGAGCGGCGCGTTCAACGTCACCAAGGCGGTGTTCCCGCACATGAAGGAGAACGGCTTCGGCCGCATCATCTTCATGGCCTCGGTCGCCGGCACCCTGGGCGGCTACGGCCAGTCCAGCTACTCCACGACCAAGGCCGGCGTCATCGGCCTTGGCAAGACGATGGCCCTTGAGGGCGGGCGCTACGGCATCACCTCCAACATCATCGCGCCCGGCGTGATCGGTACCGAGGCCTTCCAGATGGGCAACCCGGAGATGAACGAGCGCATCGTCAAGCGCACCGTTTTCCGCAAGCCCGGCGAGCCGGAGGACATCTCCAACACCATCGCCTTCCTCTGCTCGAACGAGGCCAAGTACATCACCGGCCAGGTCATCCACGTCGCCGGCGGCATCGACCTCTTCACGTTCTGAGTGATGGCTGAGACGACGAACGTAGAACAGCTGGCCACGGTATCGAAGGAAGGTCACGTAGGTACCATCACGCTTACCCGAAAGGGCAACAACTCGATCGCGCCCGACCTTGGCGAGGCCCTGGTCAAGGCCCTCGAGGAGCTCGAGAACGACCCTGAGGTGCGGGTCATCGTCCTGCGCAGTGGCTACGAAAAGTACTTCTCGGTGGGTGCGGACCTGACCAACATGGCGTCCGTCGATCGCAGCGACCCCGCGGCCATGGACCGTGCCATCCGTGACAGCGTGGGCTTTCTCCAGGCCTGCTTCACGCGGATCGAGAAATCCCCGCGGGTGGTCATCGCGGCGATCAACGGCCACGCGCTCGGGGGCGGCTGCGAGCTCGCGCTGGCCTGCGATTACCGGATCATGGTCAACGACGGCCGAGCCTCGATCGGCCAGACCGAGATAAACCTCGGGATCATCCCCGGTGCGGGCGGTACCCAGCGGCTGCCCCGCCTGATTGGGCGCGGTCGCGCCATGGAGATGATGCTGGAGGGAACGCGCATCACAGCGGACGAGGCGGAGCGCATCGGGTTGGTCAACCAGGCCGTCGCCCCCGAGGATTTCGAAGCGGCGGTTCGTGCCAGGGCCGACAAGCTCGCGGCGGGCGCACCGGTGGCCCAGGCCCTGACCAAGCGCGCCGTCAATGAGGGCCTTGGCATGGAGCGAATTGAGGATGCCCTCGAGGTGGAGATGAAGGCCTTTGTCGAGGCGGTCTCGACTGAGGACGCGGTCATCGGCATCATGGCGTTCTTCGGCAAGCAGCAGCCGGAGTTCACCGGCAGGTAGAGAGGGGTGCGGGCGGCGGCCCCGGCTGACCATGGCTGACGACGAACTGGCCGAGAAGGTCCGCCACGACCGCGCGGAGCTGGAGCGGCGGCGGGCACTGCTGGCCGACTCGGCGCGGCCGGAGGTGACAGAGCGTCGCCACGCAACCGGGCGGCGGACCGGGCGCGAGAACCTGGAAGACCTCGTCGACGAGGGCAGCCTGGTGGAGTATGGCGGCTTCGCCATCGCCGCCCAGCGCGGCCGGCGTGACCTGGAGGAGCTGCAGCGGCGAACGCCCGCCGACGGGCTGGTGGGAGGGCTCGCGCGGGTCAACACCGAACTGGTGGGGGAGGACCGCGCCCGCTGTGCGGTCCTGTCGTACGACTACACGGTGCTGGCCGGGACCCAGGGGACGATGGGGCATAAGAAGAAGGACAGGCTGTTCGACGTGATCCGCCGCCTACGCCTGCCTGCGATCTTCTTCACCGAGGGCGGTGGGGGGCGGCCGGGCGACACCGACCACGCCATCGTCGCGGGACTGGACACCATGGCCTTCGCGCTCTGGGCGAGGCTCTCGGGCGTGGCCCCGCGAATCGGGATCGCGTCGGGCCGCTGCTTTGCCGGCAACGCGGTGCTGCTGGGCATGTGCGACGTGATCATCGCCACGCCCGAGGCCAGTATCGGGATGGGGGGCCCGGCGATGATCGAGGGGGGAGGGCTCGGCGTCGTTGAAGCCGACGCCGTCGGACCGACGGAGGTCCACGCGCGCTCCGGGGCGGTGGACCTGGAGGCCACCGATGACGCCGACGCCGTCCGCCTGGCGCGGGTAGCGCTCTCCTATTTCCAGGGTCCGATCGCGCCCGGGGGGGTGCCCGCGCAGGACCTACTGCGCGACGTTGTTCCAGAGAACCGCCGTCGCGCCTACGACGTCCGCAGGGTCGTCGAGATCCTGGCCGACGAGGGCTCAGTCCTGGAGCTGAGGCCCCGCTTCGCCAGGGGTATGGTCACCGCCCTCGCCCGGGTAGAAGGTCGCCCGCTTGGGATCGTGGCCAACAACCCGATGCACCTGGCGGGGGCCATCACGGCCGATGGTGGCGACAAGGCAGCCCGCTTCCTGCAGTTGTGCGAGGCTTTTCGGCTGCCGGTGCTGTTTCTCTGTGACACCCCCGGGATCATGGTCGGTCCCGAGGCCGAGGCCACGGCGCTGGTTCGCCACGTCAGCCGCCTCTTCCTGGCCGGCGGGGCACTGACCGTGCCCAACATGACCGTGGTCCTGCGCAAGGGGTACGGGCTTGGCGCCCAGGCCATGGCCGGGGGCAGCTTCCACGCCAACCTGATGACCGTCGCCTGGCCCAGCGGCGAGTTCGGCGCGATGGGCCTGGAGGGAGCGGTGAAGCTGGCGATGCGCAAAGAGCTGGAGGCCATCGAGGACCAGGCGGCGCGCACCGAAGCGTTCGACGGCATTGTGGCGATGGCCTACGAGATGGGCAAGGCACTCAACATGGCGAGCTACTTCGAGATCGACGACGTCATCGATCCCGCCCAAACCCGCGACCTGGTGCGACGCGTCCTGCTGCAAGGGACCGACCTCGCCCCGGGAACGGCGCCTCGACCCTACGTGGACTCCTGGTAAACAGTCAGGAAGGAAGGTACGGCTTGGCCGGAGCCGCGCGTCGCACTGCCTCCGCGGCCGCCGCCACCGCCGCCGGATCGGGACCCGCCAGCCGGATGATCAGGTGGCCCCGGTCTGGCTGTGGGTAGGAGCCGACCGAAAGGCCGGGAAAGCTGCGCTCGACCTCGTTGAGGACGTCCCAGAACTCGGCCTCGACAGCCCGTTCGAAGTGAACCTCCTCGGTGGCGTTCGCGGTGCCACCGGCCAGGTAGTTGGTGGCGATCTCCTCCTCGAAGATGGTCTTCAGTTCACGCGGCACCCCCGGCAGCACGAACAGGTGCCGCGGCGGGTCGCTGGGCTCGTGAAGCGGGAACGCAAGGCCGGGTGCCATTCCCATTGAGTTGTTGAGGATCACCGCGCCCTCGGGAACCTCGGCCATGCGGCGGTTGGCCTCGCGCATCTCGTTGGTGGGGAGGCGCCCGACCCCATGGAGCCAGTCGATGCGGTCCTGGATATGCCGCCGCGCCACATCGTCGAGGACCAGCGGGCGATCCAGGGCGACCGCCAGGGCGGCCAGGGTGCGGTCATCGGGGGTGGGGCCCAGCCCGCCGCAGCAGAAGACCGCGGCGGCGCCCCCCGTCATCTCGGCGCGGACGGCCGCCACGACCTCTGCCTGCACATCGGCCACGATGTGGGCGCGCTGCAGCGGGAATCCCAGCGCGTAGAGGCGCTGGGCCAGGAAATGGGTGTTGGTGTCAAGGGTGTGGCCTCGGAGCAGCTCATCGCCGACGGCGATCACAACCGAGAAACGATTTGTCACAGTGAGGGCCCTCGCCAGGCGGTGCCGACACCTTCGTTGAATTCAAAGAGCCCTATGGCATAATTCGGCCGGTTCATGATACAGGTCAGCTCTCTGACCAAGGACTACGCTGGCCGCCGAGCCATCACTGATGTGACGTTCTCGGCCGAGCGCGGCGAGATCCTTGGCTTCCTGGGCCCCAACGGGGCCGGGAAAACGACGACGATGAGGATCCTGACGGGGTTCCTTCCGCCCACGAGCGGCACTGCCACCGTGGCCGGGTTCGACGTGTCCACCGAGTCCCTGGAGGCCCGCCGGCACATCGGCTACCTGCCCGAGTCGGTGCCCCTGTACAAGGACCTACGGGTCTACGACTACCTCGACTTCATCGCCCAACTGCGTGGGATTCCCAAGCTGGAGAGGCCGAAGAAGATAGAACGGGCGATGGAGAAGCTGGCCCTGAACGACCGCTCGGCGGATTTCATCGGCAAGCTCTCCAAGGGTTACCGCCAGCGCGTCGGGATCGCCCAGGCTGTGCTCCACGAGCCCGATGTGATGATCCTCGACGAGCCCACAGAGGGCCTCGACCCCCGCCAGCGTACCGAGGCCCGGGCGCTAATCCGCGAGCTGGGCAAGGAGCACACGGTGATCCTCTCGACCCACATCCTGCCCGAGGTTGAGGCCACCTGCGACCGCGTCCTGATCATCAGCGAGGGCCGCATCGTCGCCGCCGACACCCCCGCGGGGCTCCAGGACACCCTCAAGCGGGGGCAGCTCCTGACCGTCCTCGTCAAGGCCGAGGAGGACCACGTCAAGCTCGCCCTGCAGGGTATCGAGGGAATCACGCGCGTCAGCTCCGAGTCGTTGCCGGAGCACCGGCGCCGGGTATCGATCGAGGGGCTGCCGGACATCGAACTGCGCCACCTGGTGGCGCGCTCGCTGGTTGCCGCCGATATTGACCTCTACGAGCTCAACGCCAAGACGATCAGCCTCGAGGACATTTTCCTTCGCCTGACGACCACCGATACCGCCCACCCCGACGAATCGCAGACTGCCCGGGAGGCACTTCCCTCGGACTGGGCGGCGGACCGTGCGGCGGGCGGCGTCCACCCTGGGGAGACCGAATGAATACCACCCTGGCCATCGCCCGCAAGGAGATCAAGGTCTACTTCGCGTCCCCGCTCTTCTATGTCGTCACGGCCCTTTTCATCCTGGCCACCGGGCTGCTATTCGCGTTCACCATCGG
>JBHEMP010000152.1:0-18809 GCA_046262515.1 Candidatus Dormibacteria bacterium | reverse complement strand
GCGCCCAGCTTTGCTGGCGTCCAACCCCGAGGCGGGGCCGCCCAGCGCACGGCATTCGCGATGACCCGCCTGATCTCGGGCTGGAAGTAGACGGGGTAAGTCTCGTGACCGGGACTGAAGTAGAAAACCCTGCCGTGGCCCCGGCTAAACGCGCACCCGCTTCGGAAGACCTCCCCCCCGGTGAACGAGCTGATGAACACGAGCTCGTCAGGGGCGGGGATATCGAAATGCTCACCATACATCTCCTGGTGAGGGATGACGATCACCTCGTCAATTCCATTCGCGACCGGGTGCCCCGGGTTGACGTTCAGACCAGCTCGCGCTCGTCCTCGGCTTCGCGCCACCGCAGCCCGCAACTAGTGCCCATCAACAGACGGAACGGCTTGGAGTAGTGGGCGGAATGTAATGCCACCAGTCCCATCCCCTGGAGAACGCGCTCCTGCACCCTGGTGGCAACCGCATCGCTCACTTGGTCGTGGCCGACGTGGCCCCACCATGTCAGGACGTCCGTGGACCCAAGCACCTCGTCCGTCAGCCCATGTTCCGGCTCCTCGAGGGTGGCGACGCGCACGAGGGCATCGGCGCCGAGGTTGTCGCGCAGGCCGTCGGCCACCGCGGTGTGCATACCGTCGGGGTAGACCGCCCGCACATCGGCGCGCTCGCGGTCATGGATGTTCTCGTGCCAGACCGTTACGTTGATCACGGCACCAGCATCACGCGGATGCCCTCCCCGCTGCGGGCCAACTCGAACCCTCCGGCGGACTCGGCGATTGGGACTCGCGAGGACACCAACTGGTCAAGCGGCAGGCGGCCGTTCAGGAACAGCCGGAAGTAGCGGTCGAAGTCCACGTTGGGACGGAAGCTTCCCATGTTCACCCCCGTGACGCGCTTACCCCAGTTGATGAGATCCAGCGCCGGAATCGAGACCTTTGTCTCCGCGGGGGGCAGGCCCATCAGGACAATTTCCCCCAGCGGCCCGCAGACGCTGATCGCAAGGTCGATCGAATCCTGGCGGCCGGCGGCCTCGAACACAAAGTCGAACCCGCGGCCGGCAATGGTCATCAATGCGTCGGCCTCCGGAGCCGCGGCGTCGGTCGCGCCCAATTGCAACGCGGCTTCCCGCCGTTCCGCGCGAGGATCCACGGCAACGATCCGATCGGCCCCAGCCAGCCTGGCCCCCATGACCGCGCACATCCCGACGCCGCCGCAACCGATGACAGCCACGCTCGAGCCGACGGTGACGTGAGCGATATTCAGGACGGAACCGAGGCCCGTCACAGCAGCACATCCCGTCACCGCGGCCACCTCCAGCGGAACGCCATCCGGGACCAGGACGAGGGACCGCTCGCGGACGATGGTGGCTTCGCTGAACGTGCCCGTGGCGAAGGCCTGCGGGATGCTCTGCCCGTCGCGGAAGTAAACCGGGCGGGATAGTCCGCGCTCCAGGCACAGAGGCGGGCACCCCGCCTCGCAGTACTTGCAGTGTCCACAATGGTGGGCGACGGAGATGACCACCCGGTCACCGGGCTTGAAGCGTTCGGCGTTGGGGCCGACCGCCTCGATGGTCCCGGCCCCTTCGTGGCCCAAGATGATGGGAAAGGTGGCACCCAGGAGTCCGGCGGCACATGAGAGGTCTGTGTGGCAGATTCCCGCCGCGGCAATGCGCACCAGTACCTCGTCGCGCTCAAGCTCCGGGAGTTCGATCTTCGCGACGACAGGAGGGCTCCCGGCCGATTCCACGATCGCAGCCCGCGCGGTGTACGTCATGACGCCCCCACGGGTACAGGGGCCGGCTCGCTTCCAACCGAAGGGTCCTTCCGCAGGCGCGCCAGTACAGCCTCCACCACGCTATCCGCGTCGACCTTGAAATGCTTGCGCAGCGCGGCACGGCTATCGCTGCGGCCGTACCCGTCGGTCCCCAGCGGGGTGATTCCGCCGTGGACCCAGCGGTTTACCTGTTCCGGGACCGCCGCCATCCAGTCGGAGACGGCGATGACCGGGCCCTCATCGCCGCCCAGTGCTGCCTGGATATACGGTGTGCGCGCGGGTTTTTCTGGGTGCTCGGAGTTCCATCGGTCCACTTCCATCGCCTCGTTGCGCAGGAGCTGATAGCTGGTCACGCTGAAGACGTCTGCGGCGACACCGTGGTCGGCAGCCAGTCGTCGTTGGGCGTCCAGCGCGATGGGCACCATCGGCCCGCTGGCCAGGATTCGCGCCCGGACTCCCGGGGCCCCCGCCGTGGCCAGCAGGTAGATGCCGCGGACGATGCCCTCCTCGGCACCATCCGGCATCGCGGGCATGGGGTAGGTGTCGTTGTAGAGCGCCAGATAGTAGAAGGTGTCCTCGTCGAGTTCGTACATCCGCCGCATGCCGTCGCGCACGATGACCGCGACCTCGAAGGCAAATGCAGCATCGTAGGCCCGGATATTTGGTACCGTGCTCGCGACCAGCAGGCTATGGCCGTCCTGGTGCTGAAGCCCCTCTCCGTTGAGGGTGGTGCGCCCGGCGGTCCCGCCCAGCAGGAATCCGCGACCGCGAGCGTCGCCAAAAGCCCAGATCAGGTCCGCCACGCGCTGGAAGCCGAACATCGAATAGAAGATGAAGAAAGGAATCATGGGCTCCGCGTGCGTCGAGTAGCTGGTGCCGGCGGCGGTGAAGCTGGCCATGCCGGCAGCCTCGCTGATGCCCTCCTGCAGGACCTGGCCGTCGCTCGCCTCGCGGTAACTGATCATCATGCGCGAGTCAACCGGCTCGTAGAGCTGGCCTTTGGGTGCGTAGATCCTGAACTCGTGGTACAGCGGGTCCATGCCGAAGGTACGTCCCTCGTCAGGGATGATCGGGACGATGCGCCGCCCCAACTGGGGGTCACGGAGCATTCCCCGAAGGAGCCGGACGAACGCGCCGGTGGTGGAGGCCTCGGTGGCGCCTGAGCCACTCCGGAGCTCTTCGAATGGTGATGCTGCGGCCGCCGGCAGGGTGGCGGGCAGCATTCGCCGGCGGGGCAAGTAGCCGTTGAGTTCCGCCCGGCGCTCGTGCAGATAGCGCACCTCAGGGCTGTCCTCGCCGGGGTGGTAGAAGGGGATGTTGCCGTCGGCGAAAAGGGAGTCAGCAAGGGGCAGCTGGAGGCGGTCCCGGAAGACCCGCGCCTCGTCGCCACCGAGCTTCTTGATCTGGTGGGTTGAGTTGCGCGCCTCGAAGACCGGACCCAGAACCCAGCCTTTTACGGTCTTGGCGAGGATCACTGTGGGCGCCCCGTGGTGGTGGACGGCGCGGTGATACGCGCTGTAGACCTTGCGATAGTCGTGCCCGCCGCGACGCATATGCTGGAGCTCGTCGTCGGTCAGGTGGGCCACCATCCGCCGCAACTCGGGGTCTGGCCCGAAGGCGTGCTCGCGCAGGTAGCTCCCCGGCTCGACGATGTACTTCTGGAACTCCCCGTCCGGGATCGCGTTAAGGCGGTCGCGCAAAACACCCTCACGGTCGTTCGCGAGCAGATCGTCCCATTCCCGGCCCCAGACGACCTTGATGACGTTCCAGCCGGCGCCGCGAAAGACGCCCTCCAACTCCTGGATGATTTTGCCGTTGCCCCGGACGGGCCCGTCCAAGCGTTGCAGGTTGCAGTTGATCACCAGGACCAGGTTGTCGAGCCCCTCCCTGGCCGCCATTCCCACGGCCGCCATCGACTCCGGCTCGTCCATCTCGCCGTCTCCCGCGAAGCACCAGACCCTTGAGCGCGACGTGTCCTTGATGCCTCGGTTGTGGAGGTAGCGATCGAAGCGTGCCTGGTAGGCGGCGTTGAGTGGACCGAGGCCCATCGACACCGTCGGGAACTCCCAGAAATCTGGCATCAGCCGCGGGTGGGGGTAGGAACTCAGCCCGATAGCGTCGACCTCGGCACGGAAGTTCTCGAGCTGGGCTTCGGTGAGGCGGCCCTCGAGGTAGGCGCGTGCGTAGATGCCCGGAGCGGCGTGGCCCTGGAAGTACACGTGGTCCCCTGAGTCCTCGCCCTCGGAGCCCCGGAAGAAATGGTTGAAGCCCACCTCGTAAAGGCTGGCGGCTGAGGCATATGTCGAGATGTGTCCGCCGATCCCCGGTGACCGGCGATTGGCCCGGGTGACCATCGCCGCGGCGTTCCAGCGGATGATGCGCCGGATCCGGCGCTCCATTTCCTCATCCCCGGGGAACGGCGGCTCGTCGGCGGGCGCGATGGTATTGACGTAGTCGGTTGTCGGCACCAGGGGCAGGTTAACGTGGCGTTGGCGCGCGCGGCGCGAGAGCCGCGATAGGAGATATGCGGCCCGCTGCGCTCCACCCTCATCGACCAGCTCGTCGAAGCTATCGAGCCATTCCGCGGTTTCCTGGGGGTCGGTGTCGTAGTCGGTCGATCCCGGCGCGGGCGCGCCGTTGGGATCGCGGGCTTCGGTTGGCTCGGGCAATCTTTACGGCACCACTTGACTTTGTTCGGAGGTGTGGCGGCCACCCACAAAAGGGGCGGCCGCCACGCGGGGTTAGTGCAGCATAGCCGGACCGGCCATGCAATGCAAGCGCTTGCACGACTGTCATTGCACGCGCGCTGGGCTTGGCGTTGACGGAGGCCGCAGTGTGGAGGATACTGCCGCCGTGGTTGTCGGGCTGAGGGTTGAAATTGCGCACTCAGCGGAGCTGGATGCGGCGTCGCTCCGGGCGGTACGCGAGCTACTGGAGTCCTCGTTCGACGAGGTCACCGAGCATGATTGGGACCACGCCCTGGGCGGCATGCACGCACTCGCGTGGAACGGCTCTGAACTGATCGGGCACGGTTCGATAATCCAACGCCGGCTGCTGTATGGCGGACGCGCGCTTCGTGCCGGCTACGTCGAAGGCGTTGGGGTGCGTCCGGACAGCCGCCGGCGAGGCATCGGCGGGGCGGTGATGGCGGAGCTCGAACGGTTCGCGGGGTCGGCCTACAACCTCGGGGCGCTCGGCAGCAGCGACGATGGGTTGGGACTGTATCTGTCGAGGGGCTGGCAGTCATGGCGAGGCCGCCTCGCAGTGCTGAGCCCAGGAGGAATCGTGGACACGCCGGATGAGCTCGGCGCTGTGCTCGTCCTGCCAGGCGCCAAGCCGCTGGACCTGGACGGCGAACTAATCTGCGACTGGCGCGAGGGGGACGCCTGGTAAGGCGGCTTCCTTCGCTAGGATCGGGACTGGGGAGAGGTCGTCGCCGGCCCCAGAGCGCAGAACCGTTCGTATTTCTTTTCCCATTGACCGCCGCCCCGAGGCCGGTACGTGACGATGGCAAAGCTCCGGCGGATCACTTCACGACCGTCGAGGATACTGCTGACCTGACGCGTGGCTACAGCCTGAACCAGCAGGTTGCCCAGGACTGTGGCCTCCGCCGGGCCCGCCTCGACCGTGCGCCCCGTCGCGTCGGCCGTCGCCTGGCAGAGAAAGCTGTTGAGGCTGCCCCCGCCTACAATATTGATGCGCTCGGCGGCGGGGGCACCCGCCACCTGGAGCGCCTCGATGACCCAGCGGTAGCGCAGCGCCAGGCTGGTCAGGATGCAGCGGACGATCTCTCCCCGGTTTGCTGGCGAGCCTTGCTCAGTGTCATCACAGTAGGCGCGGATGGCGCCCTCCATACTGGTCGGCCTCAGAAAAGCTGGGTCATCTGGGTCAATCAGTGACGGCTCGTCGGTGCTTGCCTCCGCCATCCTCGTGAGGTCCGGGTAGTCGGTGGCGCGACCGTCCTGTGCCTCCCACTCGCGCCGGCATTCCTGCAACAGCCACAGCCCCATCACGTTTCGCAGTAGGCGGGTGGTCCCGTTGACCCCCTGTTCGTTGCTCAGGTTCAACGCTAGCGCGCGGTCGCTGATCACTGGCACTGCCAGCTCACTGCCCACCAACGACCAGGTGCCGCAGGAGATGAATACGGAGCCGTCGGTGAGCGGCGCACCGGCGACCGCGGAAGCGGTGTCGTGAGAGGCCCCCGCGATCAGCGGGATCCCGCCGCGGGTATGCCCGGTGATCGCCGTACTCTCGGCCACAGCCGGAAGAAGACCAGGGTCAATGCCGGCCAGTTGGACCATCTCCGCGGCCCAAGTGCCGTCCGGCCTGAGCATCTGGGTCGTGCTCGCGTTGGTGCGCTCCACGACCGGGTCCCCGCCGAGCCAGTAGCGCAACAGGTCCGGTACCAGCAGCAGGGTCTCCGCCTGCGCCAGTTCGTCGGGTCGCTTCTGGGCAAGGGCGAGCAGCTGGCATATGGTGTTGATCTCCATCATCTGGATGCCGGTCTGCCGGTAGACCTCGAGGGGCGACACGCGCGCGAGCATTCTCTCGGCCATGCCCTGGTTCAGCTGGTCGCGGTAGCAGCGCGGGAGCGCCACCAGCGAGCCGTCCGCGCGCAGCAGTCCGAAGTCAACTCCCCAGGAGTCGATCGACAGGCTGTCGACCTGTCCAGCCGCGCTGATGCTGTCAAGGATGAATTGAAGAATCCCGGTGATGTTCCAGCACGTGCGATCCGGGAGAACTAGGGGAACGTTGCGGAAACGGCCGATCTCGGCGACCTGGACCTCCGAAGAAAAGCTTCCGACAAATGCTCGCCCACTCTCGGCGCCGAGGTCGATGGCCAGGTGGCCTCCGGCCTTCGTGGTCACGCCCAGCCGGCTGAAACGCCCTCGCGTCGGGCCTCGGCCCGCCGCCTTTCCTCACCACTGACGAGGTATGCGGTAAAGGGGTCAGCGCTGAGTCCGCGGGCCTCGCGCCACTTTCCCAGGAGCGGCCGGACGTCGGTGTCGTAGGCATCCTTCAACTGGGCATTGGCACCCAGGATGTCCTGGGCGTGTTGCATCTCGGCCAGCGCTGCACGATCCACCAACTGGGCCTTCACCCACTGTTCCTGGAGCGTCATGACCGTTCTGATCATCGCGGTGACCCTGGGTTCGATATTGTGCGCCTGGTCGACCATGTATGCGACCGAGCGCGCGGCCTGGCCGGCGACTCCGCTCTCCGCGCCCGCCGCGACCAACTCGTTGAATATGAGGAACAACTGGTACGGGTTGATGGACCCGGCGATCAGGTCGTCATCACCGTATTTCCGATCATTCAGGTCAAAGGCGCCGAGGCGACCCTCACTCAGGAGGATCGCGACGATCTGCTCGATATTCACGCCGTGGGCGTGATGACCTAGGTCGACCACCACACGGGCGCGCTCACCGGCGCGGCTGCACAGCAGTAGCGCCATGCCCCAGTCCTGGATGTCGGTGTGATAGAAGGCCGGCTCGTAGAACTTGTACTCGAGGAGAAGCCGGGCGGGTTCCGGCAGGCGGGCGTGGACCATCGCGAGCGCCTCCTCAAGCCGCTGCTTCCGTGCCCGGAAATCGTCCTGGCCTGGGTAGTTGGTGCCGTCCCCGAGCCAAACCTTGAGTGCTCGCGCGCCGGTGGCGCTGACGATGTCGCAGCAGTCGAGGATGTGGTCCAGCGCCCGTGCGCGGACGGCGGCATCTGGGTGAGCCAGGCTACCCAGCCGGTATTCCTCGTCCTGAAACGTGTTCGAGTTGATGCCGCCCACGCCCAGGCCCTGGTCGGCGACCGCGTGCAGCAGCGTGTCGTAGTCATCGACCCGGTCCCATGGGATGTGCAGCGAAACCAATGGTGCGGCGCCCGTGTAGCGATGCACGGTGCCGGCGTCCTCGATCTTCTCCTGCGGGTTGCGTGGGGTCCCCGCCTGGGGGAACACCCGGAAGCGGGTGCCGGTGTTGGAAAAACCCCAGGATGGGAGGTCGAGCTGGAAGGCGTCAAGGGCGGCGAAGATTCGCGCCTCGTCAAAACTCAGAGCCAAGCGGGCAGTCCTCCCTTTGCAACCGGTTGCAAGACGGGGGAGCCTAACACAGGGAATCCCCCCTTGGGTGGCCCATATTAGGGGTTGGGTGTGCGACTCCGGCTACGGGCAGACGAGGCGCGCACCGACAGATGGGCCGGGATCACGATCGACTCCACACGCGCCCTGGGGTTCTCGACCAGGCGAAGCATCAGGTGACCCGCCTCACGTCCCTGGGTCACGGTGGACTGGTTCACCGAGGTCAGGCTCAATGACGGCCACGCGGCCATTGCCGTGTCGTCATAGCCCACCACGCCGAGGTCGCGAGGAACCCGGCGGCCGAACTCGTGCCCAGCTGCCAGGGCCGCCGCGGCCATGACGTCGTCTATGGCGAAGATCGCGTCCACGCCCGCTGCCAGCAACTTCAGTGCCCCTGCGTGCGCGGCCGCATAGCCGAGGTCGGCGCAGCGCATCTCGAGCTTGCGATCCACACCGATCCCACCTTCGAGGAGTGCTTCGCGGTAGCCCATGATGCGATCGCGCACGGGCGGCTCGTTGCCCTGTCCGAACAGGATGCCAATCTTCCCGTAGCCCTGGGACAGGAGGTGTTCGACCGCCATGCGCCCGCCCATCACGTTATCTACGCTGACGTAGGGGATTTTCGTATCCACGCGGTCGAAGGCGACGCGCGGAACATGGGTCAGGGCCAGCGCGTCTGCGTGATAGGGGACCGTCAAAAGGAGCCCATCGACCCTGCGGTCAAGCAGGCGCTGGGCGAGCTCCAATTGCCGCTCGCGGCGGCCGTCGCTGTTGGCCAGAAGGTATACGTAACCCGCGGGCTCGAGTGCCTCCTCGACGCCGCGCGCCAGGTCCGCGTAGAAGGGGTTGCCCAGGTCGCCTACGATCAGCCCGATCGCGAAGGTCCGGCCGAGAGTCAGGCCGCGCGCGACGAAATCCGGGCGGTATCCCAGTCGTGCCGCTACGCGCTCAACGCGCTCGCGGGTCTTGGTGCTGATGCGCGAGTCACCGTTGAGCGACCGCGAGGCCGTCGAGATCGACACCGCCGCTGCCCGCGCCACGTCGGCCAGGCGCACGGCCTGCCTTGCCATTCAGCCGGCCCTGGGCGCGGAGGTCAGCGAGTCAAGCGCCGCGAATAGGTCAGTCCAGCGGGTCCGGAACGAAAACCCAGTCCCGCGACTCCGGCCGGGCGACCGCGGAGATCTTAAGAATCAGGGCGACCTGCGGGGCCCGCCGGCCGGGCCGTCTGCCGGTGTCCCGGTTGAGCCTGGCGACCACCTCCGCCATCGCGGTTTGCGGTGCTTCCGCGCTGTCCACGGCCCCATGGTAGGCAATGCATGGGAATTGTGCAAGCGTTTGCGCGCTGCCCCGGATCCCGGCGTAGAATTTCCGAGTGGTGCGTCCTCAAAGCTGGACCCTACCGCTGCCGGATGAGCGGCGTGGCCACCGCGACGCCGGATGATGGACGGGCGCGAGGATGCCTTTCGCGAGATGTGCGCTGACCGCGCCGTCGCCGTTCTGCGCAGTGGCGGGATCGCACTTCCAGCGGACTACGCGCGCGCCCTGGTCGATGTAGGTATTCACTGCGTTGAGCTGACATTCACCGACAGCGCGGTGCTGGAGGGCATCGCGGCGGCGGCCGAGGTTCCGGGGGTCGTGGTCGGCGCCGGAACCGTCCCTGACGCGGCGGCCGCCCGTTCGGCAATCGACGCGGGAGCGCGCTTTTTAGTGACGCCCGGTCTGAACCCCGGCGTGGCGAACGTCGCCCGCCAGCGGGGCGTGCCATTCCTGGAGGGTGCCTTCACGCCGACGGAGGTCGCTGCCGCCCTAGACCACGGCGCGGCTGCGGTGAAGATATTCCCCGCCAGCACCGCGGGCCCCGGTCACATCAGGGCCCTGCTGGGCCCCTTTGGCGGGGCGGCGCTGATCCCCAGCGGTGGCATCGGTCCCGCCAACGCGGGCGAGTACCTTGCCGCGGGCGCC
This sequence comes from Candidatus Dormibacteria bacterium, assembly GCA_046262515.1. Lineage (GTDB taxonomy): Bacteria > Chloroflexota > Dormibacteria > DASZGP01 > DASZGP01 > JAXDLW01. Next base: position 9,010 of record JBHEMP010000152.1, on the reverse strand, counting down.
ACCGCGGTTAGTGCCAGCGTGGCGACGGCCGCCGCGCTGAAGGCTGGGGACGTGGAGGCCGTGCGCGACGGAGGCGCGGCGCTGGCGGCCGCGATCAGGTCCTGGGTCGAGGGCGGTGTGGGGGGTGGGGCTCGCTAACGCGATCGGCCGTCGCCACCATTGGCGAAGCCCTAATAGCGATCACCCCGGACGGGCCCCATGGCCTGGTCGCCACCTCGCTGTTGCGATTGTGGGTCGGCGGCGCGGAGGTCAATGTCGCGGTGGGGCTGGCCCGTCTCGGGATTCCGAGCATTTGGGTCGGCCGCATTGGTGACGACCCACTGGGACGGCGGGTCCTGGCGCAGCTGGCCTCAGAGGGGGTCGCCGTCCGCGCCACCCCGACCGATCGGCGGACGGGGATCTACCTCCGGGAGTGGCTGCCGGATGGCGCCCGCCGCCCGTACTACTACCGGGCCGGCGCCGCGGGCAGCGCCCTCACCGCCGACGACTGGCCCGAGGACGTGGCCGGGATCGGGTGGGTGCACGTCACAGGCATCACGCCCGCACTGGGGTCGGGTCCCGCCGCCGCGGTGCGGCGGGCGATGGAGTCGGCGGCGAAAAGTGGCATCCCCGTGAGTTTCGATCCCAACTACCGCCCCGCGCTGTGGCCCCGCGTAGAAGCGGCCACCGCGCTGCGGCAACTCGTGCCCCTGGCGGACGTAGTGCTGGCCGGCCACGACGAGATCGAGCTTCTGTTTGAGACCGACGAACCCTGGCAGGCCGCCCGCCGCGCCCTCGACATGGGCGCCGGGTGCTGCGTCGTCAAGCTGGGCGATCGAGGCGCGATCGGGCTGGACCAGTCGGGCGGCGCCGAGGTGGGCGCGGTCGCGGCCGATGCCGTCGACCCGGTTGGGGCCGGTGACGCCTTCGACGCCGGCTTCATCGCCGCCCGATTGGCCGGGGCGGACCTGCGCGATAGCCTGCGCCTGGGCGCGCACTGCGGGGCTCGAGCCGTGGAACAGCCCACCGAGCACGACGGCGCCCTGCGGCTGGCCGAGCTCCCATCAGACCTGAGAGCCCTCATCGACTGACCGGCAGTCCGTTCTCGTCCGCGCCCCGTGGTTCAGTTCCCGCTGCGGCGTACCGTCACCCCGGGACGGCCCGCCAGATCTGGTTGCAGAGCCATCCCGAGGCCGGGCGCCTCGAGCGGCTGGATGCGGCCGTTCGTGATCGGGGGGAGAGCGGTGACAATGTCCTGGTACCAGCCATGGTAGAAGGCGCGGACCGTCTCCTGAATCAGGCCGTTGGGCGCGCTGATGGCGACCGCGGTGGCGGCGGCCAGGTTGACCGGGCCGGTGCAATCGTGCACCGCGAACGGCAGGTGGTATTCATCGGCGATCGCGCCGAGCCGCCGGGCCTCGCTGATCCCGCCGGCCCAGCCGATGTCGAACATGACCACTGAGGCCGCGCCGCTCTGGACCAGGCGCCGGAACAGGGATGCCCCCGCGATCGTCTCACTCAGGGCGACCGGGGTCTTCACTGAAGCCGCGAAATCCGCCAGCGTCTCAAGGTTGTCGGGACGGATGGGATCCTCCAGCCAGTAGGGGCTGAATTCTTCCAGCGCGTGCGCGATTCGTCTCGCCGTGGGCAGGTTCCACAGCGAGTGGAATTCGACCATGATGTCCATCCGCTCACCAACCGCGGCCCGAATCTTTCGGAATGGCTCGAGGGCGGCATCCAGCGCCGCATTGCTGATCGACATCCCGCGCCCGGCCTCCGCGGCCGGGTCGAAGGGCCAGATCTTCATCCCGCTGATGCCCTGCTCCAGCAGGCTCAGGGCGAGCTCGTCAGCGCGGTTCATGAAGGCGTCGAGGTCCTCGTAGGGCTCGGACGCCTCGGAGGGTCTTTTGGCGACGCCCCAATGGGCCACTGAGACGCTCTCCCCCTGGGCATAGCTGTAGCCGGCGCAGGTGTTGTATATGCGCAGGTCGTCGGCTTGCCGGCCGCCCAGCAGCCGGTGAAGTGGCTGGCCGCTGACCTGCCCGAGCAGGTCCCACAGCGCGATGTCCAATGCGGAGTTGCCGCGCGTCTCGACGCCGGTTCCATTCAGGCCGAGCACGCCCTGGAGGCGACGGGCGTGTTCACCGATCCGCAGGGGATCCCGCCCCAGCACCTGGGGTGCCATCGTCTCGTGGACGTATGCCTGCACCGCGTCCGCACCCCAGAAGGTTTCACCGAGCCCGATGGGCCCCTCGTCGGTGTGCACCTGGAGGTACAGCAAGTTGGGCTGGATCTCCATTCGGACGGTGACGAGTTCGGTGATTTTCACGTAGCCGACGATATCAACGCGATGTTGATTATGATTCCTTATTATCTCGCCCCACCGAGGAATTGCGCCGTGATCCAGACCGCGCCGGCCTCCGTCGATCCCCTGGCGGATTACAACCGTGATGGTTTCGCCATCCTACGCGGCGCCTTCAGCCGCGAGGAGGTCGAGGAGCTCCGCGCCGACGCACTGCGTATCTGCCGGGGGGAGGGAGAGACCGTGGTGGACGGGCTGTCCCCCGCCAGCCCCGGGGACTCTGATGACGATGTCATGCGGCGGTACCTCTGCATCCACTTCCCGCACAAGGTGTCAGCCATCGCTCGGCGCAGCCTGGCCCACCCGTCAATCGTTGGCGCCCTGACCAGCCTCATCGGTCCCAACGTCAAGTGCATGCAATCGATGCTCTTCATCAAGGCCTCCGGCAAGCCGGGGCAGGCCTGGCACCAGGACGAGTACTTCATCCCCACGCGCGATCGCTCGCTCACCGCGGCGTGGGTCGCCCTGGACGACGCGACCCAGGAGAACGGCTGCATGTGGATGATCCCTGGATCGCACAAGCGCGGCGTCCTGTGGCCGCAGCACCAGCACCAGGACGGGCGCTTTGACTGCACTGGCGAGGCTTACAGCTTCCCCTACACCGAGGCCGACGAGGTCTGCTGCGATGTCCGTGCCGGCGATGTGGTCATCTTTAATGGCTATGTCCTACACCGCTCCCTACCCAACACCGTCCCCGGCAGCTATCGGCGCGCGCTGACCTTCCATTACATGAGCGCCGAGTCGCTGCTGCCCTGGATGCCGCGAGATGGTCATGGCGCGCCCGACCTGTCCGGCGACCGGTCGGGAACCCTGCAGGGCGTGCTGGACTACCGCGACGTCGTGCTGGTGGCGGGGGAGGATCCCTATGCCTACCTCGGCTTGGAGGATCGCTCGCGCCCTCACCTGCGGCCCAGCGGCGAGGGCGGGTGCGGGACACCCGAGCGCAACGTCTCGACCTCCTGAGGCCGCCGCACCGGTGGTGAATCCGGCCGCGATCACCTGGGGTGACACGAGCGCGGGCCTCGTGGTCTGGCCCGAGCGCGGCCGAGTCCTGCAGGGTTATGCCGGGGGCCACAGCATCTTCTGGACAGCGACCTCAACGGATGGCTGGAACGTTGGTGGCGAGCGACTCTGGCTCGGACCCGAGGCCGCGTGGTTCTGGCGTCGGGCCGGCAGCGTCGACATCGCTGACCATGAGGTGCAGGCGGCCATGGATCCCGGTACCTGGCGGGTAGCCGGCGCCACCTCGGAGTCATGGCGGGCCGAGCAGGACGCGACGGTGCGGCGCCTGGCGGATGGTGCCGCGTTCCGGGTTCGCGGACACCGCAACTGGTCCATCTTCGCGCCGTCCAGGGGCGCGGGGTTCGGCTATCGGACGACCACAGAGCTCGAGGTCGAGGGCCCTGCGGGCCAACCGATCAGTCTCTGGACCCTGGCGCAGGTCCCGGCCGGTGGCCTGGCGATGGTCTCGACCGCCGGGACGGCTCCCATCCGTTCTTACTTCGGGCCCTTTCCCGACGGGGCCATCGCCCAGCAGCGCGGGTTGATCCGCATGACGGTGAGCGGCAAGAGGCGCTGGAAGGCCGGCGTAGGGCCGGACGTGGCGACCGGGCGCATGGCATATGTCCGTCCAGTCCAGGGCGGCGCGCTGATGCTCATGCGCGAATTCAGCGTCGACCCCTCGCTGCCATACCCCGACGCCCCGGCTCACGCCGATGGCCAGGGTGACGCGGTGCAGGTGTTCATCGACGATGGGACGTACGGCGGGTTCGGCGAGCTGGAGCACCACGGCGCGCCAGGGGTTACTTGCGAGGGGACGACGCGGTTATTCGAGGAATTCGACACCACCATCGCCTACATCGCGGGGGACGACTGGGAGGATGAGGTGACCCATCTGCTGGACCACGTGTGACGAACCACGCTTTCCCAACGGGGTTCACGTGGGGCACCGCCACCGCCTCGTACCAGGTGGAAGGATCGCCGCTGGCGGACGGCGCGGGGATGTCGATCTGGCATCGATTCAGCCACACGCCCGGGAATACCCACAACGGCGACAACGGCGACGTCGCGTGCGACCACTACCGCCGCTACCTCGACGACGTGGCGCTCATGAAGGAACTGGGCGTCAACGCCTACCGATTTTCGATCGCCTGGGGCCGCGTGCTTCCGGCGGGTCATGGGGCGGTGAACCAGGCAGGCATCGATTTCTACTCGCGGCTGGTGGACGCGCTCCTCGAGGCTGGTATCACGCCGTGGGTGACGCTTTACCACTGGGACCTCCCAACCGCGCTGCAGGACGCCGGGGGGTGGGCCAATCGGGACACGGCGGGGCACTTCGCTGACTATGCGGCCGTGGTCTATCGCGCCCTGGGGGACCGCGTCAGCCATTGGATCACGCTGAACGAACCGCACGTCGTCTCAGCGATCGGCCATCTTGTGGGGATCCACGCGCCCGGCACCCGGGACATCTATGTCGCCATGCGCGTCGCGCATCACCAACTGCTGGGTCACGGCCTGGCCGTCCAGGCCTGTCGCGCGGCCGGTGGTGGGCAGATCGGTATCACCAACTCGATGAGTCCTCAGCATCCTGCCACTGGGTCCGACGAGGACGTTGCGGCCGCCGCTCGCAACTGGGAGTGGGGCAACCAGGTCTACCTCGATACCGTGGTCCGCGGCGAATATCCCGCCCTGGTGCGGCGACAGCTCGACTACTGCTGGCCGCCCATCCTCGATGGTGACATGGCGGTCATCTCGGAGCCCGTCGACTTCGTTGGCGTCAACTACTACTCCAGGGGCGTCGTCCGCCACAGTCCCGGTACTGGCGTGATGGACGCCGCTACGCTGCCCGTGACCGCACCCAGCACCGCGATGGGTTGGGAGATCTACCCTGAGGGTCTTTACGAGCTGCTGACGTGGATGCGTGACCGCTATCCAGGCGTGGCTATCTACATCACCGAGAACGGCTGCGCGCTTGAAGACGTGGTCGAGCCCGATGGGTCGATCCAGGACCAGGACCGCATCCGGTATGTGCGCGACCATCTCCTGGCGGCGCACCGCGCGATCCAGAATGGCGTCGACCTCCGTGGCTATTTTCTCTGGAGCTTCCTCGACAATTTCGAGTGGGCTGACGGCTACTCCAAGCGCTTCGGCATTGTGCGCTGCGATTACGAGACTCAACGCCGCATCCCCAAGGCCTCTGCGCGCTGGTATGGCGAGGTCGCCGGCGCCGGCAGTTTGGACGATGCCCCCACCTGAGGTCCGGGATCCCTTTGCCCATCACCGTGACGGGCCTGGGGTCCTCGAGGGCCAGGTGGCCGGAGAGGAATTCCTGATGGTGCTGGGCTACGACGAGCTGCGGGCCGTGGCCTCCGACTGGGCGGTTTTCAGTTCCGATGCCCCATTCCGGGTGCCGATCCCATCCGAGGAGGGCGTCCGGAACGTGCGCCAGCTGCCGATCGAGACCAACCCGCCTCAGCACACCGCTTACCGCGCCGTGGTCCAGGAGCCATTCAGCTGGCGCACGTCAGCGCGAATCCGCCCGGGGATCCGGCAGATCGCTGACGACCTACTGGCGGCAGCGACCGGGGTCCCGCACGTGGACCTGGTCCTCGAGTTCGCGCTGCCACTGCAGTCGCGCGCGCTGGCCCTGATGTTGGGCCGCTCCCAGGACGAGGCGGCGGAGTGGATCTCATGGGGGACGCGTGTGCTGCGGGAGGGTGACGAGGAGGGGGGCCTGGACCAGTACCTGGACCGTGTCATCGACGCAGCGATGCTCAGCCCGGGCGAGGACTTCTTCGGCCGCCTGGCGACCGCCACGCTCGATGGCCGACGCCTGACGCGAGAGGAGATCATGGGGTTCGCGAACCTCGCCTTCGCCGGCGGCCGGGACACCGTCATCAACATCATCACCTGTGCTGTTCACCACCTGGCGGTCAATCCCGCCGACATGGCCCGGCTGCGCGGGGATCCTGGTCTGCTGCCGTGCGCGATAGAGGAGTTCCTGCGCTACTTCTCGCCGATAGGCCACATCGGCCGGGTGGTCGCTGAGGATGCCGTGATCGGCGGGCGCCCGGTCAGCGCCGACAGCGTGGTCTCACTGTGCTTCGCCTCCGCCAACCGCGACCCGAGAGCATTCGACCGACCCAACGAGTGCCTGGTCGACCGCAGCCCCAACCGTCACGTTGCCTTTGGCCACGGGCCGCACCGTTGCATCGGCGCCCCCCAGGCCAAGACAGTGCTAAGTGTGGCGCTCGAGGCCTTCCTCGAGCACGTGGGCGAGGTCCGCGTGCTCGAGGCCCGCCCCCGCGTCGAGGACCTTGGTTCGGTCCAGCGCATCTCCGGGTTCGAGCGCCTGGCGCTGGAACTGCGACCGGCCTGACTCAGCCGGCCTTGGTCTTGCGGAGGCTCGTTTCGCGAGTCGCCCGCTGGGGGGTCTGCATGCTCCCGCCGACGCGCGCAAAGGGCTTTTGGCCAACGATGCGGTACCGACCGGTTCCCGCCGAGACCGCCATATCGATCACCCCGAGCAGGATCGCCCCCTTGGGTACCGAGCTTCGCATGATTGACACCGCCTCCGCGGACATGGCGTGTCGAAGGACCGAAGAGCGGATTGCCTCGAGGTACACCTCGCCCGAGTCGGCCATGGCTCCGCCGATCACCACCAGGCTGGGGTTGAGGATGTTGACAAGGTACGCTATGCCGCGGCCAAGCTGGTCACCCGCTGCCTTGATGACGTCGCTGGCCATCCGGTCTCCCTGCTGCGCGGCAGCCGCGACATCGACAGCCTCGAAGCGCTTCTTGTGTGCGGTCAAGACTGTATTCTCGCCACGGGCGATGGCCTCGCGCGCCATCCTCACAACGGCGGCGGCACTGGCAACCGTCTCAAGACAACCGCGGTTGCCGCAGTTGCACGGGAGCCCATCGGCAATCGCCGGCCCATGGCCGAATTCACCCGCGAACCCTCGCGTCCCAGTGAAGAGCTCCCCGTCGATGACGATGCCACTGCCGATGCCTGTACCCGTGTAAATCCAGACGTAGTCACGGAAACCACGTGCCACCCCAAAGCGGCCCTCCGCCCAGGCCGCCGCGGTGGTGATATTGGCCACCACGGTCGGGACGCGCAGCGCCCTTTCGACCAGCTCCCTCAGAGGCACGTCTGACCAGCCCAGGTTGGGCGCGACCACACACCGGCCGGTGCCGCTCTCGATCAATCCCGGTACCGCCACACCAGCCCCCATCACCTGGTCCGGTGCGACACCGCTCTCCTTGATGGCCCGGCCGACGAGCTTCGCCGCGTCCCGGATTGACTGCGCCGGCTCGCCTTGAGTGGCCTGACCGACCTGCGTGGCGATTACGCGTCCGAGTCCATCCGCGACCACCGCCTGCGTCGTGTGCACACCAAAATGGATGCCCAAAAACGCGGCAGCATGCTCGTTGTAAACCAGCAATGCCGGCGGCCTCCCGCCCCGCGCTTTCGAGGGGCCAAGGCCCACCTCGAGGATCATTCCCTCGCCGATCAGGCCCTCCACGATGGCCGATACGGTTGGCTTCGAGAGTGATGTCCGGCGCGCCACGTCCACGCGGGACATGCGCCCTCCGCTCTTGATCAGGTCAAGCACGATCGAGCGGTTGACTTCGCGCATCAGGCTGTGGGCGGCCTTGGTCACCGGGCTGCCGTTTCCCTCCATGCCCTCCATCCTGTCAGCCTCAATCGTACCCGTTGCCGGGCTGGGCGCTGTGCTTACGGCGCTGTTGGCGAAGCCGTGAGATTGGTGGGGGACGGTGATGTCGCATCCTGGACGACCAGCGCGTGGCGATACTGCGCCAACGCGGTGGCCGTCAGGACCGATGTGCCCACGGGCGCGTCGGGGTCGCAGTGGTAGAGGTTGAAGGCGCGATTCTCCAGCGCAAACCAAGCACCCTGGCAGAACACGTTCGGGTGCGTGCGCGTACTCCCGTTAAGGATGAAGTCGGTGGCCCCGGGGATCACGCGGTCGGCATAGACGCTGGCTATGGGCTGGCGCTTCAGGAATGCCACCTCGTAGTCGACGAACGCTCTCGCCTCCACTGGGTGATCGAACTCCAGTACCAGATCCCCCACGTACTGCTTGCCCTGGCCCCAGAGCCGCTCAAAACCGGCGCGAAAGGTTGTGTTCTTCAGTTCCGCACGCGCGGCGTCAGGGGGTGCCTCGGTCGCATTGGCGGCGGTTTCGAGGTCAACTGGGCCGGTTGCCCGGCCAATGGGCGCAAAGCCATGTCCCGGGCTGTCGATCACCGCGTCGGCTAGGCCAGGGTCGGGCCGGGCCGGGATGGTCTGGCCGACGCAGGCAGCCATGGACAGGGCCACGAAACCGAGCGCCCCGAAGCTACCGCGGTGCATCGACGGGGGGACGGTCAAGCCTTAGGCCAAGTCGAGCGGCTGCGAAATCACGGCATGTGGCCAGACTCTGCCGCGGGGTGCTCGTGGACTGGTCGATCTCTATCGTCATCCAGCCGTCGTAGCCGGTCGACGCGACCGCTGACATGATTGGGTCGAAATCAATGACCCCGAGGCCTAGTTCGCAAAAAATGGGCAGCGCTTCATTGCCGGCCAAAATGGGGAACGTTTCGACATCCCCGGTTGCCGGGCTGAGGTCCTTGAGATGCATGTATGCGACCCGGTCGCCGTAT
>JBHEMP010000151.1:0-21117 GCA_046262515.1 Candidatus Dormibacteria bacterium | reverse complement strand
CGCGCACCCGTCCCGAGACCCGCCACGCACGATCCCCGATCCTCTGCCTGGTCGGCCCCCCGGGGGTCGGAAAGACCTCGCTGGGGCGATCCGTGGCCCGAGCCCTTGGCCGCGAGGTGGTGCGCATTTCGCTCGGCGGGATCCGTGATGAGGCCGAGATCCGCGGACACCGCCGGACATACATCGGCGCCCTGCCGGGCCGAATCATCCAGGGCATGCGCCAGGCGGGGACGCGCAACCCCGTTTTCATGCTGGACGAGATCGACAAGGTCGGCGCCGATTTCCGGGGGGACCCAGCCGCGGCGCTGCTGGAAGCCCTTGATCCGGAGCAGAACCGGGAGTTCAGCGACCACTACCTCGAGGTGCCCTACGACCTCAGCCAGGTTTTGTTCATCACCACCGCCAACCTTGCCGACACCATCCACCCGGCACTGATGGACCGCATGGAGGTGATCCGCATACCCGGCTACACCGAGGAGGAGAAGGTCCACATCGCCCGCCGCTACCTGCTGCCCCGCCAGCTCGAGGAGCACGGCATCACCTCGCGCCACCTGGCCATCGGCGACGCCGCGCTACGCCGCGTGATCCGCGAATACACCCACGAGGCCGGCGTTCGCAGCCTGGAGCGCGAGCTGGCCAACATCGCCCGCAAGGTGCCGCGCCGCCTCTCCGAGGGGGAGACGGCAAAACTCTCACCGCGGCCGGCGGACCTCGAAGCCCTCCTGGGCCCTCCCCGCTATGACTTCGGTCTCGCCGAAACCGAGGACCAGGTCGGCGCGGTGACAGGAGTGGCGGTCAACGAGTACGGGGGAGACGTCATGACCGTGGAGGCGCTGGTCGTCCCGGGACAGGGCGATTTCACCCTCACCGGCCAGCTGGGCAAGGTTATGGAGGAGTCGGCCCGGGCAGCCTGGTCGTACGCCCGGGTGCACGCTTCCCGCTTCCAGGTCGACCCCAGCCGCATCAAGGACAACTCAGTGCACATCCATGTACCCGCGGGCGCCATTCCCAAGGACGGCCCCTCCGCGGGCGTGACCATGACGACCGCGATCGTCAGCGCGCTCACCGGGCGGGCCGTGCGGAAGGAGATCGCGATGACAGGGGAGATCACCCTGCGGGGCAGAGTCCTGCCCATAGGAGGCGTGAAGGAGAAGCTGCTCGCGGCGCACAGGGCCGGCATCAAGGTGTTCCTGCTCCCCCGCAAGAACCGCAAGGACATGGAGGAGGTGCCGCGAGAGGTGCGCGACCAGCTGGAGGTGGTCCTGGTGGACCACGTCGAGGAGGTACTGGCCCGCGCCCTGGTGCCGGCGTCCCCGTCCCTGGCCGCGGCGGCGGCGGTGCCCATCTCGGCCTGAGGGAATCAGACCCCACTCGGCTTCGGTTGGAACTCTCATGGACGTCCTGAAGATCACCCCGCGCGGTTACTGCCATGGCGTGGTCGACGCAATAAAGATCGCCCGCCAGGTGGGGGCGGAGGCCCGGACCACGCCCGTTGCGCAGCCGGTCCACATGCTCGGCTACCTGGTTCACAACGAGCACGTCACCGATGAACTCCATGACCACGGCGTGGAGCTTGTCGACGCGGACGACCGCATCGAGGGGCTGCAGCGTATCGACGACGGGACCGTCATCTTCACGGCCCACGGTGTTTCGCCACAGGTGGTCCGCAGGGCACAGGAGATGGGGCTGCGAACCGTTGACGCGACCTGCTCCGACGTGGTGCGTACCCACGACCTGGTCAAGGAGTTGGCCGCGCGAGACTTCCATGTCATCTACATCGGGCAGAAGGGTCATCCGGAGCCGGATGGGGTGATCGGTGAGGCGCCCGAGCGCGTTCACCTGCTCGAGCCGATGGACTTCGCCGCTCTTGACAGCGTGGACTTTCCCACCGAGCGCCTGGGAGTGACCTGCCAGACAACGCTGTCGCAGTGGGACACGGTCGCCACCATCGAGGAGATCCAGCGTCGCTGGCCGCACGTGGAGGTCTACAACGAGATCTGCAAGGCCACGCAGGAACGCCAGGAAGCGGCCGTCGAGGCTGCGGCGGACGTGGACATGGTGGTCGTGGTGGGATCGAGGCGAAGTTCGAATTCCAAGCGGCTGGTGCAGGTCGTGGAGGAGTTCGGCCATAAGCCGGCGGTGCTGGTGGACAACCCTGGAGAGATAGACCCGCGCTGGTTCGATGGGATCGGACGCGTCGGGGTGACCTCGGGCGCCTCAACACCGACGTGGATGACGCGCAAGGTCATCGAGTACCTGGAGAAGCTCGAGCCCACCCCGATGCCGGTGCCCGAAGCCTGAGCCGTTAGGCGCGCCGGAGGTAGCCCTCGTCTGTAAGGGCCGCTCGCCCGAGCCTGACCAGCCGGTCGAGGTGAGCCTGCAGGCTTCGCTGCGCGATCGGGAACATCACCTCGGGCGTGTCCGCATACGCCATGGGTAGCAGCGCCGCCAGTGGGCGAGGCTGGTCCGCGAGGGCATCCCAGACCCGCTGCTCGCGCGAGAGCCGGTGGGCCACGTAGGTATCGAGGTGCCCGCGCGGGTTGTGAATGGCCGGGCCGTGACCGGGTAGGAGAACGGCGTCACCCCGGGTCATCGCCGGGCGCTCGCTCACCCGCGCCAGGGAGCGCAGGTAGTCGTCCATGTCGCCTTCGGGGGGGTCGATGACGATGAAGCCCTCACCGGCCACCAGGTCCCCGGCAAAGATGGCGGCCGCCGCCGGCCACTCAAAGCAGGCATGGTCGCGACAATGCCCGGGGGTCGCCAGGACCGTGAGCACCTCCCTCCCGACCTCCAGGAGCTGGTTGTCGACGAGGCGCAGGTCGAGGGCTGGGGAGAGCCGGTGGGGAATCGCGGCAAGCGGGGCCCCCAGCCGTCGCGCCACCGCCGCGGCGGATTCGCCGTGGTCGGGGTGGTGATGGGTCAGCAGCACCATGGCGGCGCGCCCGCGCCCGTCCACCGCATTTTCGATGTTCGCCATGTGGCCGGCGTCATCGGGCCCGGGGTCGATGACGACAACGTCGTTCCCTCGGCCGAGGACATAAGTGTTGGTCCCCCTCCCGGTCATGGGCGAGGGGTTCGGCGCCAGGACGACGTCGAGGTCGAGCGACTCGCGCGGCGCCGCCATCCTCGACCTACACGGGGTCGGTGTAGCCGGGCTCCCCCGGCATGACCACCTGGATCCCGGCATGGCTTCGGCCCTCAGGCGCGGTTCGCACACGGGGCAGGATCGGTGACAGCTCGGCGGCTTGCGCGAGTCCCGCAAGCGCGGCGGCGACGGAATCGAACTTCGAGAGCGCGGTGAGGGCGGCGCGGGTGGGCGGAAGGGTGTATGCGTCCCGGCTGTCGGCGCGGGCCAGCGCAGCTGCCGGCGTGACCCACTCCAGCGATGCGATCTCGCCGGGCGCGGCGACCGCCTCCTGCCCGGGCGGCATCGCGGCGGCGAAGAAGAAGGTGTCATATCGCTTCGGGAGGGCCTCGGGCGTGACCCACCGCGCGAAGGGGACGAGCTCCCGCGGCCGGACCGCCAGGGAGGCTTGACGCAAAACCTCGGCGAACGAGGCGCGGCCGCCGTGGACCTCCGACCGCGCCGACGCCAGCCAGCGGGCGTCCGGCGATTGTCCATGGGCCAGGGCGAGCAGGACGCCGGTCTCCTCGAAGACCTCCCTGATGGCGCCGATGAAGAAGCTCCGCGCCGGCGCGCGCGCCACGACCTCGCTTCCGAGCGCCGCCGCCGCCTCGGCGACGGACATGTCGACCAGTTCGCTCCAGGGGTCCTCGGCGTCCGCCTCATCGATACGCCCGCCCGGGAAGACCTGCGCGCGCGGCACGAACTCGGCCTCTACAGGTCGCAGCAGGAACAGGGTTTCCACGCCGGCCTGCCCATCGCGCAGCACGGTGACCGTGGCGGCCGGTCGGGCCGGCGCGATGTCTGCGGTCAGGCGTGCGATGCGGGGGTCCCGAAGCGCGGCTCGCGCTTCTCTAGGAATGCGCTCACCCCTTCGGCGAAGTCCTCGGAGACGATGCACTGTCCCTGGAGATCCGCCTCAAGGTCAAGCGTCGCTTCGAGGCCTCGTTCGGCTGCGCCCACCATCGCCTCCTTGGCCATGGCGGTGGCGAGCGCCGGTCCCTTCGCCAGCCGCACCGCGAGGTCGTGCGCCTCCTGCAGCAGGACCTCTTCCCCTGCCTGGATCGTCAGCAGCCCCAGCGCCAGGGCCTCCTCGGCCCCCACCCGGCGCGCCGACCAGGCCAGTTCAAGCGCCCGCGCGGTCCCGACGATTTCCGGCAGCAGGTATGTGCTGCCGGTATCCGGCACCAGGCCCACCCGGGAGAACGCCTGCATGAAGGACGCCCTTTCAGACCCCAGGCGTATATCGCATGCGATCGCCAGGCTCATGCCGGCGCCCGCCGCGACACCATTCACGGCCGCGAGGACCGGTTTGGGCAGGCGTCGGATGGCCGTCACCATGGGGTTGAAGTGGTGCCGCAGGTGGTGGCGGACGAAGTCCCCAATGTCGGTCCCGGTGGCCTCGTCCTCGATAGCCCGAAGGTCCTGGCCGGAGCAGAACGCCCGCCCCGCGCCAGTAAGGACGACAGCCCCGACCCGGGGGTCGGTCCGAGCGTCCTCGAGGGCTGCCCGGATCTCATCCGACATCCTGCCGGTGAGAGCGTTGAAGCTCTCGGGCCGGTTCAGGGTGATGGTCGCCACCCTGTCCGCCTGGTCCACGATGATCGCCTGGTATTCGGCCACGGCGGTCAGTATGTCACCGGCGGCGGTGATGTTTCCGGTGGCGCGTGCGGCGTCGCGGTGGGGTGGCGTCCTCGGCCGTGGACTCTGCCGCGGGCGGAGGTGGCGGGGCCGAGGTCGTGGCCGGCACGGGCGGCGACGGAGGTGGCGCCACCTCCGCGGCGGCGGTGGCGTGCGGGGGCCCGGGGCGCGGTAGCCGGCGGACCCGGTGATCGCCACCTTCAACCGATGTCCGCCGTTCACCCGCGGCGCGGCCCTCGAGGGCGGCGGTCGCGGACGTAGCGGCCTGCCCGGGGTGCTCCCGGAGCCGTACCTCGAATTCAGCCAGGAACTGGGCCAGGGGCTTCTTATGACCCGGTGCGCGGCCGTCCGACTCGGTGTCCGTGAGCTCGCCCGGCCTTCCTGGCACCTCTGGCTCCATGCCTAGATCGTAAATACCCCGCTTAGAATCGAGGGATGCCAGGCAGCGGCCCCCAGCAGCGCGAATATGTTCGCTTCGCCTTCTATAAGGTCGACCGGGAGTGGCGCCTGCAGTCCGCCGACGAGCGCGAGGCGGCCGTGGCGGAGGTCGAAAACCTCGTCAACCGCTACGCCGAGGGCATGATGATCCGGCCCTTCTCTACGGTTGGGACCCGCGCCGATACCGACCTGATGCTCTGGATCGCCGCCCACGAACTCGCTTCGGTGCAGGAGTTGCAACGCGATTTCGCGCGTACTCGGCTTGGCGCGCTATCGGTGACCTCGCACTCGTTCCTGGCCATGACCAAGCGCTCGATCTACCTCGACAATCACCAGCACCCTGGTCAGGAGCGCCTGCACATCAAGCCCAGCAAGGCCAAGTACCTGTTCGTGTATCCCTTCGTGAAAACCCGGGAGTGGTACCTGCTGGCCAAGGACGAGCGGCAGCGGGTCATGGATGAGCACATCGCCATCGGTCACAAGTACCCGGGGGTCAAGATCAACACCACCTACTCTTTCGGCCTGGACGACCAGGACTTCGTGGTGGCCTTTGAAACCAACGAGCCCTCGGACTTCCTTGACCTTGTCATGGACCTGCGGGAGACCGAGGGAAGTGTCTACACGGTGCGGGACACCCCCATCTTCACGTGCGTGTCGAAACCCATCCGCGAAGTCCTCGCCGACCTCGGTTAGGTCCGCTCGACGTAGCCCCGGCGAAACCTGGTAGCCGTGCCGATCTACGAATACGGCTGTCCCGGGTGCCGAAGGAAGCGATCAATCTTCTGGCGAAGCATGAGCGCGGTTGAGGTTGACCCTGCCTGCCCGCAGTGCGGCCGGCGAGGCCTGGTGAAACTGGTCTCCAGGGTGTCCGTGCCGAAGGGCGAGGACGCCCGTCTTGACGACCTCGCCTACGGCGGGACCTTCGGAGACCTGGACGAGAACGATCCCAACAGCGTCGCCCGGTGGGCCGGCAAGATGGCCGGTCACCTCGGCGACGATGACGGGAACTTCCAGGCCCTGGCCGACGAGGCGGCCGGCGGCGATGCGGGGCCGGGTGCGGTGGAGGACTGGACCCCCGGCTCTTGAGACTCACCGCGTAAGCTGAAACGTTGTCGCCGGGATTGAAATTGCTATATTGGCGCGGAAGGAAAGGGCAGTTTGCCCGGTAGTTGGTTTTTAGATGATTGCGATCAGCGGTTTGCGCCCGGCCATAGTCCTGTCCCAGGTGGTCCTGACCTTCGGCGCTGCCCAGCTGGCGGCGGCCGCGGCCGCCACCCACTACCAGGCCGACCAGGTCCATGCTGCCCAGGCGGCCATCGGGGCGGCCGACCAGCGTTTTGACGCCACCGTCAAACAGGTAATCGAGGAAGGTACGCCGACCACGAGCATCGACCCGGTGGTGGCCCAGCGCGGCAAATTGAAGGCACGCGCTGTTCCGGGCAGCAACTTCGTCATCGACCGGTTTCGAATCGAGGCCCTGAAGAAGCGCGCCAGGGACACGGATCAGCTCACGAGGCAGGTGAGCGCCACCGAGACCCAGGTGGAGGTCGAGCTGCACCAGCAGGTGCTGGACGCCGTCAAGGCCCTTCGCGCGAACATCGAGCCGGCCACCGGCGTCGGCCTCGACGTGTCGCAGTGGACGGCCTTCGCCGACAGCACCGAGCAGGCGAACTCCCAGCTGACCATTCCCAGGCTCGCCCAGGCCACGATCGCCGACGTAAGAACCCGAAGCCAGGCGCTGGCCGAGGCGACGGCTGCCAAGGTCGCCGCGGATGAGTCGGCGCGCCAGGCCGCATATGCCCTCCAGGTTGCCCGTGACGGGGCCCAGGCAGAGCTCGCCTCCGCGACTGCCGCGCTGCAGCGCGCGAAGTCCATCCCCGTCCTCAAGGTGGCGGACAACGAGAAGGCGATAGGCGACCTCGGACAGCAGTTGCAGGCAAAGCTTGCCGCCAAGGGGACGACGGAAGAGTTCAACTCGCTTTCCAACGCCCTGGGAGCGCAGGCCTACAGCCTGAACGTTCTCGTCGACACCAGGCAGGCGACCTACGACCTGCGCGACCTCACCCGGCGTGAGCTTGACGCGGCCCAGAACGCCAAGAACGACGTCAGCGCCGAGCGAGCCCAGCTCGACGCCCTGTCGACGCTGCTGGACCAGGCTGGCGACCTGAACACGTTTGTCACCATCAAGGGCCAGGTACAGGCCATAAAGAACGCCATCGACGCGAAGTACCTGGCCGCGCTGTATGGAGTCGGCAAGGTCATCGTGGTCAGTTTGACCCAGGAGCGCCTGGTCGCCCTTCAGGATGGCGTCGTGGTGCTGACCAGCCTGGTCACCACCGGCCGGCCCAGCATGCCGACCCTCACCGGCACCTACCACATCTTTGCCAAGTACTCCCCCTACTGCATGACGTCATGGGCCGGGAATCCCTATCCCTGGCAGGGGTGCGCGAAGATGAGTTACGCCATGGAATGGGAGGGGAGCGGCTATTTCCTCCATGACGCGCCCTGGCGAAGCGTGTACGGTCCCGGTACCAACACCGAGGACAACGGCACCCACGGGTGCGTCAACGTCCCGCTGGAGGCCATGGGGCAGCTCTACCGCTGGGCCGACGTCGGGACCACGGTGATCACCAAGCAGGGAGACCTACCGGGCTGAGCGCGGCAGCGAGCTAGCTCTGCTGGGTCTGGCGCACGCTGAAGCTGACGATGCTGGCGGGGTTGACCAGCGCGAATTCACGCTGCAGGGTTTGTGGCTGGCCGTCCGGAGCACCCGCGAGCGAGGCCACCACCACCGCTGAGACGCGTGTGATGGGCAGGAACTCCCGTGGATTGCGTTCGAGGTGGACGGCCAGCGTGACCCGAGGCTCAAGGTGAACGTCCGCCGCCAGGGCGAAGGCGGTGGTGTTCAGGATGACCTGGTGACGGACCTTTTCCCTCCACATCATGGGCTTGGCCTGGGGTGGGCCGGTTTCGGCGGTCACCATCACTACGTGCTGCTTGGCGATGCTTGTGTTGCTCTCCCGGGCGCTGACCACCGGGTATGACGACAGCAGCGGCTCAGTGGTGGTGTTCTCCAGTTGCAGGTAGTCGAGGAACCGGTTGACCTCGTCGCTCAGGCGCAGAGGAGGCTGGATCCGCAGCTCCCCACGAATCCGCAGGAAGGTGGAGTACACCTCGAGGTGTGCCACGGGGAGGTCGGGGGCGGCCTGGCTCACAGGTGCCGAGCGTAGCTGACCCGAGGTGAAAGTTGCAGCCCCCGGTGCATACAATTCGGCGGTGTTCGGGGGCGGCGAAGGGGGCCGACGCGCGCCCCGTATGGACCGGATGAGTTGGTTGGTGCTCGCCATCATCCTCGGCTCCGTGGCACCTGTGCTGGCGATCGTCGCGCTCGCGGCCAGGGATCCCCTGCCTCGCGATTGCGGCTCCGGCCAGGCGAGCGCCACCACCGTGGAGGGAGCCTTGCTGTACACCACGGGCTCAGACCTCTGGTACTCCGAGGGTTACCCGGGCAAACCCCGCAAGATCGTCGACTACTCGCCGCCGCGTGTCCGAAGGACGGTACCAGTCAGTCCCGCGGGCTCGGCGGTCCCGGTGGCATCCCAGGCCCCAAGCCCCGGCCCATCAGCCGTCAGCCCAGGCCCGGGTGCCGGCGCCAGCCCGTCAAGCTCTCCGATCCTGGCATCGCGCTTCCTCGCGGCGGACATATCAGTGGACCGCAAGGTGGTCGCGTATTTGGTTGCCGATCCCCCTGGGCACCAGGGACAGGTCGGGGTTTATCTCGCCTCCCCGCTGGAAGCCCCCGCGACCGCGCCGGTGCTGGTGTGGGCATCGCGGGCGGATCCCGCTGCGAAGCGAACGGGCACCGTGCGGATCCTGGACAACGGCAAAGTGCTGGTCAGTGCCCCGGTAGCCGCAGCTTCACTGCCGGTTCCCTCGCCCGCGCCGGCGCGCGCGACGCCCTCGAGTCCGCCGTCCCCGACGGCCGCGACCGCGCTGTCGCCGGGCCTTTCGTCAGCGCCCTCGGCCGGGACGACCCCCAGCCCCCGCCAAGGTGCGGTGGCGGTCGTTGTCGTCGCCCCCAGTGCAACGCCGACTGTAACCGCACAGGCGCCGGAGGCCTTTTTTGTCGGCGAGGGCCACAGCAGCTGGGCTGACACGCGCAGCTATCACCTGCCCGCGGGCCAGCCACACCTTGCCGGTCGCGTGGACGGCAGCGGCCGTCGCGTCGCCGGACGCGCCGAGAGGGGCATCGGGACACCGGTGGCGCGGCGCCAGGTCAACGTCCTCCTGCTCGGCCGTGAAGGGCAGGCCCGAACCGAGAGCTTGTGCGCCGCCCGCCCGGGGGAATCCCCCGCTGCTTTCTCACCCGACGAGAGCGAACTGGCCCTGTCGGACAGGGAGGAGACCAGGTTGATCGACCTCTCAGGCAGCCACGCCGCGACCCGGCTGCTCTCCGGCAGGCTCCTCGCCTGGCGGTAGAGTTCTTGGCCGAGCCGATTCGAGAGGTACTTCAGATGGCCGACGATCAGCGCCCCGTGCTCACCAACCGCCAGGGGCACCCCGTTCACGACAACCAGAACCAGCGCACCGTCGGCGCCCGCGGCCCGGCAACGCTCGAGAACTACCAGTTCCTCGAGAAGATCAGCCATTTCGACCGGGAGCGCATCCCGGAGAGGGTGGTGCACGCCCGCGGGGTCACCGCGTTCGGCCACTTCGAGGCGTACGGCAAATGCGGTGACGAGAAGATCTCGAAGTTCACCCGCGCCAAACTCTTCCAGGAGAAAGGCAAGCGCACCGACATCGCCATCCGCTTCTCAACCGTGGCCGGGGGCCGCGACTCCTCAGAGGCCGCCCGCGACCCGCGCGGGTTCGCCGTGAAGTTCTACACCGAGGACGGCAACTGGGACCTGGTCGGCAATAACCTCGGCGTTTTCTTCATCCGCGATGCGATCAAGTTCCCGGACCTGATCCACTCCCAGAAGCCGGACCCGGTCACCTTCCGCCAGGAGCCCAACCGCATCTTCGACTTCATCTCGCAGACCCCCGAGTCCATGCACATGGTCAGTCTGCTGTTTGGTCCTCGGGGGATCCCGGCGACCTATCGCCACATGCAGGGGTTTGGGGTCAACACTTACAAGTGGATCAACGAAGCGGGTGAATCGGTGCTGGTCAAGTACCACTGGCTTCCCAAGCAGGGGGTGAAGAGTCTCACGGCGGCGGACGCCGCCAACGTCCAGGCCAACGACCTCGGCCATGCCACGCGGGACCTCTATGACGCCATCGCCCGTGGGGACCACCCGGAATGGGAACTGCAGGTCCAGATCATGAGCGACGAGGAGCACCCGGAACTGGACTTTGATCCCCTCGACGACACCAAGGTATGGCCGGAGAACGAGTTCCCCCTGCACGCCGTCGGCCGGATGGTGCTCAACCGCATGCCGGACAACTTCTTCGCCGAGAACGAGCAGATCGCCTTCGGGACCGGCGTGCTGGTCGACGGCCTGGACTTCTCCGACGACAAGATGCTGGTGGGTCGCACCTTCTCGTACTCCGACACCCAGCGGTACCGCGTGGGTCCGAACTACCTGCAGTTGCAGGTGAACCAACCGCGGGCGGCGGAGGTGCGCACCAACCAGCGCGACGGCCAGATGGCCTATGACGTTGATGGCGGCGGCTCCAATCCCCACGTGAACTACGAGCCGTCGATCACCGGCGGCCTTCGTGAGGACGCTGGGCCCGGGCACGACGAGCAGGGGCCGGTGATCACCGGTCGCCTCACCCGCAAGCGGATCCTGCGCACCAACGACTATGCCCAGGCGGGCCACCGCTACCAGCTGTCGGAGCAGTGGGAGAAGGACGACCTGGTGGCGAACCTGACGACCCTGCTGGGACAGTGCGACAAACCTATCCAGGAACGCATGGTCTGGCATCTCCTGCTGGCGGATGATGAGCTTGGGCTGCGGGTGGGCGAGGGTCTCCACATCAAGGCCTCGGATGTCAGGGATCTCAAGCCCCTCGCCGGCCAGACGCTCACCGCCGAGGACCAGCAGCGCCTGGGCGACCTCGGCAAGAGCGGTGCACGCGACGTCGCCGGGCTGGTAATGACCCACTGCGTGCCCAATGAGCGTGTCGAGATCGAGAGATGATCGTCGGGGTAGGGCCCGGTTCGGGCGGAGATCTCTACCCGGACTGTCAACTTGAATCCCGAATTGACGCGGAATTCCGGCACCAAGTAAGCTCGGTTCGTCCCGGATAACCCGCCTCGTCGTAACAGGAGAGACAGTGACCACCGCTTCCGCAGCCCCCATTGATTGGCGCAGGGAGGTCGATAATGGCCTCCAGGAATTGCGGGCTTTCAGCCGGCGGGGATTCTTCACCCTGGTCGGCCTCGTGGGGCTGGCCGTGGCAACCCTGGCGGCTACGGTCCTGAGCCTTCGCTTCGTCATCCCCAACGTCACCTATGACGAGTCCCTGCTCTTCAAGGCCGGTTCGCCTGAGGACTACCCCGTGGGCTCGACCACCATCTTCAGCGACAAGCGGATCGCCCTCAACCGCGACGTGGACGGTTTCTACGCCGTCAGCCTGATCTGCACCCACCTCGGCTGCACCCCGCGGTGGTTCCAGAACGACAACATGTTCCGCTGCCCGTGCCACGGGTCTCGCTACCTTCGTGACGGTGTCAGGTTCTTCGGCCCGGCCCCTCGTCCGATGGACGTTGTCCAGGTTGGCAAGAGCCCCGACGGCCAGCTCTTCGTGGACCGAGGCAAGATCGTGCAGCGGACCAACCGGCTGAGCGTTTAGGAGTTAGCGAATGGCGCAGGAAACGACCAGGGTCTCGGGGTTCCGCAAGGCGATTGACATCCCCATCGAGATCAGCGTGCAGCTGTGGAAGTCGATTTTCCGCCACGGGCTGCCCCTGACCGACAAGATCGCGACCCGGACTGCCCTGACCAACTACTGGCTCCACGCCCATCCGCCGCGGATCCGCAAGAGCCACATGAAGTTTAGCTACACCTTCTGCCTCGGCGGAATCAGCTTCTTCCTCTTCATCCTCTTGACCATCACCGGCCTCTTCCTGATGTTCTATTACGTCCCAACGGTCCACGCGGCGTACCAGAACCTCAAGGACCTGCAGTACGCGGTCTCCTTCGGGGTGGTGATGCGAAACCTGCATCGCTGGGGGGCTCATGCGATGGTCATCACCGTCTGGCTGCACATGTGCCGCGTCTTCTACACCGGCAGCTACAAGCCCCCGCGCGAGTTCAACTGGGGCATCGGGGTGGCCCTCCTGCTGATGACCCTCCTGCTCAGCTTCACGGGCTACCTTCTCCCGTGGGACCAGCTCAGCCTCTGGGCGGTCACCGTGGGTACCAACATGGCCAAGTACGCGCCGGTCGCAGGTCCGCAGACGCGCTTCTCGATGCTGGGGTCCTACACCGTTGGCGACGCCACCATCCTGCGCTTCTACGTGGTCCATGTACTGGGGCTGCCGCTGGCCGCCTCGATCGCGATGATGATCCACTTCTGGAGAGTCCGAAAGGACGGCTTCAGCGGCAACCTGTAGGCCCGGAGGCACAAACAATGGCTGACCCCACCGACGCCATCCCCAGTCCCGATACCAGCAACGTTCCGGATCGCGAGCCGGAAGCCGCGGCCGCGGCCAAGGCCGAGGGTGTCGCTGTGCCCGACACCACCACGCCCGCGGTTCGCGGTGGCGCCACCGCGGTGGCCGCGCGCCCGACCCCGGCCGCCCGGCCGGCCGTCACCCCCAATGCCTCCCTGAAGAAGGACGCCGACAGCTCCATACCCAGTTACCCCGCCCTGGTCTACCGCGAGTTCATCTCTGCCCTGGTCGTGGGTGTGGTGCTGACCGTGATCTCGCTGGTTGTTCAGTCACCCCTGCAGCAGATGGCCGACCCGTCGATGACACCTGACCCCAGCAAGGCGCCCTGGTACTTCCTCGGCCTGCAGGAATTGCTTTCCCGCGTTCCCCCGATCACTGCCGGGGTCGCCTTCCCGACCTTCGTCATCGCCGGCCTGGTCGCGATGCCGTACCTGGACCGCAACCCCGCCCGTCATCCTCGCGACCGCAAGGTTGGGATCATCCTGTTCACCCTTTTCGTGGTCTTCTCCGTGGCGTTCGCCCTGATCGGAACCTTCTTCCGCGGCCTTGAGTGGCGCTGGTTCTGGCTCGGCATCCTGGGCAAGTAACCTCTCATCATCATCAGGAGTAGGGAGAGCAACTAGTTGTCCAAGTTCTTCTTCATCAGTTGCGCCGCGCTCATGGCGGTGCTGGCCGTTGTCTTCTATCTCGACTACAACCGGGACTGGAAGCCCTACGAGCTTGCCTACTACAAGCAGTTCCCGGTCCAGGGAGCGGTTGAAGAGGTCAAGCAGCTCAACCCCAAGGGAACCAGCGACAACGAACGCTGCATCACCTGCCACGTGCCCGACATCATCGTCATCGGCGGGGTCAAGGCCGCCCAGCGCATCCCCTTGATCCTTCCGCCCAAGCAGCGCAACCCGCAGGCCCACCCCGACCGCATCACCGCCGAGATGGTCAAGACCTATGGCCTGCCCTCGCAGTACGCCGGCCAGGCGATCGATGTCACCGGGTGCATGGTCTGTCACAACGGCCAGGGCCTGGCCACTGACAAGACGGGGGCGCACCGCAACCTGATCGTGAACATCTTCGATGTCGTCGACCGCGCGGGACCGGTCTTCAAGAACAACTGCGCCCAGTGCCACGGCAACCAGGGCGAGGGTGGCATCGGTCCGCCCCTCAACGACCAGCATCGCCTTGGCTTCTTCAATGACGACTACTACTACGACTGCGTCTTCTACGGGACTCTCTCGGAGCACCACGGCGGTGGCCCCAACA
Organism: Candidatus Dormibacteria bacterium; assembly: GCA_046262515.1. Lineage (GTDB taxonomy): Bacteria > Chloroflexota > Dormibacteria > DASZGP01 > DASZGP01 > JAXDLW01. The sequence goes on along the minus strand of JBHEMP010000151.1, from coordinate 7,033 downwards.
AGTCGAAGATGCCGTCCTGGGGCGCGAGTGGTCTGTTCAGCAAGACCAACCCCCAGGAGAACAACGACAAGGTCTCCCTGATGGTCCACTGGATCCGGCGTTACCAGAAGCCCCTCACCTTCGTGACGCAGTAGTGGGCGCAGACCTCGGGCTCTTTGTCATCGGCGTCGTGGTCGCCGGTGTGCTGGCCGGCGCCCTGGTCATGGGCCGCAGGATGGCGAGCAGCCAGCAGTGGAAGGATGTGCTGGGGATCAGCGCCATGTTCGTGGTCCTCTGTGGCGTGGGCTGGCTGATGATCGTGGGCGAGCATGCGCTGGGTTAGGCCCCAGCTGCTGCTGGCGACGGCGCTGGTACCTGCCCTTCTGGCCGGCTGCGGCGGGGGCGGTGGGAGCGCCGGCGGCGGGGGAGACCCGGTGGCGGTGGCCAGCGGCTACGCCAACGCGGTCAAGGGCAACCCCAAGGGGGGCCTCGGCTTCCTGGTCACCGAGTCGACTGAGAAGGTGACCGGCGACACGACCCTCTCCCGCTTCATGGCCGCCAACAAGGGCGCCACGCCCAAGGTCGCGACCATCAGCTGGATACCCGTGGGTGGCAGCACCGCGGTGCCAAGCCAGAAGGAGTGCCTCGTCGGTCAGCCCCTGCCCTCCCAGATCTGTATCGTCACCCTCGAAGTGACGGGTGGCAAGCCGTCACCGGCGTATTTCCACGTTGTCGTTGAGAACCGCTACGGCGGCAAGTGGCAGATCATCAACGTGGACATGGTCGACAAGGCCCCCGACAACCTGTTGCCATCCGGCAACGAAGCTCACAAGGGGTAGGAGAGAACATGCTGGCATTCATCCCGGGCCCGGAGCTCCTTGACATCACGACCGGCGACATGCTCTTCGTGTCGATCTGGGCCGTGACCAGCCTTATTATCGCGGCGATCTACTGCTACAAGATGCTGCAGTAGCCGGTCGGCCTTGGACAACGTTTACATGAGCGCCGCCCGGCGCCATCGCAATCCCCGCCTGGCCCGCGGCATATCCATCATTCCCGGGCTCGGGCAGGTCTACTATGGCGCGCCCCGGCGCGGCTTGCAGTATCTCCTCGGGGTGCTCGTGCCCGCCGGCCTGGCGGCCGCCCTGTACCAGTGGTCCATCTTCGACCTTGCCCGCTTCGAGTTCGACCCCCTGCTGAAGTCCATCTCCTTTTTGGTCTCGGAGCTGGTCGTGCTGAGCCTGGTGGTGACTTTTATCAGCTTCTGGATCGCCGCCAGCTGGGACGCCCGCCAGGGCTCGATCGCGGTAAACGAGGGCCGGTCTCACCAACCCAGGTGGTGGTACGTGAAGGTCAAGGAGTTCCTGTTCGACGACCCTGAGGAGGAAAGCAATGAGTGAAGCCCCAACGCCACCGGCGCCGGTCGAGGGCCGAACCTCGGCCGCCCGCGGGCTGCTCTATGCCATCTACGGTGCGATGTCAGCGGACTTCGGTTGCCTGATAGGCGCCTTTGCCTTCTTCCTCCTGGTGTTCCTCTCGGCCTATTTCGCCCCCCAGCTGACGCCCTGCACTTCTGCCGGCGGCATCCCCTGCGCCCCCTGAGGGGGCATGGCTCCAGGGCGGCCAATCTCGGCGTCGGTGCCGGCGCTCCGAGTCTCCGGACGTTTCCTATAATTCCTGCGGCTTGAAGACGTCCTCACGGTTTACGGCGCTGGCCCTGGCGATGCTGGGCCTCCTCGGGAGCGGTCTTTCCGCCTTCGCCGAGGACTCCTCGCAGCAGCAGAGCATGCTCGACCCCGCGGGGCCGCACGCCCAGCACATCAGCGACCTCTGGTACATAGTCCTGATCCCGGCGATGATCGTGCTCGTCGGCGTGGGCGGGGCGCTGGTCTACATCGCCTTCAAATACCGCGAGAAGGACCCGAGCTTTGTGCCCAAGCAGGTCGGCGGCAACAACGCCCTGGAGTTCACCTGGACGCTGATCCCGGCGATGATCCTGATGGGCATCTTCGTCCTGACCCTGCTGCAGACTGGTTTCCTGCGCCAGTCGCCGGCCCCCGAGGCGCTTCGGGTCCAGGTCACCGGGCAGCAGTGGGCATGGTCGTTCAAGTACGAGGACCCCAACAGCAAGAAGCTGGTCTCGAGCTTTGGAACCCTTTATATCCCGGCCGGGAAGGTCGTGAACCTCGACCTTGAGGCGAAGGACGTAATTCACAGCTGGTCTGTTCCAAGGCTGTCGGGCAAGATGGACGCTGTCCCCGGGAAGCACAACTACACCTGGATAGAGGCCAACGACCCCGGCACCTACTACGGTCAGTGCACCGAGTTCTGCGGCCTCAGCCACGCCCAGATGACGATCACCGTCAAGGCGCTATCCGAGCAGGAGTTCAACGCCTGGTATTCGCAGAAGAAGCAGCAGTTGGGAGGATCCTGATGGCCGCCACCGCCGTAGCCGCCCCGCGCGTCAAGTCCTCCTACGCACCCACCAACCGCTTCCTGGACTACCTGAGCACGGTCGACCACAAGAAGATCGCCATCATGTACCTCTGGACCACCGTCGCCTTCTTCTGTGTTGGCGGCATCCTCGCCCTGCTGGTGCGCACCCAGCTGGCCATCCCCGAGAACACCTTCCTCAAGCCCCAGGTCTACAACCAGGTCTTCACGATGCACGGGACCACGATGATCTTCCTCTTCGTCATCCCGGTGTGGTCCGGCTTCGGCAACTACTTTGTGCCGCTGCAGATTGGCGCCCGTGACATGGCATTCCCCCGGATCAACGCGTTCAGCTACTGGCTCATCCCCCTTGGCGCCGCCGTGCTCTTCGCCGGCTTCCTGGTTCCCCCGAGCGTGACCCACGGCATTCGCTGCGCCGGTGGCGCCGGGGCCGCGGGCTGGACCGGGTACGTACCCCTGACCGAGAAGCAGTACGCCTGCAGCCTGGGCCAGGACTTCTGGATCCTGGGCCTGCACATCCTCGGCGTCGGCTCCATCCTGGGGGCGATCAACTTCCTCGTCACCATCCTGAACATGCGCGCTCCCGGCATGACCCTGTTCCGGATGCCGCTTTTCACCTGGTCCATCCTGATCACCAACTTCCTCATCGCGCTGGCGGCGCCCTTCCTCGCCGCGGTGCAGATGATGCTGCTTTTCGACCGGCAGTTCGGCACCACCTTCTTCCAGCCGGGGCACGGTGGGGACGCTCTCATCTACCAGGTCATCTTCTGGTTCTACTCCCACCCGGCGGTCTACATCATGGTTCTGCCCGCCTTCGGGATCATCTCCGAGGTACTCCCGGTCTTCAGCAAGAAGCCGATCTTTGGGTACAAGGCCATGGCTTACTCGATGTCCGTGATCGCCGTCCTCGGGTTCGTGGTGTTCGTCCACCACATGTTCGTGACCGGCCTCCCGGTCCCCGTGATCACCTTCTTCTCATTCACATCGATGCTCATCGCCATCCCGTCCGGGGTCAAGGTACTCAACTGGCTGGCCACCATGGCGGGCGGATCGATCCGTTACACCGCCGCCATGCTGTTCTCGGTGGGAGCGGTCTTCATGTTCCTGATCGGGGGCGTCGACGGCGTGTTCCTGGGCTCGACAGCGGTCGACCAGCAGCTGCACGGGACCTACTGGGTGGTGGGCCACATCCATTACGTGGTGTTCGGCCTGAGCGCGTTTGGGATGTTCAGCGCCTTCTACTACTGGTGGCCCAAGATGACCGGCAAATTCCTCAACGAGCGGCTCGGCAAAGTCCAGTTCTGGCTGATGATCATCGGCGCCAACATCGCCTTCATGCCGATGCACCTGCTGGGCGTCCAGGGCATGCCCCGGCGTATCGAGACCTACAGCCAGTACAAGGGCTGGGGGGCCATCAACACCATCGAGACCTTTGGCGCGTACATCATTGCCTTCAGCGTGCTGCTCTTCATCATCAACGTCGTGATGACGATCTCCAAAAAGCGCGAGGGCCTGACCCCCGATGACCCGTGGGAGGCCAACACCCTGGAGTGGGCGACATCCTCCCCGCCGCCCTCGTACAACTTCGCGGTTGTCCCCGCCGTCTCCTCGGTGCGGCCGGTGCGTGACACCAGGCTCGGCATCAAGGACGACAGCATCCACTACTAGCGGGGGCGCCCCCAACAAACGCGCTCCGTGTGATTGGCACGGAGCCTCGCACGAATAGGAACAGTGAAGAAATTTCAGGCGCTCGCCGTGGTCACCGCAGCGGCGGTGTACCTGCAGGTGGTCCTGGGCAGCGTGGTTCGGATCACCGGGTCCGGGTTAGGCTGTCGCGACTGGCCGCTGTGCTACCAGCACGAGACCGACCGCTTTGCCTATCGCACGCTGCTTGAGGTGGCTCACCGTCTTTTCGGCACCGCCGCCGGCGTCCTGGTACTGGCCACGGCCGCGAGTGCGTTCCTGCTGTTGCGCCGCCGGCCTGGCGGGTTCCCCCGGGGTCTGTGGCTGGCCAGTGCCGCCGCACTGGGGCTTTATATCTTCCAGGCGATTCTTGGCGGCGTGACCGTGCTGATGAAGAACAGCCCCTTCACGGTAGCGATTCACCTGGGCAATGCCGAGCTTGTCCTGGCGGTCCTGCTGCTGGTCGCGCTTTGGGCCAGCCGGGTCGGAGCCGCGGCCTCGCCCGACCGCGGTGTATCCATGCCGCTGGCCGTCATCGGGATGGCCGGTGCTTTCCTAATCGTCGTCACGGGGGCGATCGTGGTCGGTACTGGCGCCAGCTCGGCCTGCCCGTCGTGGCCCCTCTGCGGGGCATCCGGCGGCCTGGCCGACGCCCATATGCTCCACCGGGCCGTGGTCCTGGTGGCCTCCATCGCCATCCTCGCCTCCAGCTTCCGCGCGGCCACAGCCTGGCGCGGTCGTCCCCTGGGCGCGGTGGCCGTCCTCACGGCCGCGCTGCTGCTGCTCGAGGCAGGGGTGGGTGCCTTCCAGGTACTGCTTGGTCTTCCTCCCGCGCTGCGGTCTTTGCACGTTGCCCTGGCCAGCGGCGTCTGGGCCGGCACGGTCCTGCTGGTGGCCGGCGCCTGGCTCGAAGGACGAGGGCGCATGGCTGACCTTGGCGCGCGGCCGCGGCTCTCGCCGTTGGAGCTGACCTCATGAGCGCCGTCGGCGCCGTCGCGGTGGAAGCCCCCTCCCTGAAGCAGACGATCCGGGATTACGTGGCGCTGACCAAACCCCGGGTCATCAGCCTGCTGCTGGTCACCGCCCTGGCCGCCATGGTGGTGGCCCAGCGCGGCTGGCCGGCCATCGACCTCGTCCTCGCGATCATGGTGGGCGGATACCTCGCCGCCGGGGGGGCCAATGCCATCAACATGTGGTTCGACCGGGACATCGACGCCCAGATGCACCGGACCCGGCAGCGACCGATCCCGGCGGGACGCGTCCCCGCGCGCCACGCGCTGGTTTTCGGGATCGTGCTCAACATCCTCGCTTGTGCGCTGATCGCGGCGCGCGCCAACCTGCTGGCCGCCGGCTTGACCCTCGCGGCCACCCTCTTCTATGTGCTGGTCTACACAATGGCCCTGAAGCGCAGTACGCCGCAGAACATTGTCATCGGCGGTGCGGCAGGGGCGTTCCCGCCCCTGATCGGCTGGAGCGCGGTGACCGGTGGCCTTGACATGACGGCCCTGTACCTTTTCGCGGTTGTCTTCTTCTGGACGCCCCCCCATTTCTGGGCCCTCGCCCTCCGCCTGGATGGCGACTACGGGCGCGCCAACGTCCCGATGCTGCCCCAGGTCCATGGCCGCCGCGAGACGGCACGGCAGATGCTGCTCTATTCGGTGGTCCTGGTCGCGATCTCAATGCTGCTGGGTTTCCGAGGTTTCGGACTGGCGTACTTCCTCGGCGCCGCCAGCCTCGGGGCCGGCCTGGTGGCCATGTGCGTCGCCACGCTTCGCGAGAGCGGCAACCGCTGGGCCCGTCGGACCTTCAGCTATTCCCTCCTGTACCTGGCCCTTCTCTTCGCGGCGATGGTCGTGGACGCGCTGCTTAGAGGCCCATCTGCCATTACCGTCCACTAGAATTACTGGAGATACATGGAAAAGAAGTTCGCGGCCAAGAACGTCCGGATGGGCGTACTGCTCACGCTGGTTTCGATCCTGATGGGCCTCATCGCGTGGGGCTGGACCGCCCTCTACCTCGCCTTCGCGGTGGGCAAATGAGCGACGAGCTCCACGGCGGCTCAACCGCGGCGCAGGCGGGTCCGGAGCATGACGAGATCCACATGCCCCCGAACAGTTACTGGCCGCTGGTCGCCTCCTTCGGGACGGCCGGCAGCCTGCTGGGGATCATCTACCTCAACAGCAACCCCATCGTCATGATCGTTGGCCTGGTGATCCTGTTGGTCGGCGTGGGCGGCTGGGTCCGGGATGCTCGCACGGAGTACCGCGAACTCCATTAACCCCTGACCCATGGGTCTACAGCCCCTTCCTCTTCCCTGGAACTTCGACGTTGTGCTCCTGGCAGGGCTGCTGGCCGCGGCAATCGCCTTCGTGGTCTTGCGGCGGCGCGAGGCGGACCCGGGAGACCACCGCCTCGCCTGGCTGGGACTGCTCTGCTTCCTCGTGGCCCTCGTCACGCCCATCGACGCCGCCTCCGACCACTACCTCCTCAGCGCGCACATGATGCAGCACATCCTCATCACGATGGTCGGGCCGCCGCTGGTCCTGGCCGGGCTACCGAGCGGCTTTTCCCGGTACCTGCCGCGTTTCCTGGGCAACCCCTGGATGGCTGTCACCCTTTTCAACGCCATCCTGCTGGTGTGGCACATCCCGGCGCTGTACCAGGCCACCCTGCTCAACGAGAACGTTCACATCCTCGAGCACCTGCTCTTCATCGGGTCGGCCTTCATCTTCTGGCTGCCCATCGTCGGCCCGGTGGCCCGGGTGCGAAATATGAGTCCGCTGCTGAAGATCGGGTACCTCGCGTACGCGGGGGTGCCGCCCACCGTGATCGGCATGACGCTCGGGTTGGCGCCGTTCGTGCTGTATTCCTTCTACAATGCGCAACCACGGCTCTTTGCCGGCTTCAGCGCGCTGGC
>JBHEMP010000150.1:0-11019 GCA_046262515.1 Candidatus Dormibacteria bacterium | reverse complement strand
CTTCGACGTCACCCCCGGGGACCAGGATCACCGGTCGCAGGTGCTCTCCCCCGCCGAGGCCTACCTCATTAGCGACGTCCTCAAGGGGTACCAGGACCAGTGGGGCCTGGGCTGGGGACGACCCATGGCGGGTAAGTCGGGCACCACCGGCGGCGACGCCACGGGCATCCACTCCGACGCCTGGATGATGGCCTACAACCACGACATCGTGGTCGGCGCGTGGGCCGGGAACACTGGCTCAAACGGCGCCGGCCACGCCATCAGTGCCTTCGGGGTGGAGACCGGCTCCAGCACCTTGGCGACCTTTATCAACGGACTGCCCGCCGAGCTCAACCGCTGGTACCAGAAGCCCGCCGACTTAACCGTTCGCAATGGCGAGCTCTACCTTCCCGGGACGCAGCCCAACTCCTCCTGCGCCCCCCCGTCCGCCCCCGCGCCCCCCGCTGGGCCCGGCAGAGGCAAGAAGCACGACGAGAAGGCCCCGCCGCCACCCCCCGTCCAACCCCAGGGCGACGGGGGCGACTGACCAGCCCCGCCGTGGGGTTGGTACGCTCAAACCCAATGGCACGGACAGTACTGACCACAGGGGCGAATTCCGGGATCGGCCTGGCCACGGTTATCGAGGTGGCCCGCCGTGGCTTCCACTCCGTCGGCGGCGTCCGTTCCGAGGCCAAGGCGAAGATCGTCCGGGAGGCTGCCCGGGACGCCGACGTGAGCGTTGACACGGTCATCCTCGACGTGAACAACGCCAACAACTGCCGCACGGTGATCAGCGACCTGCGACCCTTCGCGGTCGTGAACAATGCCGGGTTCCCGGCTACGGGCGCGGTTGAGGACATTCCGGACAAAGAAGTCCGCGAGGTTCTTGAGACCATGGTGGTGGCGCCCATCCGTCTCGCCCGCCTGGCCATCCCTTACATGAGGGAAGCCGGCGAGGGTCGCATCGTGAACATGTCCTCGATCTACGGGCTGACCACGACCCCGCTCTCCGGTTGGTACCAGGGCTGCAAACATGCCCTGGAGGGGGTCTCGGACGCGCTTCGGATGGAGGTTGCCTCTTCCGGCATCAAGGTCGTCCTGGTGGAGCCGGGGGGCTTCAAGACTGGCATCTGGGAGCAGAATGACGCGGCCCTGGCCCAGCGCAAGGGCTCACGCTACCGCGGCGCCTACGAGCGGTTGACCACGGGCACCCAGCTATCACAGCCGCTTATGGGAAACCCCCGGACGGTCGCGAAGGTGGTGGTCAAGGCGCTGACCAGCTCAAACCCGAATGCGCGCTACCTGGTGGGTTACGACGCGCAGCTGCTGGCGCTCATGGAGCGGGTCACCCCAACGGGCATCAAGGACAGGGTCTCCCGGCTGACGCTCGGCCTTTAACCGTGCCCTGAGAAGCGCAGGGCGGCGCCCAGGAAGAAGACCAGCAGTCCCACCGCCAGCCCCAGCCGGGCTGTACGGTCGAGCAGCCGGCGCTGCTCCTCCACCACCCTGTCGGGGAAATAGTCGCCTGTCGCGCGTTCCCGCATCACCAGGTCGAACTTCACGATCCAGTCACGGAAGGCCAGGGCGCAAACGCCCCAGACGACGACGACCAGTCCGATCTCCTCTACACCCAACATGGTTCCCTACTCTGGCGACTTGTCCCCGGTCACGCCGACAAGAACACGTAAATTCCTGTAAAAGCGGCCAGTGGGCGTTGCGCTCCACAATTCGAGATTGTCCTCCGCGTGTCCCGCAGTTCTTGAGAGTATTTGCGAGCGGCGAACCGGAACGTGTGGGGGGACGGTTCGCCGCACCAGACCCAGCGCCCCTGTTCGGTGAGTGGTTGCTTCAGCACTTGCGCTCACGCCTGGAACGTGGGCACGAATCGCAGCCACTGCCGGTCGTCGGGGGCGACGGCGACCCGGCCGTGTTCAGCTGCAGTGGCCTCGAACGCCATTGCATCGTGCGGACGGGACCGTTTGACCTGCTCGAAGCCGGACCCGAGACCACCCGGGTGCAGTTGGCGCGCTTCAGTGCGCTGCTCGGAGGCATCAGCGGTCGGTTCCAGGTCCACGTCGCGAGCAGGTGGGATGGCGCCGTTGCGTCGACGCGGCCGGCGCTGCAGCGATTCCTGCGGGACACCTCACTTGCCCCGGGCCTGCGGCACGACATCAGACTTGTGGTTTCCGCCGCCCCCTCGCCGGCCGATCGTGTGCGCACCCGTTGGCGCTCCGACGCCGCACCCGACATCGCCTCCGCCGCTCGCCGTGACGCCGAGGCGACGGCCCGGGAACTGGCACGCATGGGCCTGCGGCCGAGCGTCCTGGAGGGCGACGACCTCGAGCGTTTCATCGACCGCGAGGTTGCCACGTGGGTTGCCCCGGGGAAGCAGGGCGAGGAGAGGGGCGACTGGTGGCGGTACGGGGACCGGCTGAGCCGGGGCTTCATAGTCCGCGGGTACCCGGGCGGCCTTGTAGAACCGGGATGGCTCAGCCCCCTGCTTGAGGTGCCGGTCCCGTACGACCTCGCGCTTCATGGTTTCCGGATCCCGGCCGGCAGCGCGCTGCGCCTGCTCAACCGGCGCATCCGCGACCTGCAGTCGAGCCGCCTCAGTGACGCCGCGACGCTCGCCGTGGGTGACCCGCTCACGGAGACCGCCCTGCCGGAGGCCATGGGCCTGCGGCGCGACGTCGCCGGCAACCAGGAGAGCGTCTACTCCGTCGCCCTGTACATGACCGTGGAGGCCGGCGACGAAGAGGAACTGGAGGTCATGTCAAACGCGGTGCTGGAGGGCGCCGAGAGGGCGGGGATCCTGGTCGCGCCGGCCAGTTTCCAGATGTCGCTGGCCCGGCGCGCGACGCTGGCAATCGGCCAGGACCCGGTGAGGGCCGACCGCCTCTTGCCCGGATCCGTGGTCACGAGCCTGTTCCCATGGGTCCAGGACAGGTTGCAACAGCCACAGGGGCATTTCGTCGGGCGCCAGGCCCGGGGCGGCGGGCCTGTTTTGATCGACACATTCGATGAGGAGCGCTTTGCCAATGCCAACATCGGCGTGTTCGGCCATTCCGGCGCGGGCAAGACGTACCTGGTCAAGGGCCTCCTTCTCAGTGACGCCGACGCCGGGATAGCGGGCTTCGTGATCGACCCTGAGGCCGAGTACGGGGAGGTGTGTGACGCCATCGGCGGTCAGTGCGTGGACATGGCGCTGGGGTCGGGGACCTCGATCAATGTCCTCGACCCCGCCCTGACTATGGCGGGAGAACGGGACCCACTCGGGGACCAGGTGGCGGATCTGCTGGACCTCCTCGGCACCATGTGCGGGGCGCTGACGGAGGACGAGCGAGTTGACCTCGACATCGCCCTCCGGCGGCTGTTGGTGAGGGGCGGCGCCACCCTCCGGGACCTGCGCGCGGACCTCCAGGCCTGCGGCGCCGCGCCGCGCGTGGCCCGCTCACTGCGCCGCTGGACGGAGGGGCCGATGGGCGCGCTCTTCGCGCGCCCCACCAATGTCTCCCTGGATGCGGATTTCGTGGTCTTCAACCTGCGCGACCTGAAGGAGGAGATCGTCCCCGTGGCCTACTTCCTGATCGCGCAGTGGATCTGGGCGCGGGTACGTTGCTCACCGCAGCGGCGCCGGATGCTCTTCGACGAAGTCGGGCTGGTGTTCGAATATCCACTGGTCCGTCGGTTCCTGGTGCGGCTCGCGCGCCGGGTGCGCAAGTACCAGGGCTCCCTGGTCCTGGTGACCCAGAACGCCGGCGACCTGCTCGCGTCCGACCAGGGACTGGTGCTCGCCACCAACCCCTCGACGCTCTTCCTCGGCGGCCAGCGCCCGGCCGAGGCCCAGCGCCTGCAGCGCGCCTTCGGCCTGACGCAGAGCCAGGCGGAACACCTCGCCTGCGCCCGACGCGGGGAATTCCTGCTGCTCGCGGGGGACGGCCGCCACCGGCTGGTAGTGGAGGGCAACCCCTGGCAGCGAGAACTGGAGGGGTATGCGAGACTTCCCGCGATCCAGGAGGGAAGGTGATGAGCCAGCAGGCTGCGGGCCTCGAGGAGCGCGAAGGGACGTTCAAGGCCCCCGACGGGGTGGAGCTTTACTACGTCTCGCGTCGTGACCCGACGCAGGTGGCGCGGCGCCTGGTCATCACGGTTCACGGCTTTGCCGACCATGCGGGCCGGATGCCCTACCTGGTGCAGCACCTCGCCGGCCGCGGGGCGGTGGTCTACTCCTTCGACCAGCGGGGCAACGGCAAAAGCCCGGGCAGGCGGGGCCATATCGATTCGTACCAGGAAATCGTGGAAGACCTGAAAGCCTTTATCGAGCTGGCGACCGGCGCTGAGCCCGGCCTCGAGCGAGTGCTGCTCGGCCACTCCACCGGAGGCATCCTGGCGATGGCTCTTGCGCTCCAGGAACCCGCGGCCGTCGACCGGCTCGTGCTGTCGGCGCCCGCCCTCGTCCTGGCCTTCAAGGCCCCGGCCTGGAAAGATAGCCTGGCGCGGGTGATGGCCGTCCTCCGTCCGACGCTCACGATGCAGGCAGGCTTCCCGCCAGAGTCGGTGGCGCGGGAACCCGAGGTGATACGCGCCAACAAGGCCGACCCACTCGTCGTGCAGGACATGAGCAGCCGCTTCTACAGCGAGGTCTACCTCAACGCGGCGCCGTCGATGCTCCGTCGCGCGGGGGAGATCAAGATCCCCTTCCTTCTCCTCCAGGGGACCGGCGACCTGCTCGTTGACCCTGATGGTGCGGAACAGCTGAACCGGAGCGCCGAAGTACCTCATGTGTACCGCACCTACGAAGGCGCCTACCACGAAATCTTCAACGACATTTGCCGGGAAGAGGTCTTCGCGGACCTCGACCATTGGCTCGAGGCACCGATTCCCTGACCTGACCGTGACAACGGGCCCGCAAGTGTGGCCCCCTGGTGACGTTACATAATGACGATGTCTATCGCAGTGGGCGGTGCGCGCGCCGAAGAGATCCTGAGCATGCCCCAGTTCCACCACGTGGTTCAGGGGTTTGAGACGGCAACAGGCCTGAAGCTGCACGCATACACGCTGGCCGCCGTGCCCCTGACCCTGCCGGTGGATCCCCCTCGTTTCTGTCAACTGCTCCAGAGCGACATGGATTGCCCGCTCTTCTTCGACCCCTCCTACCACCGAGCCCAGCGGCCCGAGTTACGGCGTACCTGTGGCGGCCTCGGCCACGTCGTCATCCCGATCATCGACAGCGATGGGACGGCGATCGCCAACCTGGTCAGTGACGTGGCCCGGTTTGGACCCGTCGACATGGAAGGTGTTACCGAACTTTCGTTCAAGCTCAAGATCTTCCCCGACGACCTTGCCATAGAGGCCGAAGGCGTGGTCCTGGTGGACCCGGACCGGGCGATGCTCGCCGCCCAATCCCTGTTCAGCGCGCTTCGCGAATTGACGGCAGGCGAGGTTGCGGGGGCGCGCGCGCTCTCCGGCCTGGCACGGGCGCTCTCCCAGGCGGAACCGGATGCCGTGCCCGGCGTCCTGGTCAGTGCCGCGCTTGACTTCACGGGCGCCGAGTTCGCCTTCGTCCGCCTCAACGACGAGGCGGGAGCCATGCTGGCGGAGGAGTCGAGCCTCGCCGCACGCCAGGAGTGGTGGCGCGTGCTCCAGGGGACCGCGGAATGGGTCCTTCGAGCCGGGCGAGCGGTGGACCTCACCGATGTATCCCAGAGCGCCTGGTGCCGCCACCTGGCGGGGTCGGTGCCTCCGCCTGCCGCCCTCACCGGGATGCCGCTGATGAACGGGAGCACCGTCTATGGCGCGCTGGTGGTCGGGGGGACAGACCGCTCCGAGCTGGGGACGTGGAGTGCCGCGCTCGGGGTCCTGACGACCTCGGCCGCTGACGGCCTGGTGCTGGCGCGCCGGCTACTGCAGTCTCACGGCGGCATGGTCGACCCGGGCACCGGGGCCTACAGCCTGCGGTTCCTGGAGGAGCTCCTGGAGAAGGAGATCAGCCGCGCGGGGCGCCACCAGCACGATCTCAGCGTGGTGCTCTTCCACATCGCCAACCATGCCGACCTGATCTCAACGCTGGGGCCGGAGGCGGCCGAGGCGGCGCTCGCTCAGATGGCGGAGATGCTGCGCGGGAAGACCCGAAAGGTCAACTCGCTGGCGCGCATCAATGGCGCGGACTTCGCGCTCGTGATCCCTGAGGCCGGCGTCGAGGTGGCAAAACGCATCGCCGGTGAGCTCGGCTCGTTCATCCGCGCCGAAACGATTCCCCTCGAAGTGGCCGGCGCCTCCCGCGGCGTGCGCTTCAACATGGAAACCCGCGCCGTCACCAACCCGCGCGAGGTGAGGGCCATCATGGACCTGGTCGCCTCGCCTAACTGAGGAAGGGGCCGAAAGCGGCCCCCGGATGTTCCCCCGACACTCCCGCCCTCACCGTCCGATGCGGTCACTTGACGGGCGGATCCGCGGTCCGCTCCAGGCCCGACATCGTGACCGTGATCAGTCGCGCGACGGCCGCCCGCGATCGCAGACCACCCGCTGCGCTGAGCGCATGGAGGCAGTAGGCCGCAAGCTCGGCGGGGGCGATGTCGTTGCGCACGTCACCATCCTCGACGGCCTCCGCGATCAGGTGCCCAAGTAGCGCGCTGAGGTGTTTTTGTGCCTGGAGCACATGGCCGCTGCCATGCAGCAAGGCAGCCAATTCACCGCCCTCGTGTTCCCGAATGCCCATCGCGAACACCTCAAGGGTACGTTGGAGCCGGTCCCGAGCCGAACCGCTGCCTGCGCCGATCTCATGCAGCTGGGACAGATGCACGCTTACCTGACGCTCAAGCCAAGCGTGCAGGATCGATTGAAGATCCGGGAAATACTTGTACAACGTGGCCCGACCGATCTCGGTCTCCTTGGCGATGCGGGACATGGTCACGGCGGCCAAACCGTGTTTGATCACCAGAGCCGCGGTCGCATCCAGGGTCGCCTCTCGAACCGCTTGCCGGTGAGCCTCGATCGTCTCGTCCCAGAGCTTAGGCACACGTTAGTATCGCGCCCGACGTGGAAAGATACAGGTCGCCACGTTATGAGACAATATGTATTGATAAAATAAACGTCGAATCCCGCGACCCATCGAAGGAGAAGCGAATGACAGAACAAGGTCCACAGCCCGACAAACCAACCCCGGGAGGAGGACCCGGCAATCCCGCTACGGGTACGCCGCGGTGGGTAAAGATGTTCGGAATCGCCTTCCTCATCCTGGTCCTACTTACGGCCATAATGATCGCCACAGGTCACAACGGACCGGGCCGACACTTCTCCGGCCACGGTGTCCTGTTTGGGTTCAGCCTGCTGCTCCGGTGAGGATGGGGCCCGGCCTACGGAAGCTGGCTCTGACGGTTCACATCAGCACATCGGTCGGATGGCTCGGGGCGGTTCTCGCCTTCCTCGCCGTGGCCACCTCGGGGCTGGCCAGAAGGGATCCCCAGCTGTTGAAAGCGGCGTACATTGCCATGGACTGGATCGGTTGGTACGGCCTCGTCCCCCTCAGCTTCGCCTCGCTCCTGTCCGGGCTGCTGCAGGCCCTGGGAACCCACTGGGGCCTGTTCCGGCACTACTGGGTCCTGTTCAAACTCGGGATAAACCTGCTGGCCAACGGTGTGCTCCTCCTTTTCATGCTCGGCCTGAGCGGGATCGCGGCACGCGCGGCCGCCGAAACCACCCTCTCCAGCGCCACGATCGCCGAGCTCAGAGGCAACTTCGCCCCGGTGCTGCACGCCAGTGTTGCCGTCGCCCTGCTGGTGGCCGCCACGGTCCTCTCGGTGTACAAGCCACAGGGCCGGACGCCTTATGGCTGGTCGAAGGACCGCGAACGACCGGCGCGCGTCCCGCTGGGCTGAGGCACAGCCCCGGGCGCGAAACTCCTAACTTTCGCGCTTGAGCTTTCGCCAGCCACCGGCGCGGTTGTTGGCGATGATTTGTTTGAACATCGCGCTTAGTGCCGGCGCGTTGATCTCGTCTCCCTCACGGAAGCTGACGGTGCGCGCCGTCGTGTTGTCATGACCCGCGGTGATGATGCCCTCCGGGTCGGGAACCATGGCCCCGTCATACAAGAAGACATTGACGTGGTCGCGGGCCGCAAGGAGTGCGCAGACGTTGCCATCGAGCACGAAGTAGGGCTGCCGCGTGCGCTTGATGGTCTCGACAACGTCAGCGTCCGCCTCGTGCACAAGCTCACGCACCCGCTGGCATATGTCCTGCTGCCAGGTGGGCAGCGAGCGTATGTAGGCGTCAACCCTTTGGTCGTTCACATAGGACACGGCCACGCCACGATAACAGGCAGGCTATGGTGGCAGTGATGACCACAAAGGCTCGCGGCCCTCTGCGACGACGGGCGGCAGACGCGGCTCCACGGATACCGACCGGCCTGCTGCGCTGCCCGCGGTGCGGGCGGTCCCTGCGCCCCCGGCGGGAGTCCCTGGTCTGCAGCCGGGGGCACACCCACGTTGCGCTGGAGGGCATCTATGACCTCTGGCCCGGCAACCTGCCCGCGCCCACGTTGGACTGGTTCGCTACACCGTATGGCCTGCTTTACGACACCGCCATCAAGGAGCGCTGGCTGGCGAGGCTCGCCGGCCGGGTCGGTTGGGGCACCGACGTCGACCGCATGTTTCGCTTGATGGATGCCGGGGTGAAAGTCGGCCCGGCCGAAGTGGTCCTTGACGTCCCGGTCGGAGGCGCCCCGGCGCTGCGGTCCGCGGCAGGACGCATGCTGGGTACATACATCGGGGTGGACCTCAGCATGGAGATGCTGCGGCGGGCGGAGGTGGAGCGCACGGCGGAGGGGCTGCGTAACGTGCTGCTCCTTCGCGGCGACATAACCCGTCTACCCCTCACCTCTTCCAGCGTGGACCGAGCGCTCTGTTTCAACGGCCTCCACGTCCTGCCCGACAAGGCTGCGGCGCTCCAGGAGCTGCACCGCGTCCTGAAGCCCGGGGGCACCTTGACAGGCAACGCGGTGGTGGGCGAGCCCGGGAGCCTGATGCGGCCCTGGTTCAACCGGTCCTGGCTGTTCTTTCACCCCGCCCTTGCCACCGACCTGCGCCGCGTGGCGCTGGCGGCCGGGTTTGTCCGTTGGGAGGAGGAGCAAGAGGGTTCGATGCTGTACTTCGAGGCGGAAACAGGCCTGCCAAAGCGGCCCGCAAGCTTGCAGCGGCGCCGCGGGCTCAGGCATAATCGCTAACTCCTACTGATTTAGTCGGAATTACGCGAAGCGGGCGGCCGGAAGCCGCCGGGCGATGGAGGCTGTCTGCATGAGTGAGTACGCCAACCCCGGTTCACTGGTATCCACCGAGTGGGTCGCCGAACAGCTGAAGTCCGGGGCGATCCGGCTCATCGAGGTGGACGAGGACACCGAGGCCTACGAGCGGGGACATATCCAGGGCGCTGCCTCGCTGCACTGGCAGAACGAACTGCAGGACAGCCTGATGCGCGACTTCGTCAGCAGGGAGAAGTTCGAGAAGCTGATGAGCGCCAAGGGTGTTGGCAACGGGGACCTGGTGGTTCTCTACGGTGGCAACAACAACTGGTTCGCTGCCTACGCCTACTGGTACTTCAAGCTCTACGGCCACGAGAACGTGAAGCTGATGAACGGCGGCCGTAAGAAGTGGGAGTTGGAGGGCCGTGAATTGACCGCCGAGAAGCCCCCCGTCTCCGCAAGCTCGTACACCGCCCAGGAGCCTGACACCTCGATCAGGGCGATGCGGGACGAGGTCATCAGCAAGGTGGACAAGACCGCCATGGTCGATGTGCGCAGCCCCGACGAGTTCTCCGGCAAGCTATCCGCGCCCGCCCACCTGCCCCAGGAGCAGGCCCAGCGCAAGGGTCACATCCCCGGCGCGAGGAACGTGCCGTGGTCCAAGGCCGCCAACGAGGACGGTACCTTCAGGTCCCTGGAGGAGCTGCAGCGGCTCTATGTGGATGAGCAGGGGCTCGACAGCGGAAGCGAGGTCATCGCCTACTGCCGCATCGGGGAGCGCAGTTCGCACACCTGGTTCGTGCTTCGGGAGTTGCTCGGGTTCAAGAACGTCAAGAACTACGACGGCTCCTGGACCGAGTACGGCTCCCTCGTGGGAGTGCCGATCGCCAAAGAACACGTCGAAGAAGGTGCGTCAGCCTCATGAGCAGCAGCTGCGTGGAGGCGCCCGCCGACTTCGTCGGGGACAATGCGATTTACGGCATTGTTTACCGGGGCGGAGCCCCACTGGAAGGGGCCTATGTGCGCCTCACCGGCTCGCAGGAGGAGTTCGTCGCCGAGGTTCGAACCGAGGCGGATGGTGCGTTCAAATTCTGGACGGTCGCGGGGTCCTGGAGGGTCTCCTGCCTGGCGCCCGGCGCCGATCGCATGGAGGAAACCGTCACCCTGGCCCACAGGGCCTCGGCGGAGGTCACTTTCGAGCTGCCACAGGCCGTCACCGCCTAAGGAGTTCAGCTTCCGAGAGGGTGCGACAGCGAACGCACCAGGCGGGGGTCCTGTCACTCCCGGCACAACCCGTGTCGCCGGACGGGGCGGAGTTATCGCGGAAAGCCCCTGGCGGGGCTTCCTCGCCACCCCTCGAAACTGTGCGCGCCCGCTCTCTAAGTAGCCTAAGTCAATCCGTCCTGCGTGCTCGTTACGCCGCGACACGGGTTGCGCCGGGAGCGCCACCCCCGCCTATGCAATCTCTGCACCACCGCGGAAGGCTGATTTGTTGTCAAGGAGACGCAGGTAGGGCGCGAACCACTGGCGGCTCGGGGGCACGTCTTCCCGGGTGAATCTGGAGCGACCGGCAGGACGATGGCGGCAGCATCCAGCGACGGCGGGAGGACGTGGAAGAGACGCCGCGTCGCGGCAGCTACAAACATCGGGGCGGCGCCGCTGACCCCGGGGAGACGTGCCCCCGGGCCGTCAGGATCCTAGCCGCCTTACTGTCGCCTCATCTGGCATGCCGTTAAGCCCTTCCACGAACCTCGCAACCAGCTCAACGGTGGCCCGGAAAACTTCCGGGTCGCGGGTCAACCCAT
>JBHEMP010000149.1:0-11134 GCA_046262515.1 Candidatus Dormibacteria bacterium | reverse complement strand
CGGGCGAAGCGTTTCATAGACCACGGCTGGGCGCTGGACCGAGCCCTGGCGGAGAGCGCGGGGATCGGTTTCTGCGGCAAGAACACCACCCTGATCACCGTCGCCGCGGGCTCCTACGTCCTGCTC
Source organism: Candidatus Dormibacteria bacterium (assembly GCA_046262515.1). Lineage (GTDB taxonomy): Bacteria > Chloroflexota > Dormibacteria > DASZGP01 > DASZGP01 > JAXDLW01. The sequence goes on along the minus strand of JBHEMP010000149.1, from coordinate 11,008 downwards.
GCGGAGCTTCTCCTGTCCATTGACCTCAAGCCCACGCCGCACTCCCGTCGAAGTTGCGGTAGTTGCCGCGCCTGCCTGCCGGCGTGTCCCACCGGCGCCCTGATCGCCCCGGGGGTGCTCGACGCGGGGCGCTGCATCTCGTATCTCACGATCGAACATGAGGGGGCCATCCCGGAGGCCCTACGGCCCCTGATGGGGACGTGGATCTTTGGCTGTGACCTCTGCCAGGAGGCCTGCCCGATCAACCAGCGCCTGGCCCCGGCCGGCGTGTCCGACCCGGGGCCGGCGACGGACCGCGGCCCGGTGCCCTTCCCTGACCTGCTCGAATGCCTGCACCTGGACGCGGAGCAGTTCGAGCGCAGGTTCAGGGGAACGGCGGTGTTCCGCGGCGGCCGCGAGCGACTTGCCCGCAACGCCGCCATCGCGCTGGGTAACGCGGGAGACCGAATGGCGCTACCGGGACTGCGGGCCGCAGCTTCCGGTGACCCTGATCCCGTCGTCCGCCAATCAGCAACGTGGGCGGTGGGCCGTTTGTCCTCAGCCGGGATCCACGATCCCGGCTAGCCCTCGACGAGGGAGCGGGCGACGTGCAGGTTGTGCCAACCAAGGAGGTGGGCGGCGGTGATCTCGTGCTGGCCCCAGAGGTGCGCGATGTAACCGATGCCGGCCTGTGCACAGGCACGGCACTCACATCCCGTAGACAGAGGCCCGGGAGTGGCGGGGTCGCGGATATTGGCGACAGCGGCCCAACCGAAACCGGTGCAGTAGAAACCGGCGCGCCCCGCGGTGGCGGGGACGGCGCTGACCACCCAACCGGTCGAGGGCACCGGGTTGTCACGCGAGTCCCACCAGGTGAGCGCCTCACCGGGGGGCAGGGCCCGCGCCGGGAGCTGGCCGCCGAGGGCGCCGGCCTCTCCCTCAAGCTCCGCGAGGTCCAGTTCCTTGATGGAACCGTCCAGTGGCGAGCGCACCCGGGCGACGTCCGCCTCCCGGCGCAGTAGTTCGGGCAGCGCGCGGGCTCGCCAGCCGGAGCGGGACTGCGCGGCAGTGCCGGCGTCGGCAAAGCGGGTGACCTGCAGCAGTAAGCCATCCCAGCCGGTGAAGGCGGCCATACCGCCGGCGTCGCGGATCGTCGCCAGTCCGGGGGAGATGGCCAGCTCCGCGACGTTCACCGCAACTGCTCGAACCCCGATCTCGGCGAGGTCGGCGGGGCCGAGGCTCCCGGCGGCGCCTCCCTCCAGGAGCGGAACGTACCGACGGGCTGTCAGGTCAGTGCCGCCTCGGCTTCGTCGAGCGCCCCGATCAATTCCTCCACGATGCCCCCGGTGGCGCCCCAGATGATCGTGTCGTCCACGCGGTAATACGGCAGCGGTATGGGCACGTTGAAGCCCGGGACGCGGCCTCGGTGACGATTCTTCTGCAGCTTGAGCTCGTCCACTGCCACCTCCAAAACGTCCTGCACCTCGAAGGGCTGGGGCTCGAAGACCGGGTCCGGGTCGGGGAGCCAGCCACAGAATGGGCTGACCACGAAGTTGCTGACGAAAGTATCGAAGGGCCGTAACGCCCCGAGCCTGATGACCCGCTCCCGCTTCACCCCGAGCTCCTCTTCGGCCTCCCGCAGTGCCGTCTCCTCGAGGTCCGCATCGCCGGGCTCCCTGGAGCCGCCGGGGAAGGCCACCTGGCCCTTGTGAGTGGGCACCTTCTCGGTCCGCCGGAAGAACAGCAGGTGGAGGCGCTCGGCGCGGAGGTAGAAGAGCACCAGCACCCCGGCGGCGCGACGCCGCGGGTTGGGTACGAATTCCTGGGTCGGCTTGCGGGTTTTCAGGACCGAGCTCAGCGCTGCCATGAGCGGGGGCAACTCGGGGTTGGCTTGCACCAGCGAATCTTAGGGACGCGCCGTTGCCCGGGCGCGGCATAATCCGAGGGCGTTGCAGACCTACGTCGAAGCTTCCTACACCACTTCCGAGAGGCGTGTCCTCTCCCGGCATTTCACCTCCATCGATGGCCCGGCGGCGGTCCTGACTCAGCTCCCGGACGCCACCCGCGCGGCGCTTTTCGCCCGCTACAGCCGCACCGCCAAACCCCTGAAGCGCGTCTTCCTTGACGAGTTCTACCGGGACGGTGACGAAGGAGCGGACGACTCTGCCGTCGGCCAGGCCCGTGCTTCAGACCTCTTCAGCCGCGTGCTCTCCGACTACGGCGACGACTCGGTGGCGCAGCTCGCGGGCGTGCATGTGAGTTGTGAGCAGGTCAGCAACCTGCTCACGAAGGTGCTCGAGCGCGGCCGCCTGATGGGCTACCTGGAGCAGTCCACCCGCTACGTCTATTACGGCGATCGGCCCGGGGGGCGCTACCGCTACCACCGTGACCCCGAGGTCTTCGCTGGTCCGCTGGCGGGAGCGGTGGAGGACGCGCTGGACGGCCTGTTCGAGGCCTACAACCGGGTCTACGAGGCGGTTCGGGCACGGCTGGAGCGAGATATCGCGGCCGATGACGGAGCCGCCCGCCGAGCGGCGCGGGCCGCCGCGCTCGACGTGGCTCGCGGGTTGCTGCCGGCGGCGACGGTGTCCAACGTGGGGATCTTCGCGAGTCCCCAGGCGTACGAGCTGCTGGTTCTGCGGATGCGCTCCCATGAACTCCCCGAGGCGCGGGACTATGCGGAGTTGCTGCTCACCGAGCTGAAGAAGGTCATACCCGACTTCCTGACCCGCCTGGACCGGCCGGAGCGGGGCGGGGAATGGGTCGCATACCGGCGGGAGCGAGCGGATGCGCTCCGGCACGCCGCCGCGACTCTGGACCAGGAGCCGGCCTCGGGCGCGGATGCCGGTAGAGCGGTTGGCGGGGGGGCGGCGGCCGGGTGGACGGAGGGCGTTCGCCTGCTGCGCTGGAATCCCGGGGCCGAGGACGACATCATCGCCAACGCCCTCTTCGCCCACAGTCGGAGACCCCTCGACGCGCTCCGCGGCCAGGTCGCGCAACTCTCCGCGGAGCGTCGCGAGGAACTCTTCCGCGCCTCCGTCGGGGCTCGTCGCAACCGCCGTCACCACCCTGGCCGCGAGTGGGAGACGGCAGAGTACGAGTTCGAGATCGTTTCCGACTACGGCGCCTTCCGCGACCTGCAGCGCCACCGGTTGCTGACCGTCGAGTGGCAGCCCCTGGGCACCTCACTGGGGTTCGCGGTCCCGGAGGACGCGGAGGTGGCCGGTGTCGGCGACACCTGGCGCGCAGCCGTGGAACGCGCCGAGCGGGTCGCTGGCGAGGTCGCCGAGAGGCACTCCGCCGCGCAGGCTTCGTACCTGGCCACCATGGGCCACCGCATGCGGTACCTGATGCGGATGAATGCCCGGGAGGCGATGCACCTGATCGAGTTGCGCTCGAGTCCCCAGGGCCATCCAAGCTACCGAAGGGTCGCGCAGGAGATGCACCACCTGATTCGGGACGTCGCCGGCCACAAGCTTGTGGCAGATGCGATGAGCTTCGTCAACCAGGACGACGTCCACCTCGGTCGCCTCGAGGCGGAGCAGCGGATCGAGGCCCGCCAGCGCGAATAGCCGCGCTTCCGGCCAGCCAGGCTCCCCTTAGACTCGCTCGGATGCCGGAGATCCAGGTCTTCAACACGCTCGGACGCGAGAAGCAGCGATTCACACCGCGCTCCCCGGGCGAGGTTTCCATGTACACCTGCGGCCCCACCGTCTATAAGTACGCCCACATCGGCAACTTCCGGACGTACCTGATGTCCGATTTCTGGATCCGAGCCCTGGAATACCTCGGCAACCACGTGGTGCAGGTCCAGAACGTCACCGACGTGGGCCACCTGGCCGACGACAGCGACACCGGCATCGACAAGGTCCTTGCCTCGGCCGAGGCCGAGGGCAAGAGCCCGGAGCAGATCGCCGAGTTCTACACCGCGGCCTTCATGGCCGACGCCGAACTGCTGCGCATCCGGCCCCCGGAACACCAGCCCCGAGCCACCGCCTTCGTGCCGCAGATGATCGAGGCCATCCGACGGCTGGAGGAGCTGGGGCTGGCCTACAACGTCGATGGCAACGTCTATTACGACGTCACCAAACGCGCTGACTACCCGAAGCTATCGCACAACACCCTTGACCAGCTCCACGCCGGGCACCGCGTGGAAGTCGACCCTCGCAAGCACACCAGTGCCGACTTCGCCCTCTGGAAGGCGGCCGGCCCGCGGCGGTTGCAGGTCTGGGACTCGCCCTGGGGCATGGGGTTCCCGGGCTGGCACATCGAGTGCACGGCGATGTCGCTCCATTACTTCCCCACGGGCTTCGACATCCATACCGGCGGTGTGGACAACGTCTTCCCCCACCACGAGGACGAGATCGCGCAGTCGGAGCCGCTGTTGCGGGGGCCGGTGGCCAACTACTGGATCCACGGCGAGTTCCTCACCGGTGACGGGGGCCGCAAGATGGCCAAGTCCGCGGGCAACATCCTCCGTGTCAGCGAACTTGCGGAGCAGGGCTACGAGCCGTTGGCATTCAGGTACCTCTGCCTGACCGCGCGTTACCGCACCAAGCTCAGCTTCACCGAGGAGGTTCTCGACGGGGCGCAGACGGGGCTGCGCACCATACGGCGCCGGGCCTCCCGGCTGGGGCCAGCGGCGCCGCCGACGCCGGGGTACGGTCAACCGTTCCAGGAGCGGTTTGAAGCCGCCCTGGCAGATGACCTCGACCTGCCGCTGGTGACCGCCCTGATCCAGGAAACGCTGCGGGCTGACATCCCTGATGGCGAGAAGCGCCACCTCCTGGAGGACTGGGACCGGGTGCTGCAGGTCGACCTCACCCGAGACGCCGGCGACGGCGGCGACGACGAGGACGGCGCGCCGGCCGAGGCCCAGGAGTTGGCGGCACGGCGGGATGCGGCGCGGGCGGGCCGCGACTGGGCCGCGGCCGACGCCATTAGGGGCCAGTTGGAGGAGCTGGGCTGGGCGGTGGAGGATTCACCGGAGGGCACCCGGCTGAGGCAGAGGCCGCGGAACTGACCGCCGCGCACGTGACCGACGCGCAGCTGGGGCAGCGCAACTGACCGCCACCCTGGCGCAACCCCGCGTCAACCTGACGCGGCGCCAGCGCGAGACCCTGGAGGCGCTGGCAGCGACGCTGCTGCCGGCAGGAGTGGGCGGCATTCCCGGGGCGGCGGAGCTGGACCTGTGCGACCGCATCGATCGCCAGCTGGGCGGCTATGACCGCGCCACGCGAGGGTTGATCCGGGCCATGATCTCCGGCTTTGACGGACTGGGCCTGGCGTCGCGGCACCTCAAGCCCTTCCGCAACATGTCGGCAGAGGAGCGGCTTCGCTACCTCGACGAGATGGACCGAGGGCGGCTGGCGCCCCGACGCGACCTCACCGTGGGCCTCAAGGCCCTGATCCAGTTGACGTATTTCTCGACGCCGGAGGTCGGCGCCGCCATCGGATACGACGGCGCGCCGCTGCTGCCGATCACGGCCGAGGCGCCGGCCCAGAAGCTGCCAACCGTCTCCCACCCGGAGATCGCCGACGGCGCCACTGACGAGGCCGACGTGGTCATCGTGGGTACGGGCGCCGGTGGAGCGGTCGCGGCGTACGAGCTGGCCGAGGCGGGGCTGTCGGTGATCCTCGTCGAGGAGGGCCGCGCGTACTCGCGCGAGGACTTCGACGGGCGCCCGCTGCTCGACCGCCTCGACAGCGCCTACCGCGACAACGGGCTCACCTTCACCACCGGCAACGTCACGATCTCGCTGCCCATGGGCAAGGCCGTCGGCGGCACCACGGTGGTCAACTCGGGCACGTGCTTCCGGGCCCCGGAGTGGGTCCTCGACAGCTGGACCCGGATGGGGGTTCGGGACACCGACGCGGCGGCCATGGAGCCGTTCTTCGCACAGGCTGAGGGGATCCTCAACGTCACGCCGGTTCCGGACGACGTGCTTGGCAACAACGGCGCCGTGTTGCGCGATGGCGCCCTCGCCCTGGGCTGGAAGGGGGGGCCGATCCCCCGCAACATCCGTGGCTGCCACGGCTCGGGGCAGTGCGCCTTTGGCTGCCCGCGCGACGCCAAGCAGTCCATGCAGTTGAGCTACCTGCCGATGGCGGTGCGTCGGGGGGCGCGTATCTTCTCCGGCTGTCGGGTCGAGCGTGTGCGCACGGATGGGGTACGGGCCACGGGCGTGTCGGTCCGCATCCTGGACGAAGTCGGTGGAGCGACGGGGACGATGGAAATCCGGGCGCGCGCGGTAGTGGTTGCCGCCGGGGCCGTCTACACCCCCCTGCTGCTGGCGCAGAGCGGGCTTGGCGGGGTCAGCCGTCAGCTGGGTCGCAATCTCCGCATCCACCCGGGCGCCGGGGCGCTGGCGCTCTTCGACCGCGACCTGCACGCGTGGAGGGGGACGATGCAGTCATACGCCGTGGACGAGAAGCTGCAGTCCGACGGCATCATCATCGAGGCCACCATGCCGCCTCCGGGCATCTCCTATAGCGCGGGGGCCCTGCCCTTCGTGGGCGAACAGTTGGTCCGCCACGTGGAGAAGTACCCGCGCATGGCAGCCGTTGGCATGATGGTTTCAGACCATGGTTCCGGCAGGGTCTTCCGCCGCCCCGACGGGCGCCCGTTCATGCTCTACAACCTGGGCCGCAATGAGGCCCTGCGCCTGGCCCAGGCGACGATGATGGCCGGTGAGCTCTACTTCGCCGCCGGCGCCACTGAGTTCTACCCCGTAATCCACGGGATACCTGTCGTGCGATCCATGGATGAACTGCGCCGCATCGACCCCACGCGGGTCCGCGCCGGCGACCTCAAGCTCTCCGCCTACCACCCAATGGGTACCGCGAGGATGGGAGAGGACCCGGCCCGCGCGGTCGTGGACAGCCAGGGGAAATCCTTCGCCTGTGAGGGCCTCTATATCTGCGACGCGAGCCTGCTGCCCACGTCGACCGCGGTCAATCCGCAGCTGACGATCATGGCCACGGCTCACCGTATCGGCCGACGCCTGGCGGCGACCCTGCTGGAGAGCCGCCGCTAAGGCCCTCCTAACTGGCTTTGCGGCGGACCTGCGCAGCCGCGCTGGCGGCAGACTTGATCGAGGACGAGCCGCTCGCGGAGGCGGCCTTCGCCCGCTTGGCGGCCGGCTTTTTCGCAGCGGGCCGGGCCGCGGTCTTCTTCGCGGGCTTGCTTGCTTTCGCCCGGGTGGCGGCGGCGACGCCACGCTGTGACGGCTGCACAGAGCCAGCCGCGACGGCGGCACGGGCGACGTCGAGGAGCTCGGCGAACGACTCCTCCATGCACTCCGCGAGGCGGGGAAGGTCAGGGAACGCGTGGCGGTCGGCGATGTAACCGAAGTTGATGGTGCCGAGATAGCTGAAGATCGCGGTCGCTATCTGCTGGCCCTCGTACAGGAAGGCGATCGGCATCGCGGTCTCCAGTTGGCACCCCAGGGTGTACAGCGGCCACTGCGGCCCGGGGACGTTGGTGACGATGGTGTTGTAGTTCATCGACCGCAGCGAAACCCGCGCCACCATGGCGTGCAGGGTGGCCGGGGCGAAGCCCGCGAGCTTGAGCAGGATGTCCGCGCCCAGGGCCTGCTTGCTCTTCTTAAGCCGGTCCACGTTGGCCTTGGCCTTGCGCATGCGGGCGGCAGGGAAAGGCTCCTCGACCGGCAGTTTGACGATCATCATCGAGAGCACGTTGCCGAGTGCCGTCTTCTGCTTTTCATCACGAAGCGAGACCGGGCACAGGGCCTGGATGGAGAGGTCGTCGACGGCTTCCCCGTGCAGCTCGAGGTACTTGCGGAAGCCGCCGGAAACAACGCCCAGGACAACGTCGTTGATGGTGGCGCCGAAGGCCCGCTTGATCTCCTTGAACTCCTCAAGCTTGAAGCGGCTGTACCAGTAGGTGCGGGTCGGGCCAGTGGGGCCGTTGAGCGGGCCTTCCGGTGACGTCAGCTCCTTGCTGACCACCGCCAGGGCGCCCGCGGCCTCGGCCAGGGCACCGGCGAGGCGCCCCGGGTTGCTCGCGGCCTGGACCGCGTTGCGCACCAGGCCGACCGGGCTGCCGGCGCGCATCTTCAGGGTGTTGAAGACCAGCCCGAGGGTCCCCGTCTCCTCATCGGGGCTCCAGCGCGAGCCCTCCTTGGGGGGCGTGTAGTCCGGGCTGATATCCATCAGGACGGTTGCCAGCTCCAGCGCCGAGAGCCCGTCGACGAGGCTGTGATGGGTCTTGGTCAAGAGCGCCCAGCGGCCTCCCTCGAGGCCCTCGATGTAGTACAGCTCCCAGAGCGGGCGACGCCGGTCCAACTGGCGCGAGAAGACACGCTCGACGTACTGGTTGAGCTCCTTGCGGCCCCCGGGGGAGGGGAGTGCGGCGCGCTTGACATGGAAGTTGATGTCGAACTTCTCGTCATCCTGCCAGACCGGGAGGTCGACGTTCATGGGCAGAAAGGCCACCTTCTGCCGGTAACGCGGCATCAGGTCCAGGCGCGGGTCGATGTGGTTGAGCAGGGCCTTGAATCGCTCCTCGTGGTTTTTCCAGGGACCCGGCTCAAAGACCGCCACGCCGCCGATGTGCATGTGGGTGTTGCGCGTTTCCAAATGCAGGAAGGAAGAGTCGAGCGAGGTGAGTCTCTGGACTGGCATCAGGCATCTCCTTGGTTGGCGGGCAACAGAAGTATGAACAAATCGCCGCTCTGTCAGGCGGGCTGGAGCTGGTCCTCGGTGACACCGACGCCGAAGTAGCGCGCGGCGGGGTGGTGGAAGACCAGAGCGGACACGCTGGCCTCGGGATCCATCATGTAACCGTCGGTCAGCTCGACGCCTACGGTCTCGGGGTTCAGCAGCCGCCACAGCGTCGCCTGGTCGGCGAGGTCCGGGCACGCCGGGTAGCCGAAGCTCACGCGGATGCCCTGGTAACGCGCCTTCTGCAGGTCGGCCATCGACATCGATGGCGAATCTGCAATGCCCCACATGCGGCGGATGTCGCGGTGCAGCTTTTCGGCGAACGCCTCGGCGGTCTCGATCGCCAGCGCCTGGATGGTCTGGGAGAGGACGTACTCGCCCTTCTCCTTGAGCGCCTCGCTGAGCCGGCGGACGCCTGCCCCGGCGGTGGTCACGAACATGGCCACGCTGTCGGGAGCGCCGCCCTCCGGCGCCACGTAGTCCGCGAGGCAAAGCTGCTCACCGGTTGCCTGTCGCGGGAAGGTGAACCGCGCCGCCTCGATGCCCTCCGAAGTGCGGACGATGACGCTGTTGCCCACCGAGTTGGCGAGGAAGAACTGGTAGACGCCGCGCGTCCGGATCCAGCCTCCGTCAGCGCGGCGCTTGGCGTCGTCAACGATCGCCCGGAGCTTCAGGTACTTGGAGTCACCCGAATCGGCCAGGCGGCGGACGTTCCCGCCCAGGCCGAGGTGGCTGCCGTAGAGGCTCTGCTCATTGAGGTACGGCCAGACCTCGGAGGGCCGCAGTGCCAGTTCGTGGCGCGCCAGGTCAGGCGCCTCGCGGACAGCGGCGACGGGCACCGCGCTCGACCTCGTTGTCCCCGCCTGCGCTGGCGGGCGCGGCGCCTGCTCCCGGATGGCCTCCAGTTTGGCCGCGCGCTCGGCCACCTCACCCTCGACCTGGCGGCGCCCCTCCGCGGTCCGCAGGCGGTTGGCGATGTCCAGGCCCTCCATGGCGTCCTTGGCGTAGACCACAACCGTCTGGTAGGTCGGCAGAATGCGGCGGTAGGTGAAGTTGGGTGTCAGGGCGGCGCCCCCGACCAGCAGCGGCACATCCACGCCCGCGGCCCGCAGGTCCTCGGCGGTGACGACCATCTGCTGGGCCGACTTGACCAGCAACCCGGACAGTCCGATGTAGTCGGGTTTGTGCTCACGCACCGCGGCGATCAGGGTCTCCGGCGGGACCTTGATGCCCAGGTTGATGATCTCGAACCCGTTGTTGCCAAGGATGATCTCGACCAGGTTCTTGCCGATGTCGTGGACATCGCCCTTGACGGTGGCGAGCAAAATCTTGCCCTTGGAGGACCCGGCGGCCCTGGTCATGAACTTCTCCAGGTGCAGCACGGCCGCCTTCATGACCTCGGCCGACTGGAGCACCTCGGCGACGATCAGCTCGTTGTTGCCAAAGAGACGCCCGACCTCGTCCATGCCCCTCATAAGCGGGCCGTTGACGATGTCCAGCGGCTCCATCCCGGCGGCACGCTTTTCCTCGAGGTCGGCGACCAACCCTTCCTTGGTGCCCTGGATGACGTAGCTGGCGATGCGCTCATCGATGGGCAGTTGCTCGATCTGCACCCCCTGGTGCGGCTTGCGCTCGCGGAAGCGCTCGGCAAAGGCGTCGATCTCGTCCTGGTTCCCCTGGAAGAGGATGGCGTCGCAGAGCGCGCGCTCCTCCTCGGGGATGCTGCCGAAACGCACGAGGTTCTCGGAGCTGACGATGGCGAAGTCCAGTCCCGCGCGGGTGCAGTGGTTGAGGTAAACGCTGTTCAGGACCTCGCGGCCGGCGATGGGTAGGCCAAAACTGACGTTGGAAATTCCCAGCACAGTTCGTGTTCCCGGGAACCGCTGTTTGAGCTCGGTTATGGCCATGATGGTCTGCGGCGCTGAAGCCCGATATGCCTGGTCGCCGGTGGCGCAGGGGAACACCAGCGGGTCCCAGATAATGTCCTCGGGCGCCACGCCGAACTTTTCGGTCAGCAGTTGGAAGGCGCGCTCGGCCACCGCCAGCTTGTCCTCGGTGCTGATCGCCTGGCCACTCTCGTCGATGCACCCGACCACCATCGCCGCGCCGAACCTGCGCGCCAGCGGCGTCACGGCGGCGAAGCGCTTCTCGCCATCCTCGAGGTTGATCGAGTTGAGAATGGCCTTGCCCTGGGTATACGGGAGCGCCACCTCGTACACGTGGGTATCGGTGGCGTCGATCACCAGGGGCGCCTTGACGATCCTGGTGGCCACCTTGAGGAAGGCCTCGATATCGGCCACCTCGTCCCGGTCGGGGTTGCTGAGGCAGACGTCGACCAACTGCG
>JBHEMP010000148.1:0-6674 GCA_046262515.1 Candidatus Dormibacteria bacterium | reverse complement strand
GGCCGCGAGCGCGAATGCGCCGGCTGCCGACAGGGCGACTAGCTTGACTGGAAACTTCAAAGGGACCTCCTTGTGGTTGATCGTGCGATTTCTCGCTCCATGGGCTTGTACGCCGGTGGCCCGGCAATCGGATCACCGCGGCTTCAGGATTCATCCGATGAAGTTCGTCTCGGCGTAGGTATGTACATGAGCCTCCCTGCTGCCTCGCTTGCCCGCCGGGGTGCGGTGGCGACGTTCATGGCCCTTGCGGCCTCCGCGGCCGCGGCGGCGCCCGCGCTCGCCCACGCCAGCCTGTCCACGAGCAGTCCCGCGGCGCACGCCCAGGTCTCGGGGAATCCCCCGTACGTGGACATCCGATTCAGCTCGGTCGTGGTCGGGGCCGAGCAGATCCAGGTCCACGACGGCACCGGGCACGGCGTTGCCACCGGTCCCACCGAGGTACTGGACGGTGGCCGCCGCATGCGCGCGCGCATTCCCACGCTGCGCAGTGGCGACTACATCGTGGACTGGCGGGCGTTGTCCGCGGACGGACACCTCAGCCTCGGACGTTATGGATTCAGCGTGGGGGTGGCTGGTAGCCAGGTGGGCACTTCGGGCAACCGCCTTCCCGTCCTGGAGGGCTCAGTTCGATGGGTGTACCTGATGGCGCTACTGGTCGCCTTCGGCGCCCTGCTCACGCGAGCGTTCACATGGGCAGGGATAAAGACAGCCGGCGGCCGGGGCCTTCCCGCCATCCCCCTCGGCCCGGTCCTGACCGTGGCCACCTTTGGGGCCATGGCCCAGGCGGCGCTGCAGCTGCGACGGGCGGGCTTCGACCTCGGCCAGGCCCCCGTCCAGGTGGCCCTGCTGCAGGCCGCGCTGGTGCTCATTTGCCTCTGGCTGGTGACCCGGGAGACCGCAGACCGGGTGCTCCTGGGCTTCCTCGGCGTGGCCGTCGTCGTTGCCGCGCTGGGGGGCCACTCGGTTGCCTCACGGCACTGGTGGGGCGGGCCTGCCAACGCCGTCCACCTCCTTGCCGTCGCCACGTGGACCGGCGGCCTCGCCCAGGTGGCGCTGGTGGGATGGCGCCTACGGGCACGAGAGGACCTCGCGACACTGCTTGCGGGGGCGCGCAGGTATGCCCGCTTCGCGCTCATCTCCGTGGTCCTGGCAATCCTGACCGGCCTGCTCAGTGCGGCGGCGGAGTTCGGCACGCTCTCACAGCTCGTGGACAGCGGCTACGGACGTGTGCTGCTGGTCAAGGTGGCCCTGGTAGGGGTAACGCTGGCGCTGGCGCTGGTGGCCAGACTGGGCGGGCTGCCGACGCGGCGACCGGAACGGCCGGCGCTGCTGCGGCGGATGGTGCGCGCCGAGTCCGCTGTTTTAGCCACCGTCATTGCCGCGGCCGCCCTGCTGGCCAACACCGCGCCGCCGGCGGCTGCGGCGGTGGTCGACCTGGTGCCGGTGCCGCAGCTCAAAGGCCCGCGGGTCGACCAGGCCGACTTTGACGGCCGGTACATGGTCCAGCTTGCCGTCAATTCCGACACCGTCCTGGTGCAGGTCCAGGACTCGGCCGGGCACGCGCCCGCGGGGGTCAAGGTCGACGTCTTCACAGTCACCCCGGACTACGACGACCTGAATGTGTATCCCCGGCCCTGCGGCGGCGGCTGCGCCACCGGCGACTACCCGCTGCAGCCGGGCAACACGGCCTTCCTCGTCGTCACCCGCGCGGCGGGGCGTGAGACCTCGGTCGCTTTTTCCGTCCACTGGCCCCCACGCGCCCTCGACCCGGGACAGCAGACTGCGACCCGTGCTGCCCTCGCCAGGCAGCCGTCGGTTCACGTGACCCAGCAGCGGAGCAACTCGATAGGCACGTCACCCCTACCAACGGTCGATGCCGACGGTCCTGCCGCCGTCCGCCTCCTGGGCCTTGATGACCCGTCCCTGGTTGCCCTCCCCTACCAGCCCCGGACCGACCAGTTGCTCCTGCGGAATGCCCTGGACAGCTTTGTCGAACTCGACCTCGACGCGTCAGGGGCGCCGGTGCACGAGGTCGTGACCATGCCGGGCGGTCGGGTTGAACGCTTCGTCGGCTGAGCCGGGATCCCGGCTGAGGCCGGCGTCCCGCCTGAGGCCGGGGTCAGGCCGAGGCCTTCCTCGAACGCCGGGCGACGCGCTCCTGGAGGTCGTCGAGGGCCAGCAGCAGCACTCGAAGGTAGCGTTGGGGATCCCGCGCGAGGACCAGGTGCGTCCCCTCCAGTTCGTAGAGGCGCCCATCGAAGAGGTCCGCGGCGAGCCGCCGCTGGAAGCGGGGCGGCACCAGCTCGTCGCGCAGGGGACAGATGACCGCGGCCGGGATTCGGACCTTCTTCAGCCAGGGGCGCGAGTCAAAACGTGCCATCTCGCGGCCTGCCTCGGCGACCGCGCGACTGTCGTTTCGCTCAAGCTCGGTCATGACCCAATCCGTGACCTCCTGGTTGCGGATGACGCCACCGCCCGTCAGCCGCTGCCAGACCTGGCGATTGGCGTGGAGGAGCGCGAACTCCAGCATCCCCATCGCCTTCCAGCTCAGGCGCAATCGCCGATCGTCGCTCCATTGGTTCGTGGTGGCGCACAGGACCATGGCGTCCACGAGGTCGGGGTGAGCGCGCGCCAGGAGTTGGACCACGGCACCGCCCATCGAGTAGCCCACCAGGGTGACGGGCCCTGTGTTCAGCACTCGCAGCAAGCCGGCGGCGTCATCGGCGCAGTCCTGCAGCCGGAAGGGCTCGGGACTGCGGATACCCCGGCCGTGGCCGCGGTGATCCACAGCGATGACCCGGTAGCCGGCGTCGATCAACCCTCTGTAGTTGCTGATCCAGTGCGCATCGGCGCTGAACATCCAGCCGTGCAGCAACAGCAGGGTGCCGCGGCGGGCGGTGGCCTCACCGCTGTCGCGCACGAACATCTCGCCTCGGCCTGGCACCAGCACAACCCGCCCTGGCGGGGCCGCCTCGAGGAAATCAGCCACGGCGAAGAGTCTAGTGGCCTGTTACAGGCCACCAGAGTGGGCGTCCCCCCCCCACTCAGGTGGATCGGGGTAGGCTAAGAATCCAGTGGACAGCATCCTTGAGCACGTCGACTCGCCCGCGGACCTGCGCGCCCTGGACCGCTCGCAGTTGGAGCAACTGGCAGAGGAGATCCGTGATTTCCTGATCCAGCGCGTCTCCGAAGCGGGCGGCCACCTCTCCCCCAACCTCGGGGTGGTCGAGATGACGCTGGCCATGCATCGAGTCTTCGAGAGTCCCCGCGACCTGATTGTCTGGGACACCGGGCACCAGTCATACGTGCACAAGCTGATCACGGGGCGCCGTGAGGCCTTCAAGACGCTGCGCCAGGAGGGCGGGATGTCCGGTTACCCATCGCGGGCCGAGAGCGCTCACGACGCCATTGAGAACAGTCATGCGTCGACGTCCCTGAGCTATGCCCTGGGTATCGCCGAGGCGCGCCTGCGCCGGGGCGTCGATGGTTTTGTCGTGGCGGTCATCGGGGACGGCGCCCTCACCGGGGGGATGGCCTGGGAGGCCCTGAACCAGATCGCACACCTCAAGCCGGCCAACCTGATCGTGGTCCTCAACGACAACGGCCGTTCCTACGCCCCAACCGTCGGGGGCCTCGCCAGCCATCTCTCCCAGCTGGCCATGAACCCCGGATACGAGAGCCTGAAGAAGCGGATCAGCCAGGGACTGCAGGGCATCCCGGTGGTCGGCGGACATGCGGACCAGGCCGCGTTCCGGCTCAAGGAGTCGGTCAAACAACTGGTTGCCCCGACCACCGTTTTCGACAGCCTGGGCCTCAAGTACGCGGGCCCGGTGAACGGCCACGACCTCACGCAACTGGAAGACGTTTTCGTGCGCAGCCGCATGCTGGGCGAGCCGGTGGTGGTCCACGTGGTGACCGAGAAGGGACGCGGGTACGGCCCGGCCCTCGAGGATGAGATCGAGAAGCTCCACGCCGTGCCCGTCTCCGACCCACGCACCGGCCTACCGCTGAAGAAGGAGTTGACCTACACCAACGTCTTCAGCGAGGCGCTGATGTCGGCGGGGGCGCGCTACCCGGAACTGGTCGCCATCACCGCGGCCATGCCCTCCCCCACCGGCGTACTGGATTTCGGCATTGAGTTCCCCGAACGCTATTTCGACGTCGGCATCTGCGAGCAGCACGCGGTTACCTTTGCCGCCGGGCTGGCGCTGGGCGGTATGCACCCCGTGGTGGCGATCTACTCGACCTTCATGCAGCGGGCCTATGACCAGGCCCTCCTGGACGTCTGCATGCACAACCTGCCGGTGACCTTCATCCTCGACCGCGCCGGCGTCACCGGTCCCGACGGGGCATCGCACCACGGGATCTTCGACATGAGCTTCATGCGCACCATGCCCAACCTGGTGATCGCCGCGCCCTCCGACGCCACCGAACTCTGCGCCCTGCTCGAGACCGCGGTCGCGATGGACGGGCCGATGGCCATCCGCATACCTCGCGGCGCCGCCCCCTCGACCCCTGACCTGCCCGTGGAGGCCCTGCCCGTCGGGCGCTGGGAGGAGATTCGCCGCGGCGTCGACGTCTGTTTCCTGGCCATCGGCAAGATGGTGGGCGTGGCCGTGGAGGCCGCTTCGATCCTCGAGGGAGAGGGCATCGATGCGGGCGTCGTCAACGCCCGCTGGCTGAAGCCCATCGACCCCCGCCTGGCTTCAGATTGGGCCGAGCGGTACCCGGTGCTGGTGACCGCCGAGGACAACGTCGTCAGCGGCGGCTTCGGGGCCGCGGTCCTGGAGAATCTGGCGCCGACCGGGTTGGCCGGCCGCGTCCGAGTGCGCGCCCTGCCCGACGAATTCCTGGGCCACGCGCGGGCGGGCGATATCCACGCCCGCCTTGGGCTGGACGCGGCGGGCCTGGCGGCGGCGGCACGCGACGCCGTACGGTCCCGCCAGGAAAGCCACTAAGCCGGGATCCCGGGTCACCCCAGCCAGGCGCCCCAGCGGGCTCGCTGACTGCGAAGCGGTTCGAGGTTCGGCGCGACCCACCCGGCGGCCCGCTGGTCCGCCTTCACCGCGGGGCTGTCCAGCATCGCCTCGGCCTCGTCTTCCGACATGCCGGCCGTCAGACGGGCGACCCACGCGGCCGGGTCCCGGCCCACCTCGTCGAGCTCGTCTAGCGCGGCTTCCGCGGCCCGCCGCGCCGACGCCGACGCCGGAGGCAGGCCGTAGCTGGAGGACCAGCCGCGTGGGTCCCCGGGCCCCGACAGGCTCACCTCATAAACGATCGAAGGTCGGTTTTCGCCGGCGGCTTTCAGCCCCAGTGGCCTGACGGCGAGCGTCAACTCGCCGAGCGCGAAGTTCTCGGGGGCTCCGGCCGAAACGGGGAGCTCGGCCTCCCATGCGGCCGTGCCACGGGGCCGACCCCGGAAGGTGCGCAGGAGGCCTGCGCGGATCCGCGTTACCAGTCCTGGTTTGGCCATCCCGGAGAGCGTATGTCAGCGGGCGCGGGCCTTCCCCGCCGGTCAGCCGCCTTTCGTGAAGAAGCTGGTATAGCCCAGCGCCACCGCCGCGACCGACATGATGCCCGCGGCCGCCCAGGTCAGGGTGCGGCTGAGCGGGCCGCTGACCCGCGACTGCATGACCTTCTTGTCGCTCGCAAGGAGCACGATGAGGATCAGCAGAGGCGGCGCCACGACGCCGTTGATGACCGCCGTCAGGAACAGGGCCTTGATGGGGTCGATGTGGATGAAGTTCATGACGCCGCCGGCGATCGTCGCCGCCACAAGGATCAAGTAGAACGTCGGACGGTAGCGCGGCTTCGCGGCCAGGCTGCCGGGGAGCTGCAGGAACTCCTTGAGCGCGTACGTCGCCGACGCGGAGAGGATGGGGATGGCCAGTAGCCCCGCCCCGATCATGCCTACCGCGAAGAGAACGAAGGCGAAGGGGCCGGCAAAAGGGGTGAGGGCGGCAGCGGCCTGCTCCGCGGTCTGGACGTCGGTCTTGCCGTGGGCGTGCAGCACGGCCGCCGAGGTCAGGATGATGAAGTACATGACCACATTGGAGAAGAGCATCCCGGTGAAGATGTCAAACCTGGCGGCCTTGAGCTCGGCGACCTTGATGCCGTGCCGTTCGGCCTCGGTGACCTCGCCGGCGGCCTTCATCTCGTCTACCTCTGAGGAGGCCTGCCAGAAGAACAGGTACGGGGAGATCGTGGTACCCAGGACCGCGACCAGGGCGGTTACAAAGGCGGTGTTGAACTCAATGTGCGGCACCACCGTCGACCGCACCACTTCGAGCAGCGCCGGGTGCGCGACGAACGCGGTGATGACGTATGCGAACAGGACTAGCGTGAGCCACTTGAAGACGCGGAAGATGGTGCCGTAGCTGGCGAACAGCTGCAGCCCCAGGACCAGGAGCATCACCGGTACCACCAGCCAGATCGCCGGCATGGTACCGCGGGTCAGCAGCGATCCACCGGCGGCCACCGCCCCCAGGTCGGCGCCGATGTTTATGGTGTTGGCCACCAGTAGCGCAAGGATGGCCACGCCGACCAACCAGGTGGGGAACTTTCGGCGCAGTGAGACCCCCAGCCCAACACCGGTATGAAGGGCGATCCGGGCGCACATCTCCTGCACCGCGGCCATCAGTGGGAAGGTGAACAGCGCCGTCCAGAGCAGGCCG
>JBHEMP010000147.1:0-4476 GCA_046262515.1 Candidatus Dormibacteria bacterium | reverse complement strand
ACCCATCCAGGCCATACCGCTTGTGGAGTCCGGCGCCGCTGATGCCTTCGGACTGACACCGCAAGAGATTGCAGTCGCCTGCGGCTCGCACAGCGGCGAGCAGGTCCACGTCGACGCCGTCCGGGAGATGCTCGGCAGGGCGGGGCTGCGCCCGGAGGATCTGCGCAACGGCCCGCCTGAATCCCCCGGCGAAGAGCGCCTGCGCCAGAACTGCAGTGGCAACCACGCCGGCCTGATGATCGCGGCGCGGCACCTGGGGCTCGACGTGCCCTCCTACGTGAAGAGCGATCATCCCCTGCAGGTGACTATCCGAGGCCTGCACGCGCAACTGGCGGGCATCGATGTCAACGAGGTCACCGTTGGCATTGACGGGTGCAGCGTCCCAGCCTTTGCCCTGTCCCTGGAGGAAATGGCCCGGGCGTATGGGCGTTTCGCCGACCCGGCCTATGCCGAGAGCAGCGGCGGCGCGCGCGGCGAGGCCATCGCGCGGCTCTCCGGAGTGATGATGGCTCAGCCATTGATGGTCGCCGGCACCAACAGCGAGGACACCGACCTCATGGGTGCCGCGCCCGGCCAGGTGTGCTGCAAGGTCGGCGCGGAGAGCGTCTGGTGCTTTGGTTTCCCCGGCCGGGGGGGCGCGGCCATCAAGGTGGAGGACGGCGCGGCGCGTCCCCGCTCGGTGATCGCCGTGGAAATGCTACGCCAGGCCGAGCTTCTGCCGGCCCCTGCGGTGGATGCCTACGCGGCCAGGCACGTCACCCCGACCGTGGACGCCCGCGGCCAGGTCACCGGCCAGATGCGTCCCGCCTTCCGGCTTCGGGTGCCTGGGCCGGCAGGGCTCAGCGCGCCTCGGCGACGATGAAGACGCGACGGATCATGCAGTCAAGGGTGGCGTGCATCTCCTCCAGCCCATCGCGCACCTCCGTTTCGGGCCGTCCGGACTCCGCCGCCAGTTCGGGCACCGCGTCGACAAGGAGCTGGCCGATGTGCGTTTGGCGCTCCCTCCACGCGGGCGTGTCGTCGTAGGCTAGGGTCGTGAATCCGGCCGCCTCGAGTAGTGGCCGGTGGTCGGGAACCTGTGGAGGACGTCCTGCCGGCTGTCGATGGTAGTCCCAGGTGGTCATCACCAGGCGCGCGCCCGGCTTCAGGACACGCCGGAGTTCGGCGGCCGCGGCAGTCTTTTCCGGGGCAAAAAGGAACGCGTCGACGCTCAGAACGCCGTCGAGTTCGGCCTCCCTCAGCCCGGTGTCCTCAAAGCTGCCCAGTCGAAATTCGCTGGTCTCGCCGAGACCGAGGTTCGAGGCGCGATGACGCGCCGCTTCGAGGGCGGGGTCGGCGATGTCCAGGCCGATGAGGCGCGCTCCGGAGCGGCCCGCTACCCACAGACCGGGACCGCCGCGGCCGCACCCGATGTCCGCCATGAGTCCGCCGGGTTCAAGCGCCAGGTCCCGGACACAGCGCTCCAGCTCAGTGTTCGTGGTGTAGCTGAAGGTGTCGAGGGTCTCCGGGTACTCGTCGCCCATGACCTCCCTCCAGACCCGCGCCTGCACCCGGGATGCCGGCCCGCTGAACACTTGCGCAAACGACGCGGCCCAGTCCCGCTGAGGCGCGCGCGCCAGAAAACCATCGTTCATGACACTTTCCTCGCTCGGAAGCGGCACACTCTATAGCCCCCCTGCAAAAGCCCACTGTGAACGCGCCTCAGTGTAGACGAAAGCGGATGGCCGCAAGGTTCAGCCCGCGTCGGCGTTTAACTGACATGAACATCACCTGTGCTTCCTCGCGCCTCAAGCTCACCGTGACCGCCATCGCCGCCTCGGTCGCACTCGCGGCTCTCCCCTTCTCCGCCACCGCGGTCTCCGCCGCCGACCACCGCGACGCGGGCGACAGGCCCGAGGTGAGCCAGCGGCATCGCGCCGGAACCCCCGGGGCGAGCTGCACCGACAGTGTCAATGAAGTTCTTCCGTTGCGATTCGCCAATGGCGCAACGGGCATCTACAGCCTGCCCCCGAAGGCGCCGTCGGCCCTGGTGGTGATGGCCCACGGTTACGGCAACAACTCGAGTGCCTGGCAGCAGCACGTGCTCGACGCTCGCACGCACAACGCGGTGGCGGTGGCGATGAACTACCGGGGCCTCGGTCCGGCTCCCGGTTACCTGGGCTGGCCCGCGAAGGCGGGTTCCGAGGACCTTGTCGCAGCGGCGCAGTTCCTGGTCGGACAATGCCGGAGCATCAGCCGGGTCGTGCTTGTGGGGATCAGCATGGGCGGGAACATGTCAGGGCTGGCCCTGGCCGCCGGTGCCCGGCGCGCAAACAACAGACCGCTATTCGATTACTGGGTCGACATCGAGGGCGCCACCAACTGGAACGAGACATGGGCTGGCGCGACGGCCCTCACGCCCGTGAGCGGGTACGCCAAGCAGGCCGCCAAGGACATCGAACATGAGTGCGGTGACAAGTCACCGGCTGCCAACCCGACGTGCTACCAGGAGCGCACGGTAACCGCGCGCATCGCCGACATCGCCAAAAGCGGCGTGCGCGGCATTGCCGTGGTCCACGCCGTCGAGGACGGCCTGGTGCCCTCTGACCAGAGCCGCGAATTCGTCACCGCGGCTCGCGCCAGCGGGCTCAGGACAGACATGTACAACGTGCTGCGCCGGGACCCCAACGACTACGGCCAGACCGGTCAGACCACGATCATCAGCCAGGGCGACCCCAACGCGGACTGCACCGGCGGCGGCAGCGGCGCGGTCAGCGGCTTCGGGTCGGGCGTCTGCGACCCGATGGCCGGGCACGGGTGGGAGGGTAGTTCCACCCAGGTGGTGATCAGGACCGGCCTGGACCTGACCTGGGCTTTCCTGAAGCGGAACCCGGCGAACCCCCGGAACCGGGAGTGCGTGGTGGACGCCGTGTCGGTGCCGACCCCCCTCTGCGTCGGGTAAGCAGGGCCAATAGGCCCAAGCCCAGGACCGCCGCCGCGAATATCGCGGTTGGCCCCGGCGGCGCCCCCGCTCCCGTGTCGGGGGTGCCCCCACCCCCGGGTCCCCCTGACGACGCACCGCTGACGGCGCCGCAGTCGAGCCCCGTCAGGCTCGGCCCGCTGTTCTGGCGGATGAAGATTGGCAGGCTGGTGGCCCGCGGCTGCCCCGTGACGTCCAGCACCGTGGTGTCACCGCTGGCGATCAGTACGCAACCGTTCTCGTCCACGGCGTTGGTGAAGAAATCGCCCAGGCGTCGATCCTGGCCGGTCGCCACGCAGGTTGTGCCGCTGTTGCATATGCCGCCCTGGTGGATGAATCGACCGGACGCGTTGGTCACGGTGATGGCGCGCCCTGCGGCCGTGACGGCGCTGGTTATGTGAGCCTTGTAGATGTAGGTCTTGACGTCGGGCACGGCGACCCCGTTGTAGAGATCGCAGTCCGGGTCGACCATCTTGTCCATCTGGTACCAGACGACGGAAACGTTGCCGTCACTTCCCGCGACGGTCCACGGCCATTCGACTCTCGCCTCACCCTGGTGCGCAATGGACACCGGCGTGGAGAACGTCCATAACCCGGGGCTGATGTACTTCCCGGTGGCCAGCATGATCTGGTTCGGAAGAGGTGTGTTACCGCCGCCGACGTAAGGGTTGGACTGTATTGAGGTATTGCAACCTCCCGTTGTGTTGGGCGCCCGCGCGTCGGTATCCCAGGCAAAGTACGTGTTCTGCGCGGCGTCAAAGCTGATCTTCTCCGGAGCCCCGAACGGGGAGAACACGCTCGTGTGACCCATCACCTCGACCGGCTGGAAGTGCTCGCCACCGCCACTGAAGGCATCCCCGGCGCGTGGGAGCCGGCTGTAACCGACCCCGATGGACCCGTCGCCATGGGTGAAGACCGCCGGTTCCACCAGGCTCCCGTCGAAGCGGTCATACGCCAGCTTGCCGTAGCCGGACCAGGTAGTACCGTCGGGGAGCGTGCCCGCATCCCGAACACCGTTCGCCCCGCAGCTGTCCGCGGAGTTGGTGCTGCGATATACGGTGTGCGGGCTGGTCAGGGGATCGGTCGCCATGTAGACCTCGCCGGCAACCCCGCCGGCCAGCCATGGACGGTCACCCGGCGCGCAGTTGGTTGTGCCGTGGGGCCACGTCTTGCCTCCATCCTGCGAGGAGAAGACCGACTCGTTGGCCAGGTCGATTCCCGTGTTGTATATGCTGCCCGCCGCGTCCTCCGTCAGGTCCGGGTCGCTGAAGCCGGTGTACGACAGTCCCTCGTCGCGGGCTTGCCAGGTCTTGCCGCGGTCGTCTGACGTCCAGATCCAGACATGGTTCTTGTAGCAGTCGACCGTCGTTAGGCCGGGGCAGAGGAATTGGACGATGGAAGTTCCGGGCAGTCCCTCGCGATCGATATGGGTCGTGCCCTCATGAGACGTATAGACCAGGTTCCCGGCTCGGGTACTGTGCAGGACGAGCGGCTCACCGCCCGCTTTGACGCTGTCG
>JBHEMP010000146.1:0-3390 GCA_046262515.1 Candidatus Dormibacteria bacterium | reverse complement strand
CAGCAAATACGTGAAGATGAGGTTGGAGCCGAACCAAAACGGAAAGAGACTTGCCGGCTTGCCGTGCCGCTCCTCATCCGGAATGACGTCGATGCCGTGAGCCTCTATTTTCCCGACGCCATCAGTTCCCAGCGCGTCTGTCGACCGAAAGGCGGCCTCTGGATCGGCCGTGCTTACTGCCCCGCGCGTCTGACTGGCGTTCAATTGCTCCGTCATGTGCCTCCCCTCAGGTCGCTCTCCCACCGCAGGTGGCGGAAGTGTATACGGACCCCGGCCGTCGCGCGAGTCTAGGCGGGCCTGGCCCTGCGCTGGGCAATGTGGCTCAGGCGCCGGCCGGACGAGGCTCAGCGGATGAGGCGGTGGTAGACGAGTACGACCACATCGCCGCCGACACACGGTTCAGGCTGGGCATCCGGCCCAGGAGTTGGAGCGGCGGCCCAACTCAGGAACCATTGAGCGCCTGCAAGGCGCCACCGACCGCTCCGCCGAGCGTACGGAAGGCCTCCACGAGCAGACGGCCCATCGGCGCCGCGACTTTAGGGGTCACGATCGTCTCCTCCCCCTCGTCCACCGATAAATAACTAAGGCGCTGCCTGATCCTCACCGCGATCACCTTCCCCGGCGATGACGCCTGAGGTGTGTGTGCATACGCACACCAGCAGGCGGCCACCCTAGTGGCCACCTGTCCGCCGGCGCGCGTCACACCCATTGGTCGGAAATGAGAAATCTCGAGGCACGTGTGTATATACCCCCGGTCCCGCTGGGGTATATACAGATGCTGTTCACAATTTGACACTGCGCCCATAGCCGGGTCTACCTTCCTTCGAGTGCGTAAGGGCTGGCAGCCCTACCACGCCCGGCACTCCTGTTGCCGGCCACCTTCAGGAGGTAGGGCGTCGGCCCCCCCGAGCCCGCGCAGCCAGCTCCTCAACCATCGTGGCGACCTCCATGGGGCGCTCGTCGGGGAGGGCATGGCCCGCGTCGGAGAACACGCGGAGACCTACACCCAACGCCGCCGCAGTTCGGTGGCCATGGGCGATAGGAAAGAAGGGGTCACGATCACCCCAGCCAACGGAGACGGGGACCGTGACGCCGGCCATCACGGCGCCAAACGGCCCGTAGCGCTCGGCCAGGTTGTTCAGGGAGTCCGCGAAGATCAGTCGGATGGCGCGGGCCTGGGCCGCGGTGCCGACGTAGGTTCGGCTGTCCAGTCGTACGGGCGGCGCTCCGACCATACGGCGGGTCAAGAAGCGGAGGCACGGGGCGGACAACAGGCAGCGCGCAGCCGCCGGCCCGACCACCGGCCAAATGACGCTGACCAGTGGGAAGGGTATACGCGTGTCGGGGAACGCATTGGCGGAGAGCAGACCCAGGGCAGCCACCAAGTCGGGGCGTCGGTCCAGGAGGTGCAGCAAGATCGGGCCGCCGAAGTCATGGCCCACCACCGTCGCCGCCGAAATCCCGCGTCGATCCAGAGCGGCCGCCAGGGCCTTAGCCTGAGCGTCGGCGCGCAAATCGGCGATCGGTGGGGTCCCCCCGGTCGCTCCAAAGCCGACAAGGTCCGGGATCAGCACCCGGTGAGATATGGCCAGGTGCTCGGCCACGGCCTGCCAGACGCCGGCCGACCCGGGGATGCCGTGGACCAGGACCACAACTGGGCCCGCGCCGCGCTCACGGATCGCCAGCACGGTCGCATGGTGCCTGTATAACTTTCCAAAGTCAAGTAATCTGCTACTCAGTGGACAAGACGTACGGCCAGTATTGCGGCCTTGCGCGGGCGCTCGACATTGTCGGAGACAGGTGGACCCTGTTGATCGTCCGTGAGCTTCTTGTGGGCGAGGCAGCGTACGGCGGCCTGCAGGATGGGTTGCCGGGCATTGCCACCAACCTTCTGGTCGAGCGTCTGCGCGCTCTCGAGGCTCATGACATCGTGGAGCGCTCGGGCGCGCGGAAGGCGACCCGCTACCGGCTGACCAAGCGCGGACGCGATCTGCAGGGCGCCGTGCACAGCCTGGTGCGCTGGGGCGCACCCGAGATGATCCGAGGTCCGCAGCGAGACGTCGTCCGACCTGCATGGCTGGTGGTTGCCCTCGGCGCTCTCGCCGTGCCGACCGGCATCGACGCCACGATCGGCTTCCGCGTCGGGGACGCGGTCGTCACCGTCAACACCCGATCCGCAGTGAGCTTCCTGGGGAACGAAGTGACGGTGGCGGACGTCATGGTGACAACAGACGTGGCAACCGCGCTTGGTTTGGCGACCGGGGCGCTGTCGGTCCGTTCAGCGGTAAGGAGTGGGCGCGCGGCGGTTCAGGGCGGCCAGCTGCGAGCGCAGACTTTGTTGACCGCTCTGGCAGGGCGTTCACGGCGTACATCTCGCCTGGACGAGTGAAAGGCGAGGGATCGGGTCGCGCCCGCGACGTCGTCGATCTGCTGCACCACCAGTGGCCCCGCGGTAGCAGGAGCACCGATGCATCGCCGTGCGGTTTGAGAACGATGTGAACGTCGCTGTCCGGCGGCAGTCCGGCGATTCCATCTGGCGTTGACCGGGCCGGCATCAACCCTGGTGCGGCGGACCGGAGGGAGCGGCCCTGGTGGACGACGGGCGATGGATGGTCTCCGTGAGCCTCCCCGATCCGGCGCGAGCTGGGCACCCAGGACTTCGGCAGCGTGGTCAGGCTGTTTACCGCTGCGGAGTTCATGGCGGTCAGCGAAGCTCTGAGCGACGAACTGGATCACGAGAGCGCGCACCGGTAAGAGCCTCGCGAGCGATCCGGCCTGAATGTTGATCAGTTAGAGCTGACGGGCGGAAGTTGCTGTGCACAAGGAGTCTGCCACCGCGGCGAGGTCCGCAAGGCTGAAGGGTCTGGTGGTCAGGTGATTGCCCCGGGCCATTCTGATTGCCCCGGGCCATTCGTGCCGCAGGGACGTACACGCAGCCGGAGGGCGGCTTTGCCGTCAGCGAAACCTGGCCAAACTGCTCGAGCAGCGGGGGATGTCACCCATCGGTGAGATCACTCACCCCTATGACCTCGATGAGCGCGGCGCGCCCAGATCCAAAGCCGCGAGCCTGGGTGGCTGCGCAGCTCCAGCGAGCCCCGGCCCAGACGACGGAAGTCCGGACCGAGGCTCGACATGGCGCGGGTCGCCCCCTGTTTACGGAGTTGCTGACGGGGACGGAGTCGGGGACGAGGTTGGCGTTGGGGTAGGTGAAAGGGAGCCGGCGTTGGGCGACGGAGAGGCGGTGGATGACGCATTGGGCGTGGATGAGGGCGCGGGCGTGGCACCCGGCGTGGTGTCTTCAGTCGCCGTCTGCCGCTGCGTCCGCAGGGCGCTGGTGAGGTCCTGGTACTGGGCCACGACCGCATCGACGCGCTGCAACGCCTCACTCAG
>JBHEMP010000145.1:0-8350 GCA_046262515.1 Candidatus Dormibacteria bacterium | reverse complement strand
GCCGAGGTTGTGGTATCCCTGCGGCCAGGTCTCCAGTTGGTGCGGGGGTACAAACTGCGGCGGCGTGAACCATGTGACGCCGGAGTCGTCGTGCTCGGCCAGCTCGTCGAGGCGGGCGACCACCTGGGCCGCCAGCGCCTGACCGTAATCGTCGCCACGATAGGCGGCGTACAGCCCGAAGCCGGCGAGGCCGGCCACAAGGTCGTAGTCCCGCGTATACGGAGCCCGGGAGACGTGCTCCAGCAGCGCATCGTCCAGCTCCGCCGTGTACTCCAGGTCGCGGCGGCCGTCGAAGGCATCCTGGAGGTAGAGCGTGGCCCAGGCGATGCCGGTGAAACCGGCAAGCAGCGAGGGCAGCATGGGCATGGTGCTGAGGCCCTTGATCGCGTGCTCGATGTGCTGATTCGCCCGCGTTTCGGCATCAGGCACGGCGGTCGTGGCGAGCTGCGCGAAAAGTATCCCCAGGCCGGCGTGTCCCCCCGCCCAGGACGGCCCCTGCGCGGTCGTCACCTTGCCCGGGGCCAGGGCCGTCGACAGGTCGTCAATGGTGGCCAAGGCGCGCTGGGCCAGGTCCCCTTCCAGGACTGATTGCCAGGGCACCAACATCGGGCAATTCCTACCACACCCCCGCCCGCCAGGTGTTAAGTACAATGGTCCCGGCGCCTCTGGGAAGGGAGCGTCCGCGCGGGTGGTGTGAAGTGGCAAGAAAACCTCGCCCGGCGCGTTACAGCACCAGTAGACCTGGAGACTCGGGGCGCTCGGGCCGGTGGGCGTTCCGGGAAGAAGACCGGCCGAGGACAGGGCTTGAACAAGAAGGAAGAGCGGCAGCCGCGCAGGCTGGAGCTGAACCGCGAGACGGTTCGCGATCTCAAGTCGGACGAGCTGCGGCAGGCAGCCGGCGGCGTCGGCACCAACAACAGCTACAACGTCATCTGTCAGCTCACCTACCAGCCCCGCTGCTTCTGAGCGGGTAAAGGAGAAACCGTGAAGGACAATCAGTCGAAGACCCCGAAGCTCAGCCTCAACCGCGAGACCGTCCGCGAGCTCACCCGTGAGGAGCTCCGGCAGGCAGCCGGTGGCGTCATCGCCCTGCCCACGCAGATGTGCACCGGGTACTACCCCAGCATCAACTACCCCTGCGTCTCGTACAAGGTCTGCGCCTGACCTGACTCATGGTGGGGGGCCGCCAGGCGCGGCCCCCCACCGTTTGCCCTTACTGCACCCTCCGTCGCCCCGTCAGCAACAGGCAACTGAGGGACGCCAGCACCAGCAGTGCGGTCGGCACCAGGAGCGTGGTACGGAAGGCAGCAACCGCGTCCAGGTTTCGGCCCTGGACCCGGGCCTGGGCACGCACCTGAATCAGGCCGCCGGCCCATCCAGCTGAGCTACCAGTTTTCCTGGTACTTCGTCTCCTACTGGGGGAAGGGCGGCGGCAGTTTGGCGCCATCGCCGAAGGCCCAGGGCTGCTGCGGCGCCGGCCCCATGGGCACCCCGTCACTGGCTGTGAGCGCGGGGCAAACGGGGGCAACAGCGTTGGCGCCATAGGGCGCCGGGTCCCCGGTGGCGGCAAAGCCGAGCGCGTGGGCCAGGTTGCTCTCGGTGCACATCAGGTGGTCGCCATACTGAGCGCTGACGTTGAAGAAGCCGTTGTCGTTCCCGGGTTGGCTGTAGCTGATCCAGCCGTACTCGCTGGCCGGAGCAATCAGGTAACCGAGCTGGTCATTTGCCAGGCCAAAGGTGAAGAATGCCTGGGGGGCCTTCACCTCCCGGCTGACACCGAAGCGAATGTCCGGGTAGGCCTCGCCGGGGTTGGCCGTGAGCAGGATATCGCCAAGCCGGTGCGCCGAGGCAAAGGTGCCGATCACCGTACCCACCACGTAGGGAGGCGTGCTGCTGCGGTAGGCGCCATAGCCACGCACGGGAGCCTCACCGGTGTAGGTCACTCCCAGCAATGCCGGGTTGGTTGCCACCTCGCGGGTGAAGACCTCCTGGCCACTGATGTTGCTCCCCTGCACCGGCACGGCGTGGCTGACGGCGTCCACAACCCACGGCGCGATGACCCGCGTGTAGGTGTCGAGGGCGTCCACGTCGCAGCTGACGTGCCCCGCCTGGCCGCAGGTCGCATCCGAGTGGGGCCGCGGTGGCTGGCTGCGACCAACATCGGCGACCATCGTCACCGCGACGGGCTCGCCCAGGTTCTGCTCGGTCGCGCGTGCCGCTCGGCCCGGCCAGTCGGCCGAGTAGCGCAGGTTGCCACCGCCCATCACGGTCGCGTGGGCGGCGTAGTTGATCAGCGTCCCGAGCGGCCGCCCGCTGACGTCGTACGCCTGCAGGACACGCAGCTGGGTGTCGACAGCGGAATCGTCGTAGCCGGTCTGGGTGTCCTTGTTGAACTGACTGTGGACGAGGTCCTCGCCGGGAGTTGCGGTCCCGGGCAGGTAGCCGCCAACGCCTGGGGTCGGCATGACCGGGGTGCTGGTGCCAACCAGGAGGCTGGCACGGACGCGGCTGAAGTAAGCCTGGTCGAGGGCGCGCACGGTTTGGTCGTGGACGTACTTCAGGTAGTCCACTGGCACGCCACCCCAGAGACCGATGAGGTCCGGACCGGCGTGGCTGTGGTCGCTGTTGACGACGATCATGTCGACCGGCACGCCGGTGTCATGCGCCACCTGGGCACGGATATCGGAGATGCCGTAGGGGCCCTGCTTGTAGGCCGCAAAGGTGCCCTGGTTCTCAAGCGCGGCCAGCAGCAAGGTCTGGTGCCTGCGGTTGCTGACGGCGACGGCCCGGGCGTAGATGTGCTCCACCGTACCGTCCCCGTCGACCAGCGGGCCGGTGCTGGCACGCGTCGGCAGAAGCCCGTAGCCGCCGAGATGGAAGTTGCCACTGGCGATGTCCGCCTGGCTGGGGTCAAGCGACTCCTTGTCGAACCCGACCAGCCAGTCCTGGCTGCCACCCGCGACGGGCCGCGGCGACGGCCGGCCTCTTCTGCGCGCGGCCGGCGCGCCGGCGGCGCCAGGCTGGGATGCGGGCGCGGACGCCGCATACACGGCGTCGGCATGGGCCGTGCCCCGCTGCGCCTTCAGCGCCGTCTCTCCGCCCGACGGCCGGGCTGCGACCAGCAGTGGCATCAACATCAGACCGGCACTGGCGGCAAGCACGACGACCCTGGTTCTACGCATTCTTCAACCCCGCTGAATGATGGCGTCCTGCTCCTCTGACACCCCGGCAGCAGAACCGTCCACGCCATCATAACTTAGAGCCGGAGAATCACTATTTCCGTCAGTCCGGCTGGGTGGTGAGGCGCGCTCTATCTGGGCGTCATCACCACGTCGACGCTGATGTTGTTGTTTCCCTGGGTGTTGAACGAACCCGTGGCATCCTGGTAGCCAGAGGCGCTGACGACGTACGTATAGGTGGAGTTGGGGGCGAGGTTGGACACGTTGGTCACCCGTCCCGCCGAGTTCGTGGTCCCGCTGGCGACGAGGCAACCCTGGTAGTAGATGCCCACCCTCGCGCCGGCGATACCGCCCCCGGTCGCGTCGCGCGCGCGGAGGTTCAGGTGAATGCCGCCGGTAGGTGCGCCGGGGCACGGCCCGGGAGGCGCGACCGCGGGAGGTGGGCCCGCGGGGGCAGCGGAGGCGGGTGAGGTCGGGGTTACTGTCGGGCTGGTCGCGACGGCCACGCCGGGCGCTGGAGTGATGCCGGATGAGGCCAGCAGCGGATCCCCCAGCTCGCGGCCCAGGGCGGCGGCGTCAAGGGGGATGATGAGGGGCTGGCCCACGTCCGAGCCGAAGTCGACCGCGACGTCACGGTCGCCCGCGTAATTCAGGGCGCGGAGCAGCTCTCGCTGGGCGTTCACGTCGTGCCGAAGCCCGAGGGAGAGCCCGGCTCCGGTGGAGGCGTCCAGGAGCAGCGGGTATCCCAGCGCCAGCACCATCCCAAAGAGCACCAGGATTCGCCAGCGTCGCCGCGCGAGGGCCCGTTCGTCGCCCATCACTCGGCCACTTCGAGGAGTCCATCGGCGGTGGCGGTGCTGGAGGCCTGGAGCTCCGCCACCATGGTGGCCAGGACGTCGCGGGCAGATACGAAGTGGCGGACCATTTCTGGATCGAACTGCGTACCCGCTCCGGCCTCGATCTCGGCCGCGGCGCGCTCGTAGGGGAACCCGTGGCGATAAGGACGGTCCGAGGTCATCGCGTCAAGGGTGTCGCAGATGGCGACCAGTCGGGCCAGCCGGGGGGTTTCATCGCCCGTCAGCTTGTCCGGGTACCCGGTCCCATCCCAACGCTCATGGTGGCTGCGTACTATCTGCAGCACCTCGGCGGGCCACTCGAGGGGGGCCAGCATCTCGGCACCCAGCTCGGGATGGCGGCGCATCGCCTCCCATTGCCGCCGGGTCAGGGGGCCGGCCTTGCTCAGGATGCGGTCGGGGATCCCGATCTTGCCGATATCGTGCACCAGGCAGCCGCGGCGGAGACGTTCAAGGTCCTCCTCGCCAAACCCGGCGCAGCGGGCCAGTTCGACGCTGTACCGGGTCACTCGCACGGAGTGGCCATGGGTATACGAGTCACGGGCATCGATGGCGAACGCAAGGGTCTGGATGGTGGCCTCGGCGCTCTTTCCGATCTGGGCGCGGCCGTCGAGCAAATTGGTGGTCATGGCGTTGAAGGCCACGGTCAGCTCGCCGATCTCATCAGATGTCATGACCGCGGCCTGGTACTGCAGGTCGCCGCCGCCAACCGCGTGGGTGGCGCGCACCAGGTTGTCCAGGGGTCGGGTGATACGTCGGCTGATGTAAAGGCCGGTGGCCACAGTGACCACGAACACCGTGCCAAACACGGCCGCCATCAGCAGGGGGATCTGGGTCGAGACGCTGCCCAGGGCGGCTGCGGGCCGGACCACGGCTGCGTATCCCGCGTCCTCGTGACGCAGTCGCCAGGGAACGTAGAAAACCTCGTACTGGCTACCCTGGCGCGCCAGCTGGCGGTGGATGAAGCCCGCGTGGCCGGTCACCGCCCGGCGGTCAGCGGCCGACAGGGACGAGCTGGCGGGGATGACTGTGTTGGCAGAAATCAACCCGCCGCCGGCGCGGTAAAGGCCGACCTCGAAGCTCTGACGGGTGCGCAGGTCATGTAGCAGGGCGTTGAGAGGCTCCGCCACCAGAATCGCCCCCACGGTGGCCCCGTCGAGGGTGACCGGCCCGACCGTGTACATCACGGGCCCGTCGGAGTCGGCGGCGATGCCGATGTACTTGGGACCAAACTTGTCAGACCGGCCCGACAGGGCATCGTTGACGTGAGACCAGGACCCCAACTGGCGGCCTCCCGCACAGATACAGGCGCTCACGTGGCTTTGGTCGGCGCGGGCGCTGAGCAACTCGGTTCCGTCGGGGATCACGACGCTCGCCCGCAAAGGGTCGGGAAGCTGGGCGGACACAGCGGGGACGATCAAACGCTGAAGTGACGCGCGGTCGCGAGCCTTGACCGCTCGCCCCACCCCATCGGTCGCCGCCAACGTGCGCAGGTCGGTGAGCTGACGTTGCTCAAAGGTGGCGAAGCTCGAGGAGACACTGTCCTCTTCCCGGATCGCCTCGGTGTCCAGCTGGGCTCGCGCCGCAGCCGCCAGTTGCACACCTACCAGGGCCGACGCGGCCAGGCCTGCGAGCATGCTCAGCAGCAGGAAAGGAAGTACCACCTGGTAGCCAACCGGCAGCGCCAGCCTACGCACAGCGCGATCTTATTCCAGCGGACTTCTAGCTGGAGCCCCCGGAACCTGTTGGTGACCCACTCCGTAAGCGGCGTCGGCACGACCGCGCCCCCTGGTACCTGGAGGTGAGCTAACTGGCCGTTTCGATCAGGCGCTAATGCTCATGCACCGCCAGGGCCAGGTCCGGTACGAGGTTGGCGGCGTTGGGCGTGCCCAGGCCGGTTACCGGGTCCCACCCGGTGGAGGCAGAGTAACCGGGGATCGTTGGGTCGGTCTGGTTGTTACCGACGGTCACATCGAAGAAGTCGTTGGCGTACCGCGCGCTATCGGCGCCGATGCGGTAAAGGGCGGGATTGATGAGGCCCAGCCCGCCGCCATTCTGCTGCACGGCGATCGCCACGAGGGCGGCAAACTGGGGGCAAGCCAGGGAGGTACCGCCGATGTCATACCAGCCAGTACTGCAGGGCACACCACTGCACTTGATGTTGCTGCTGTTGCCATCGGGCGGCAAGGACACGTACACCAGGGCACCGGTTTTCGGCGCGGCCTGGAAGGCAACGTCGGGAACGCCACGCATGTTGCCAATGGGCGTGCTGCCCAAAGGTAGCGTCGACTGGAACGCTGGCTTGCCGAAGACGTTGCTGAACCCACCTCCGGAGCCGACCCAGGCTGTCTCAGCTTCGCTCGGGTTAGACGAGCACGCCGCCGGCGGCCCAACATAGATCGTCCGGGGGTCACTGGTGCTCGCGGTCGGGTTGGTGCACAGGTTCGTTCCACCGACACCAGTGACCAGCGGGTCGCTTGCCGGCCATTCCACGCTCGGATAGGGGATGGTCCGCGGATTGTTGACCGGTTGCTTGTAGCTGTTTGCCGTGCCGCCGTCACCGGATGAGCCCAGCACCGTCACGCTGTTGGCGGCCGCGGCCTTGAAGGCATGACGGAGGTTCTCGAGGGACTGGGTGCTTCCGAAGGCGTCTTCGGCGGAGGCAAAGCTCTGCGAGATGACGTCGGCCATGTGGTGGTCGATGACGTACTGTTCCGCGTCCATCATCTGCGGGAATCCCTGCACGCCGAGGGTCTCCGCGGTTGGGGTGGTGACCAGCAGGATGTTGGCGCCGGGCGCGATGGCATGCGCGGTCTCGACGTCGAGTGAAACTTCGAGGGCCCAGGCGCTCTTGTCCTCCTGGCCGGTGCCGCTGCTCTGCGACGGCGGCCCGTTGGTCGCCACTGCCCCCTGCTTGTGGAACTGGCTGAAAGCCGGCATGCCGGGCTGGCAGGTAACCGCCTCCTCACCGCACATCGGCGCCAGCCCGAACGCCTGGTCAAATACGTGCAGGTCGTGGGCGATGGTGTCGCTGCCATAAGAATCAACGATCGCGATCGTGCGGCCACGGCCGTCCAGGTTCTGTGCGTAGAGCGGCCCGACGTTATAGGCCGCCTGTATTGCCTGCGGCGTGAAGCAGCGCCGGTGGCGCACATTATTCTCGCATTGTGCCTCGGTGGGTGGCGTGGTCCCGGTGGCGACCTGAACATAGTCACTCACAATGGGCATTGGAACGGGCAGGGCGGTAGTCACCCCCGCCCCAGCCCACCCGAAGAAGGCTGAGGACCCAGCGAACAGGATCGTAGTCGACCTGCAGATAAGTTTGCGCATCATTTCTCCCCCGGTTTCTACTGGCGCGTGCAGGATCACACACTACACCCGCAGGCTTCTCCATTGTGGCCCTCCAGAAGATCTGGGGCACAGAAGCCAAGTTGTCAGCGGATGCCCGAAGGGTAGGTCGCGTCGATGCAGGGCCATGACCCCATGTTGGGAGAGAATGAGGTCATGATCAATCGTGCGCTGTGCCCCGTCATGGTGGGCCGGGAGGCGGAGCTGTCGGACCTCGACGACGCGCTCCTCGCAGCGCTGCGCGGCGAGGGCGCGGTGGCGCTGCTGAGCGGCGAGGCGGGAATGGGCAAGACCCGACTCACCGCCGCACTCAATGAGCGCGCGCGGCGGCTTGGAGCCGTGGTGATGACGGGCGGTTGCAGTGAAGCCGAGCTTGCGCTTCCATTTCTGCCATTCATCGAGGCCATCGGCAACCAGTTGGCCGCGACCGAGATTGAAACAATGACAGCGGCGCTGGGCGCCAGCGCGGCCGAGCTGGCGCAGCTCTTCCCGCAGATGGGCCACTCGGGGTCAAACCGTGACGGCGGCGATCCCGCCCAGGCGAAGTTGCGGCTTTTCGAGGCGATCATCGCCTTGGTGCGATTGGTCGCCCAGGAGCACGGGTTGCTCCTGATCGTCGAGGATATTCATTGGGCTGATTCCTCCACCCGCGATTTGCTGGACTACATGACCCGCAGGCTGCGCGGCAGCAAGGTGCTGGTACTGGCCACCTATCGCGCCGATGAACTGCACCGACGCCACCAGCTGCAGCCGCTGTTGCAGGGCTGGCGCAGGTCCAGCCAGGTCGCATTCGTGGAGCTGGCGCCATTGTCCCCGGAAGGGGTTGGCGCTATGGTCAAAGCAATCTTCGAAAGCAGGCGAGCGAGCCTCTCCTCCTGAGGATTGCGGAG
Organism: Candidatus Dormibacteria bacterium; assembly: GCA_046262515.1. GTDB lineage: Bacteria > Chloroflexota > Dormibacteria > DASZGP01 > DASZGP01 > JAXDLW01. Next base: position 79 of record JBHEMP010000145.1, on the reverse strand, counting down.
GCCCATCGGGATATGCCGAGTTCCTCGCGGCGATCCAGGATCCCGACCACCCCGACCGGGAGGGATACCTCGAGTGGGC
>JBHEMP010000144.1:0-10880 GCA_046262515.1 Candidatus Dormibacteria bacterium | reverse complement strand
GAATCCACGGAGTGGCGCATGGAACTGGACTTCGAGGTGCCGGACCCGCACGCCGGCATGGTGCGGGTGCAGCGCGAGCGTCGCGCCGAGACCGACCTCGGCCGGCAGGTCCGCCATTTCTGGTTCCGGAACCGGGTGCTGGCGGGCGGCAGGACCCTGGCGTCGTGGGAGGACGACCTCGAACTCGCCATGATCTTTCCCCGCGAGCTCGAACTGCTCCTGGAACGGCAGGGCTTCAGGATCAAGGACCGCTGGGGGGGACCATCCCGCGAGGCCTACGCGCCTGTGCCGGGGAACGTCATGCCGATGTACGTGGTCGCCCAGCTGGTTCCGTAGCGTCCTGAAAAACAGGAATCACCGCGGCCGTAACCCGGTTGGAAGGTGAGGAATGGAAGATAGGACGCCTGGGCGGATGACGGCGGCCTTCGCACGCGCCCGCACCCCCGCCACCCTGGTCGTCCTGGCGCTGGTATCGCTCTACTTCCTCTGGGGTTCGACGTACATCGGCATCCGCATCGCGGTCCGGACAATGCCGCCCTTCCTGCTCGGCGCCACCCGGTTCCTCGCCGGCGGGGCGCTGATGTTCGCCTGGGCCGGTGTCCGCGGCGACCTGAAAGGAGCCCGGCCGAGCGCCCGCCACTGGCTCAGCGCATTGATCGTCGGGGGCCTCCTGCTCGGGGTCGCCAACGGCGGGGTGATGTGGTCAGAACAGTACGTCGACGCCGGCGTGGCCGCGTTGATCATCGCCGCGGTGCCGGTATACATGGCGCTCATCGGCCACTTCACCCGCCAGGAACGACTGACGCGCCTGGTCGGCCTCGGCCTGGTGCTGGGAATCGCGGGGGTCGTCATCGTGGCCCACCCATGGTCGTCGCACGGTACCTACGGTGTGGGCACCCTGGTGCTGCTGGGAGCGTCGCTGGCATGGGCCGGCGGGTCGATGTACGCACGGCAGGCGCCCCTGCCCAATAGCGCCGTGGTGGTCACGGCGATGGAGATGGTCTGTGCCGGGGCACTCCTGGGTATCGCCGCGGTGGTCAACGGTGACCTTGGTCGCGCCCACCCGGGAGCCTTCTCTCCGACCACGCTGCTGGCGCTGCTCTACCTCGTGGTCTTCGGTTCTATCGTCGGTTTCAGCGCCTACGTCTACCTGCTGAAGCACGTCAGCGCCGCGCTCGCGGGAACCTATGCCTTCGTCAACCCGGCGGTGGCCGTCCTGCTCGGGGCGCTGGTCCTGGGCGAGCCGGTAACCGTGAACCTGATCGTTGGGGGAGCAGTCGTGATTGCTGGGGTCGCGCTGGTCGTGGCGGGCCGTTCGATTCGCTTCCAGCGGGGCCGCCGGTTGCCGGCCGAGGCCGCCGCGTAGCTGCAGCGGCTTACCGGAGCGACTCCGCGCGAGCCCAGAAGTTCTTCAGCGCCTCGGCAAAGCGCTCGGGCTCGGCTCGATGGGGCGGGTCGAAGTGGTGTCGATCCGGGTAGAGGTCGATGGTCAGATCACTGAACAGGCCCGCCAGTCGCTTCGACATTCGGGCGTAGTAATCCGGGTTGCTAAGCCCGCCGACGGCGAAGTAAACGGGGCGATCAAAACTGCGCAGGCGTGCCGGGTCGAGCCTGGTGTCGAGAAAGGTACGGATCAGCGCGGCAAGACCGGCGGGGCGCTTGTCCATCCACGGGGGCGGCGGACCAGGCGGCGGTGGCGGCGCCTGGACCCCATTGCGCAGTTGCGCGCGGACGAAGGCAGACATCCGTTGTTCCGGCGGCCGCTCACCGATGCTTCGGAATTCATTCCAAAGCGCGATCTCCTCGTCGCTTCCGTCGATGACGCCGTCCCAGGCCGGTTCGGACAGGGCCAGGCTCAGCAGGCGATCAGGATGGGCGGCGGTGAAAGCCAGGCACGAGGCCCCGCCCGCCGAGTAACCGACCAGGTGGAACCGCCCGAACCCGGCCTCGTCTGCCACGCGGAGGATGCCCGCAACCTCAAGGTCAAGGCCGTATTTCGCCGGCGGCTCAGGAGTCGAGTAGATCTCCAGTTCCTTGGCCAGCGCCCGCGCGCCCGGGCTGACGAGAGGGAGGAGGTCCCGGTATGCAAGCTCGGCGGGCATGACACCTCCGGGGAGGAGGATGACGTCGCGGCCCAATGGCACTGCCATCGGCTCACTGTAGCCGAGCTCGGCCTACGGTGTAGCGCTGCTCCTCAAAGCTTCCGGGGATCCTCCGCGGGCGTGATCGCGCCGTCCCGGTAATCGTAGAAGCCGACCCCGGTCTTGCGGCCCAGCCGATTCTCTTCGACCATGCGGCGGAGGAAGTCCGCCGGGCGGTCATGGGCCTCCCCGGAGCCCTCAAACTTCTCGCGGCGCGCGTTGTAGGTAATGTCGACACCGCTGAAATCGGCCAGCTTGAACGGCCCCATGGGCCAGTTCAGGCCTTTCTCCACGGCGAGGTCGATGTCCGCAAAGTCCGCGTAGCCTCCCTCGTACAGCCGCATGGCCTCCTGGGACGCGGCGTGGAGGATGCGGTTGACGATGAAGCCGTCAATCTCCTTCTCGAGCAGCACCGGCACCCGGTTGATGCGGCGCACCAGTTCCATGGCGGTCGCCACGGTCTCGTCGGACGTGTCGGGTCCGCGGCCGACCTCGCACAGCTGCATCACCAGCACGGGGTGGAAGAAGTGGGTGTTGACGCATCGATCCGGCCGGGAGGTGGCGTCCGCCAGGCGGCTGATGGGGATGGTCGAGGAGTTGGTGGCAAGGATGGCGGCGGCGGGAGCCAGGGCATCGAGCCGCGCGAAGAGCTCGCGCTTGGGATCGAGCTTTTCGACAATGGCCTCGAAGACGAAGTCGGCGGCGCCGACCGCCTCCGCAAGGTCGGCGCTGGTACGAACCCGCTTCAGGGCCTCGGCGGCATCCTCCGCGGTCATCTGTTCCTTGTCGACCCGTCTCATGACCAGGCGCCGATTGCTCTCGACAGCCTTCTGCAACTGTTCCTCGCTGACGTCGGTCAGCCACACGTCGTACCCGCCCAGGGCGCACTGCTGAGCGATCTGGGCACCCATGGTGCCCGACCCCACCACCGCGATCGTCTTCACGCTCTCGATATCCATCGCGAGCTCTATCCCAGTTTGCTGGGCTTCTGCTCCCGGTATTCCGCCGCGGACTGGGCGGCGATTTCAAAGTTCTCCCCGAACTTCGCGTTTCCGCTGGACTTGCGCGTCCGCTCAATCGACTTCTGCAGCTGGTCCCAGTAGAGGTCCAGGGCCAACATGTCGTAGACCAGGTCCTCGGCGACGCGGCGGTGGTTGACGAGTACCGCTACCTCCTCAAAGAAGTGGGTCAGTGAGACCGCGTCATCGCCGCTCAGCTTGTTGGCGAGGAGGCGGTTGAAGGCGCTGGCCAGGGGCTCGGAATGCAGGATGCCCATGATCCCGAGCGCCGCGGGCACATCGTCGGCCGTAGCCTGGCTGAAAGGTCGGGCGAGTCTGCGGCTGGGATCTGAGATCGCGGGTCCGGCCATCGGTGTCCTCCAGGTTGTCAGTCGATTTCGTCCTCACCAGCGTAGCCCAATTCGCCGGCTGGAGCGAGGCTCCCAAGGAGCCCCCCTCCGCGCTAGCTGCGAGGCCGATATGTGGGTTAGACGAAGGAGAGGGCGAGGCGGGAGCGGAGCGGACACGAAGTCCGTGAGCACCCCCCGCAGCAGCCGCGCAGCGGCGACTCGACGCGCGTATCACCCGCATTGCGGCCTCGCCTAACAGTCGTGGTAGAGGTAGAACTCCCATGGATGCGGCCTCAGCGCGACCGCCTCGACCTCGTTTTTCATCTTGTATTCGATCCAGGTGTCGACGAGGTCCTGGGTGAAGACCCCGCCGGCCTGGAGGAACTTGTTGTCCGCCTTGAGGGCCTGGAGGGCCTCCTGCAGTGAGCCCGGGGTGTTCTTGATGCGGGCCTTCTCGCGGGAGGACAGCTCGTAGATGTCGGCGTCCACGGGGGCCGGGGGCTCGATCTTGTTCTGGACGCCGTCCAGGCCCGCCATCATCAGGGCGCTGAAGGCCAGGTAGGGGTTGGCGGCGGGGTCGGGGCAGCGGAACTCGATGCGCTTGGCCTTGGGGTTGTTGCTGTACATCGGGATCCGCACGCACGCGGAGCGGTTGCGCTTGGAGTAAACGAGGTTGATGGGGGCCTCGTACCCCGGGACCAGGCGACGGTAGCTGTTGGTGGTGGGGGCGCAGAAGGCCAGCAGGGCCGGCGCGTGCTTGAGCAGGCCACCGACGTACCAGCGGGCCATGTCCGACAGCCCGCCATAACCGTTACCCGCGAAGAGCGGTTTGCCGCTTTTCCAGAGTGACTGGTGCACGTGCATCCCAGAGCCGTTGTCCTGGAACAGGGGCTTGGGCATGAAGGTGGCGACGTACCCGCGCGACGCTGCGAAGTTCTTGACGATGTACTTGTAGCGCTGCATGTCGTCGGCGTGAGCCTTGAGGGTGTTGAAACGCAGGTCGATCTCGGCCTGGCCCGCGGTGCCCACCTCGTGGTGCTGGACCTCGACCTGCAGGCCCGCCTCCAGCAGCTTGAGCATCAGCTCAGAGCGGAAGTCCTGGAGCTTGTCCACCGGGGGAACCGGGAAATAACCTTCCTTGTGGCGGGGGCGGAAGGCCATGTTCGGCTCGCCACCGTCGATGCCGGAATTCCAGATGCCCTCTTCGGAATCGATGAAGTAATAACCGGAGTGGGCGTTCTGGTCGAACGACAGCGAGTTGAAGATGTAGAACTCCGCTTCGGCCCCGAAGAACGCGGTGTCGGCCAACTTGGATTTCTGCAGGTAGGCCTCGGCCTTGGTGGCCACATAGCGGGGGTCGCGGCTGTAGGCCTCGCGGGTGATGGGGTCATAGATATCGTGGTGGACCACCAGCGTCGGCACGTTCAGGACGGGGTCGATGTAGGCCGTGGTGGGGTCGGGCAGAAGCAGCATGTCGGACTCGTTGATGGCCTGGAACCCGCGGATCGAGGACCCGTCGAAGCCCAGGCCCTCCTCCTGGAGATCAGCCGTGAACTCTCCGATGGGCAGGGAGAAGTGCTGAGTCGAGCCGGGAAGGTCGGTGAAACGCACGTCGACGACGAGCGCGCCGAGGGACTTGGCCTTGCGGATGACCTCAGCCAGGCTGGGCGAGGCCACGCCCTGGCTGCGGGTCGACTGCTTGGTGTCGGGCTTCGGTACTGCCAAATCCTGTCCTCCATCTCCGGGCCCAGCAGCAAACTCCGCGATCCCCGGCATCCATTACTTGTGCGCAGTCGTCCTGCGCTTGTGTGCAGTTGTTGTGAGCCGAGCCCTGCGAGCGCGCTCCGTCAGGAGCGTACCGTGGTGCATCCGCTCCCCGCTCGTGTGAGACGCACGACGCGGGCGCATGCCTTTCCGTCTCCCTCGCACGAGGCCCGACGGGTCTTCCCGCGGAGAATTATGCCGGACTCAGACCTCCCGCCGCTTCAGCGAGAAAACTGCCAGGGAGAGGACGGCGGCCAGCCAGAGCGCCGACCAGGCCAGGAATTGGTTGGTTGGTGGGGCGGCGGCGAAGAAGGGATTGGCGCTGGCTGCTCGGCCGGCTTCACGTGCCCCCCGCGAGAGGGTCAACATTGCGGCCGGCTCAAGCGAATACACAGCGCCTCGCCAGAGAGCGTCGGTGGGTAGCAGGAGCTTGGTGACATAGCCCGCGGTGGTGATGCCGCTGTTGTTGAAAGCCTCGCCGATCCCCGCGGCGATGCCTCCGAACCACGCGACCCCGAAAAGGCCAAGCGCGACGACACCACCGGTCATCCCGGGCAGGCGGGTGCTGACCAGCAGCGAGAGGGTGAGCAGGACCACCACGTGCCCCGTGAGGTAGAGCAGGAAGGTGAGCGGGTTCGGCGGGGTATAGCCGACGACCGCGTTCACCAGGACCAGCTCCAGCCCCGCCGCCCCCACCACGTAGACCGCCGCCAGGGCTGACAGGCCGAGCCATTTCCCGAGCACGTACTCACCGCGGCTGATGGGGCGCGTCAGGACGGCGAGGGCGATGCCGGACTCGAGCTCCGAGGAAATCGCCGGGGAGGCCACGAACACCACCGAGATGGCCAGCACGAAGGCGAACATGAACATCACCACGATCAACAGCGCGGCCACGATCCCTTTGACCTCGAGGTCGGTGAGGTGGGAACCGCCGGGGTCGGTGATGGTCGGGATCCGGCTGAAGCCCCAGGTGGTGAGCGCGATCACCCCCAGGGTGAGGAGAAGAAGGGCGACCAGCAGTTTGCGCCGGGCGGCCTCGCGCACCGTGAGGCGGGCGATGACCAGGATGGGCTGCGGGTCCGGGCCCGTCACGAATCGTGCTCCGGTTCACCCAGCAGTTGCATGAACCGCTCCTCCAGGCTCTGGTGCCGGGGCTCGACGGCGTAAACCCTGACGCCCGCGGCCACCGCGAGGGCGACCAGGTCCGGCACCACTGCCTCGGCCACGCCCTCGACCATGATCCAGCCACCAGGCTCCTCGCGGATGGCGCCGTGGACGGCCAGCGCCTCTCGGCCGCCCCGCTCTAGGCCCTCCGCCCGGATGCGGACGCCGCCGCGGCCGAGCAGTTCCTCCATCGTGCCGGTCGCGATCACCGTGCCGTGGTTGACCATCGCCACTCGGTCGCAGACCTGTTCGACCTCGGTCAGCAGGTGGGAGTTGAGGAAGACCGTGGTGCCGTCGTCCTTGAGGCTGCGGATGATCTCGCGAACATCCCGGCGGCCGACGGGGTCGAGTGCCGACGTCGGCTCGTCGAGGAAGACCAGGGCGGGGCGCCCCAGCAGCGCCACCGCCAGCCCGAGGCGCTGCTGCATGCCCTTGGAGAACGTGCCCACCTTGTCGGAGGAGCGGCCCTCGAGGCCAACCAGCCGCAGGACGCGGTCAACCTCCGTGGACCAGCTGGCCCGGGGTACGCGCGCTAGCTGGCAGTGAGCGCCAAGGACCTCACTGGCGCGAAGCCAGGCCTGGTAGCGGAAAAGTTCGGGCAGGTAGCCAACCCTCCTCCGGGTCATCTTGTCGCCGATCGGGCTGCCCAGGACCCACGCCTCGCCGCTGCTTGGCGGGGTGAGGCCGAGGAGCATCTTCACCGAGGTGGTCTTGCCCGCGCCGTTGGGCCCAAGGAAGCCGAAGACCTCGCCTCGCGGCACGGACATCGACAGACCGGCCACGGCCTCCACGGGGCCGTACTTCTTGCCCAGGCCGGCGGTATGAATGGCTGCCGACGCGGCGGCCTGGCTCAGCTGAGGCTCCGGGCGATGTTCACCACCTCAGTCTCACCCAGGGTGCCCACGACCGCATAGAGCACCCCGTCCTTCTGCCAGATGACGCCCGCGCCAAGGCCTGTCGAGTCGCCCACGAACAGGCCCTTGCTGCCGTTGACCAGCACCTCCTTGGACCCCTGCCCCGTGGGGACGGGCACTGGCAGGGTGCTCGCCGGGTCCCCTATGGCCTCGATCTGCGCCGCCAGGTCGGCGGGCACCCCGGGCAGGCTGGCGAGGTAGCTCTCGAGCACCTTGACCGGCGCGCCGGTGGACTGCACCCGGGGAGTCGTCATCTGAACGATCGCCAGGCTGGGAATCCTGAAGCCGCGCAAGCCGGGCTTTTCACGAGGCGTGGGGGGCGTCGCGGGCGCACTTCCGGCGCCGTCTTCGGTGGTGCCGTAGATCGTCAGGACGCCGGGACCGGCGGTGGCGGTCACGGTGGTGCCGTCGACCCCGGCGGGCATCGCGGGCAGCGCCTTACCCTTGCTCGCGGCGTAGGCCCGGGCCTTATCCGACTGGAACGTGAATGAGCCCTGCGCCTGGGTAAAGGTCTCGTAGGTCGGCTGACCCTTCACCGCCGCCGGCAACGGGCCCTGGGGCGAGAGGACGGACTTCAGCCCCGATGCGGTAAGCGCCGCGGTGAGACCGGGTGCCGACCGGAACCTGGGCTGCTGCGCGACCGTGTAGGTGCCGAACTGTGATAGGTCAGGCAGCGAGCCCAGGCTCGCTGGGTTGACGTTGACTACGGCGAAGTGCTGAGGCTCGAACACCTGGACGGCCTTTTCCGCCACGCCGGACACCACCAGCGTCGCCATCAGGCCGAGCGTCAGCGCGCCGGCGGCCAGGGGACGGAAAGCTCGGCCCTGGCGAACGCGGCCGCGCCCCACCCGGCTGGTGGCGACGTTGTCGCCGACGAGCCGCCGCAGCCGCAGCAGGGCCACCGAGGGCTCTACCCGCTCAGCCGGTACTGCCAGCAGCGCCAGCGCGCGAGTCGACTCCGAGCCGACCACCGTGGCGCGTCGCCGGCAGGCGTCGCACGACTCGAAGTGAAGGATGTCGGCGGCACTGGTGGCACCGGGCTCATCCTGCATCCGCCGTAGGACACCTTCGTCCAGGTGGGTCATGGCTGTACCTCCGATCTCAACTTCATTTCAGCCCGGCGCAGCAGGGTCCCCACCTGCCCGACGGAAACACCCATTGCCCCGGCCACCTCGGCATAGCTCAGACCGCTGTATCTGAGCGCCAGCACCGCGGCGCTCTTCCGAGGCAGTCGCCCCATCGCCGCCCGCACCCGGTCACGTTGATCGGCAACCTGTTGGATCCCCGCAGGGTCGGCTGACAAGTCGGCCTCGGGCCGCGCCACGGCCTCCTCGCGGTTCGAGCGCCGGCGGTTGCTGCGCAGCGCGTTAAGCGCCCGGTGAGAGGCGGCACGGTGCAGCCACGGCGCGGCATACTCCGCGTCCGCGGGGTGCTTACGGTGGAAGTCGAGGAATACCTCCTGGGCAACCTCCTCCGCTTCCGAACGGTTCGCGAGGACCCGGTTGGCTATGCCCACCACGCGCGGGTACTCGGCCAAAAAGAGGCGCTCGAAGGGCTCCGGCAGCCTGGAGCCGCTCTGTGGCGCCGCCCCATCGGCGGCCTGGGACTGGGACCCGGGGATGACGTTCAGAGTCGCGGTCTCGGCCTCCATGCCCGGTAAGCACCGCCGGTGGGCCGATTGTGACACCGCGCCGAAAGGGCGAGGGTCTCAGTCGGCGATCAGCGACCTTGCTCGCAGGGCGATGCTCAACGCGACCCGTGTCTCGGCGTCCTCCAGCGAGACCCCGAGGAGAGCCTCGATGCGCTGCACCCTGTAGGACAGGCTGTTGACGTGGAGATGGAGCGCGCGAGAGGCCGCCCGCCGGTTCCAGTGCTCGGCGGACAATTGCTCCAGGGTTTCGATGAGGGGGGTGCGACGACCCTCCTGGTAGCGGAGCAACGGTCCCAGCGTCTCTTCCACGAAGCGTCGCAGCGCGAGGGGATTCTGGACCTCCAGCAGGAGCCGGAAGGCGCCCAGGTTTCGGTACGAAGTGACCTGCCCACTGGCCCCGCCCCGGCGGGCCAGGCGCAAGGATTGGCGGGCCTCGTCGTGCGCCCGTGGCAGGTCATGCACCTCCTGCGTCGCGTTGCCGATGCCGAGGGAGAAGGTGCCGGGCCGGACGGTCCGCTGCAACGTCTTTAGCAGCATTCCACCGAACGCCTCGATGTTGCGCAACTCCGCCCCCGGTGGCGCGCCGTCCCCCTCTTCCGCAACCGGGACCAGCAGCACCAGCGAGGCCGGCCGGGTCACGACCAGGGAGCCCGAGAAGCGCCGCGTGGTCAGGTCCGTGACCACCTCGTGGACCCGGTCCTGGGTGTTGCGCGCCTCCAGCGCGGCGGCCGCGGCAGGGTCGTCAGGTTCGACTACTACCACCCACGACCGGCGGGGCACCCGGTGACCGAGACGATCTGCCTGGGTGGCCAGGCGGGAGGCTTCGTTGGCGCCGAGGCCGTGACTGAGCAGTTCCTCCAGGAGGTCGCCACGGAGCCGCCGTTCGACCTCGGCCGCGGTCCTCTCCCGAACCAGTTCCAGCGCCAGCACGGTCGCGCCATGCTCCAGCGCTCGCTGTAGGTGCGGATGGTCGGCCGGCGCGTGCTCCGAAGCCAGCACCGCGAGCAAATCTTCACCCGCTCGGATGGGGGTCAGGATCACGGTCCGGGCGGGGCGCCCGGTCCGCACCTCCACGGGTTCGGCATCACTGCCGTGGAGCATGGACGTTGGCAGTTCCATGCGGGGGATGCCCAGGCCGTGGGCTTTCCCAACGCCGCGCCCCAGCCTGAACCCGGACGGATCGAAGAGGTCGACCCGTGCGTCCCGCAGGGTGCTGATCGCCTCCAGGATGGCGCCGGGCCCAGCCCCGGCGAGGGCCAGCGCGGTGAAGCGCTCATGGATCGCCTGGGAGCCCCGGATCTCTTCCAGTTGGGCGACGACACGGAGTTGCATCTGGCTTCGCTCGATGATCCCCGCGACTTGCCCGGCGATGGCCGAAAGGAAGTCGATGTCCGCGGCCTGGAAGTCCCGCCGCTGCTCCGACTGCACGTTGACGACACCGATCATCCGCTCGCCGGCGAGGATGGGCACCGACAGCATGGCCGTCAGTCGCTTCTGGTCGACCCCTCGAAGGAATTGAAATCGCGGCTCGGCGGTCACGTCCGGTACCACCAGGGGTTGCCGATTCGCGGCGACCCACCCGGTCACACCCTCGCCAAGGGCCATCCGCGCGCGGCCGATGTTGCCAGTGTCGAGCCCATTCGTGGCCGTCAGCACTATCTCTTCGGCGTCGCTATCGGAGAGATAGATGGAACAGACCTCGACTGCCATGGCGCCGGTGGTCTCGTGGATGATGAGGTCCAGCAGCGCACCCGGCTCGACCGTTGATGCCGCCGCCTTACTGAGGCGCTGGAGGAACAGGAGTTCCCGCAGCGACGTCTGCTCGGACTGCGCCTGCGGGGCGACTCGACCCTGCGCCATGCGAAGCAGTCTAGCCGCGGCGCGGCGCCCCAATACTG
>JBHEMP010000143.1:0-20140 GCA_046262515.1 Candidatus Dormibacteria bacterium | reverse complement strand
GTCATCGGCCCCAACGGCGCGGGCAAGTCCACGCTGTTCAGCCTGATCTCCGGCCAGAACCGTCCCGACGCCGGCACCGTCGCCTTCGACGGGGTGGATGTGACCGGCGCCACGCCCAACCGGCTCGCGCACGCGGGCATCGGCAGGGCTTTCCAGACCACCTCCATTTTCCCGGGGCTGACCGTCGCCAACAACCTCCGCCTGGCACTCATGAGCATCCGCGGCGAAACGCGGTTGCCCACCGGGATCGCGTCGCGGAAACACCGGGAGCAGGTTGAAAAGATGCTCGGCGACGTGGGGCTGGGGGAGGTGGCCGAGGTACGCGCCGGGGACCTGTCGCATGGCGACCAGCGCGCCCTCGAGCTGGCCATCTCGCTGGCGCTCGATGCTCGGCTGCTGCTGCTGGACGAGCCCACCGCGGGGATGTCTCCCTTCGAAACGCGGCGCACGCTCGAGTTGCTGCGCAGCATAACCGCCGACCGCGGGATCACCCTTCTCATCACCGAGCACGACATGGAGGTGGTCTTTGGGATTGCCGATCGCGTCACCGTGATGGCCGAGGGTCGGGTCCTGACCGAGGGGACACCGGAGGAGGTGCGCAGACACCCGGACGTGGTTCGCGTCTACCTCGGGGAGGACTCGTGAGCGCTGCGCTTTCGGTCTTGTCCCTGGGCAGTAGTTACGGCAAAAGCCGGGTGGTTGCCGGGGTCACGCTCGAGGTCGCCGCGGGCGAGGTGGCCGTCCTTCTCGGCCGTAACGGCGCCGGCAAGACCACCACACTGCGGGCCATCGCCGGGGTGCAGCCGGCGGACGCGGGCACCGTGGCCCTCGAGGGAGAGCAGGTCTCGCATGCCGCCGCCTACCGCCGCGTTCGTCGCGGACTCGTCCTGGTGCCGTCGGGCGCGCGCGCTTTCGGCGCCCTCACGGTGGCCCAGAACCTCGCCCTGGTGAGGGGACGCACCGCCGGCGACACGGCCTGGACCGTGGAGCGCGTCTACGACTTCTTCCCCAAGCTGCGCCAGCTCCGCGACAGCGCCAGCGGATCTTTATCGGGCGGCGAGCGGCAGATGCTCGCCGTCGGTCGCGCGCTGATGGCCAACCCCCGCGTGATAATGCTCGACGAGCCATCGGAAGGCCTGGCGCCGATCATCGTGCAGTCCATCGGCGACCTGCTGGTGCGGCTCAAGGAATCGGGGCTGGCGGTCCTGCTGGCGGAACAGAACCACAGGATGGCGATGAGAGTGGCCGACAACTGCCACTTCATCGAAAAGGGGCGGGTCGTCGCCTCCGCTCCCGCCGCTGAGGCATCAGGGTCGGGATTGCTCGAGCGGTACCTGGGGGTCTGAGGGAGGGCTCTACAGCTTCAGTAGGCTGCCAGCTCGCGCAGCCGGTCTGCGATCCGCTCGGGGTTGGGCATGAATGCGTCTTCCAGGGCAGTGGCGAAGGGCATCGCTGGGCTGTCCGGCGCGGTCATCCGGACGGGGGGCGCGTCGAGGTAATCGAACGCGCTGGTCGCGATGAAAGTGCAGACCTCGCTCATCACCGAGCAGAAGGGGTTGGCCTCCGTCAGAAGCAGCACCTTGCCCGTCTTACTGACGGTCTCGAGGATCGCCTCCTCATCCAGCGGCTTGATCGTGCGCAGGTCCAGTACTTCGACTTCGATGCCCTCCTGGGCAAGGTGGGCCGCGGCCTTTAGCGTCTGGTGCACCATCAGCCCATAGGTGATCACAGATAGGTCGCGGCCGGGCCTGGTGAGCCGGGCCCTGCCTATCGGCAGGGTGTATGGACCCTCCGGCACGTAGCCTCGGATCATGCGATAGGCGCGCTTGTGCTCCAGGAAGATGACCGGGTCGGGGTCCCGGATGGCCGCGATCAAAAGGCCCTTGGCGTCGTAGGGATTGCTTGGCGCGACGACCTTCAGCCCGGGGGAGTGGGCGTACATGGCCTCGGGTGACTGGGAGTGGTAAAGGGCTCCATGGACGCCGCCGCCGAAGGGCATCCGGACCACCATCGGCAGTCCAAAATCGTTATTCGAGCGGTACCGGAAGCGAGCGGCCTCGTTGACGATCTGGTTGAAGGCCGGCAGTGAGTAGTCGGCGAACTGCATCTCGGCGATGGGCCGGAGACCCGCCACCGCGGCGCCGATGGCGGTGCCGGCGATCTGCGACTCGGCTATCGGGGTGCTGAAGCACCGCGCGGCGCCGAATCGTTCTCGAAGCCCCTCCGTCGCCCGGAACACCCCCCCGGCTCCGACGTCCTGGCCGAAGACCAGCACACGGTCGTCGTGCTCCATCTCGTCCGCCATCGCCTGCCGCACCGCTTCCAGGATCGTCAACTGCTGGCCTTGCCCCTCCGGGATACCGGGGCCGTCCGGGGCGTCCGCGGACCCGTCGTAGGGCTCAGATGAGTAGACATGGTCGGTGAGCGTGGCGACGTCCGGGTCCGGGGCTGCCTCCGCGGCGGCCTGGGCCTGCTCGACCTCGGCGGCGCACTCTTCGTCGATCGTCGCGGCGGCCGCTTCGGTCAGGACAGCGTCGGCGACCAGGCGCGCGCGGAAGCTGGACACCGGTTCCACCTTGCGGCGTGACTCGACCTCCTCCGCGGTGCGATAGCGGCGGTCATCGTCATCCGAGGAGTGGGGGGTGATGCGGTAGACCATGGCTTCCACGATCGACGGCCCCTGACCGGCCCGCGCGCGACGCATCGCCTCGTCGATGGCGCGGTAGACGGCAACCGGGTCGTTGCCATCGACCTGCGCCCCCGGGATGCCGTAGCCCGCCGCGCGCTCCGCGACGCTGACGGGCATCTGCTCGGCGGTCGGCACCGAAATGGCAAAGGCGTTGTTCTGCGCCAGGAAGACAACCGGGAGCTTGTGGATGCTGGCGAACGAAACCGCCTCGTGAAAATCGCCTTCGCTGGCGGCACCCTCCCCGAAGCACGTGAGGCAGGCTGCTCCCCGGGCCTGCATCTTCAGCACCAGCGCGATGCCGACGGCGTGGAGGATGTGCATGCCAACGGTGCTGCCGCCGGTGACATACTGCAGCGCGCGCTTGCCGTAGTGCCCGAGCATCAGACGGCCGCCGGTAGAAGGGTCGGCTGCGCGGGAGAAGAAGCTCATCATGAGCTCCGTCGCGGTCATTCCCAGGACCAGCGAAAGCGTCAGGTCGCGGTAATACGGCACCACCCAGTCATGCCCCTGCTCGACCGCCATCCCCGCGCCGGCCTGGCAGGCCTCGTGGCCCTGGTGGGGCATCACGAAGGCGACCTGGCCCCCGCGGTTGAGGAGCCACATCCGCTCGTCGAACGCGCGGCCGAGCCGCATGTAACGGTAGAGACGAACCAGGTCCCCAGGCGGCAGGGGGGCCGCGTCCGGTGGAGGGAGGGCCGAGGCTCTTGCGGCCCGAGTGCGGGAACGGCTGGAGGTGGAGGTGGCCATGAGTGAGGTGAAAAACGTACCATCGGGCGTGCAGACTGAGAAGCTGTTAACGTGGATCACCTACGGTGTGGCAGTTAATGACCCAAACGGTGACCAGATTGGACGGTGAGGCTGCCCGTGTGGGGCGCGTTATGCGCATTTCGTCAACCTTTCAGGCGGGAAAGCTGGCGGCGGGGCCCGATTGACGACAGACCTCGACAGGACTGATATCCGTCTGCTGGAGGCCCTGCGCGACGATGGTAGGGCGACAATCAGCGCCCTGGCGGCGGCCGCCGGGCTGTCGCGGGCAAGCGTTTATGCGCGGGTGGAGAAGCTGCGGGCGTCGGGTGTGGTGACCGGTTTTACGGCCACCGTCGACCCCGAAAAACTTGGCCTCGCCCTGGCCGCGCTGATCCAGGTCTCGGTTCGCCAGGCCGATTGGAAGAAATTCCAGGCACAGGTCGCGGAGATGCCGGAGGTCGAGTACTGCGCCCTCACGACGGGCGGGTTCGACGCCCTCCTGCTCGTGCGTGTTCGCGACGTCGAGGCCCTTCGAGACGTGGTCCTGGAGCGTCTGCAGTCACTGCCGATGATCAGCTCGACGCACACCATCTTCGTGTTCGACGAGGTCATCCGGCGCCCGTTCCTGCTGCCACCGTGAGTGAATGTCTAGGATTGACCGGGCTGTGACAGATAAAGGAACGGTCCTACCCCCGGGTGCGGGCGCGCCCCTGGTCAACGGACCTCCGCGCAGTGTCCTCGACCCGGCGGTAGCCATCGAGGGACGCGTTTTCGTCGCTGGACCGGTTTCCCGCGTGCGCCAGGTCGTCG
This sequence comes from Candidatus Dormibacteria bacterium, assembly GCA_046262515.1. Classification (GTDB taxonomy): domain Bacteria; phylum Chloroflexota; class Dormibacteria; order DASZGP01; family DASZGP01; genus JAXDLW01. The sequence goes on along the minus strand of JBHEMP010000143.1, from coordinate 15,894 downwards.
CCGGCATCGGCGCCGCGGTGGTTGCGGGAGGGGTTCTCGCGGTCACCGGGATCGTTGGCGCTTTCTGGCCGGTGGTCGCCGTCGCTGCTTTCGCGCTCGCCGCCGTCCTGGCCCGGCCGACGGTGCGGCCGGTCGCGCGCGGCAGCGAGCCCGCTCAGATTCGCGATGCCATGGATGCCCAACTCCGTACCGTCGCCGGGCGCGTCCCCAACGAGGTCTACGGCAAGCTGACCAGCATCCATGCGGCGATCCTCGAACTGATCCCCAGGGTCGATCGCCTGCCGCCGGGGTCGGAGGACCTGTACATCCTGCGCCGGATACCGCTGGAGTACCTCCCGACGACCCTGGAAACGTACCTGGCCCTGCCGCGCGAGTACGCCGGACGCCCAGCCTCACCCGGGAGCAAGGCGCCCACCGACCAGCTCCTGGAACAGCTTGGGTTGCTGGAGGGCAAGCTCGCCGAGATTTCCGAGGACATCAGTGCCGCGGACGCGTCCCGGCTGGCGGCCAACGGGCGCTTCTTGCGCGAGAGGTTTGGCGCTGGCGCGCTGACCCCAGGGGACGCGCCACAGGCCCTGACCGCGGGGTGAACATACGTGAAGGCTGGGAGTCGCTGACGCCCAGGACGCAGGCCGTGGTCGCATTCCCGGTGCTGGCCCTCGCGACGTTTGTGCTGAACCTGGTCGCGTTCGCGCAGCCCCTGGTCCGCGCCATCATCTACGGGATAATCGAAGGCGGTGGTTTCACCGCCTTCGCGATCATCGCCACCCGCAACGAGATAGCCCGCCGACGTGATGGCGGGGCGGGCAGGTAGCATTCCGGCAGCGGTGAATCAGCAGGGGACAGAAGACCAGGGGACACCAGCAGAGGTCGTCGCGGCCCGGAAAGCCGGTGACGAAGACCGGTTGATGCGCGGCGAGGACCCTGCGACGACGTACCTGGAGGATGCCGAGCACTGGACCGGTGTCTACAGCGAACTCCTTTCTTTCAAGCAGGACCTGCTGGCGTTCACCAAAGGCCGCATCGGTCGGATGGCCCCTCCCGCGAGCAACGAACTCGCAACCACGGACCTGGTCATCATGGAGGCGGAATACGCGCGACTTCGCAGCCGCCACGATTTCTGGGAGACCCGCCGGCGCGAACTCGCCGGCTGAGTCGGCATTCACCTAAGCCGGGATCCACCGACCCGGGCTTGCATTTTCCGGCGCTGAACGCCCGATTTGGGCGTCGCCGGCTTCGCCCGCTGCGCGGGTTGCGCGCCTCCCTCCCGCACCTATAGGTGCGCTCAGTGCGGTGCTCACCCGGCTCCTTCAACTCGAACATCCATCATCCGAACCTGCCGCGCCCGGATCGGTGGATCCCGACTACGCTATAATCGCTGCCGAACCCGGGTTTGGCCCGGGTCCTTTTTTTATCACCGAAGGATTACTGATGCCCGCCACGATCATCACCTTGCAATGTAACGAGTGCAAGGAGCGCAACTACACCACAGAGAAAAACAAGAGGAACGACCCCGACCGGCTGGAACTGCAGAAGTTCTGCTCGAGGTGCCGCAAGCACACCGCCCACCGGGAGACCAAGTAGCCCGGTGAGGCTGACGGAGGGGTGTAGCTCAGTTGGTAGAGCAACGGTCTCCAAAACCGTGAGTCGGGAGTTCGAGTCTCTCCACCCCTGCCAGCCCGCGGTGCCGCACAGGAGGCTGAGTTAGATGGCCAGCGAGGAAGAGTCCAACGCCTACGAGGCGGGCCTTGGCACCGGGGTGCGCTCCATTTTTGTCGAGCTCAGCCGCGTGGTCTGGCCGACCCGGGAAGAACTCTTCCGGATGACCGCGGTGGTGGTGGGGTTTCTGATTGTCATAGCGGCTTTGATCGGGGTTATTGACGTGATCTTCGACAAGGCCGGGAAATCTATTTACGGGAGCTAGTTGATGACTGAGACACAAGCAGCGCCAAGACACGACGGGCAGTGGTATGTAGTCCACGCCTACTCCGGCCACGAGGACAAGGTTCGCAACAACCTGCTCAAGCGCGTCGAGTCGATGGACATGGCGGACAAGATCTTCGACGTCCTCGTCCCGACCGAGGAGGTCATCGAGATCAAGGACGGGCAGCGTCGCCACGTCCAGAAGCGCATCTTCCCGGGTTACATCCTGGTCAACATGGAGATGAGCGATGAATCCTGGTACGTCGTGCGCAATACGCCGGGCGTGACCAGCTTCGTGGGCAGCGGCAACAAGCCCATCCCGCTCCAGCCCGACGAGATCAAATCGATCGTCAAGCAGACCAAGGCCGAGGCTCCCAAGGTCAAGGTCGAGTACGCCGTCGGTGAGAACGTCCGCGTGGTCGACGGGCCGTTCAGCGATTTCCACGGCAAGGTGGACGAGATCATGCCGGACAAGGGCAAGCTCAAAGTCCTGGTGAACATGTTCGGTCGCGAGACCCCGGTGGAGCTGGACCTCCTCCAGGTCGAGCGGCTCGCCTAAGAGGTACAGGTAATGGGAAAGAAGAAAGTCCGTGCCATCGTCAAGATCCAACTGCCGGCGGGCAAGGCCACCCCGGCACCACCGGTCGGTACCGCCCTCGGTCCTCACGGCGTCAACATCATGGATTTCTGCCGTGCCTACAACGAGAAGACCGCGGCCCAGGAAGGCCAGGTGATCCCGGTTGAGATAACCATTCTCGAGGACCGCAGCTTCAGCTTCGTCATAAAGACATCCCCCGCCGTCAACATGCTCAAGAAGGCAGCCGGTATCGAGACGGCCTCGGGAAAGCCCAACCGTGACAAGGTCGGCAAAGTCAGCCAGGACCAGGTCCGCGAGATCGCGGAGGCCAAGATGGCCGACCTCAACGCCATCGACGTCGAGGGCGCCATGCGCATGATAGAGGGCACTGCCCGCTCGATGGGCATCGAGGTCGGCTGAAGCCGGCCGACGCAAACCATCCATTTATTGGTGGGAGGGCCTGACCGGCCCGTCTGACCACCGGAGGTAAACATGGCAAAGCAGGGAAAGCGCTACCGCGAGGCGGCGGCCAAGATCGAGGAAGGCAAGCTCTACGATCCTCGCGAGGCGGTCGAGCTGGCTAAAGAAACGTCGGTCTCGAAGTTCGACAGCACCGTCGAGGCCCATGTTCGCCTCGGGGTGGACCCGCGTCATGCGGACCAGATGGTGCGTGGCACCGTGGTCCTGCCCCACGGCACGGGCAAGAAGCAGCGCATCGCCGTCTTTGCCCAGGGCGAGAAGGCTCGCGAGGCGCGGGATGCCGGCGCCGACGAGGTGGGCGGCGACGATCTTGCCAAGAAGATCGAGGGCGGCTGGTTCGACTTCGACGTGGCCCTGGCGACGCCTGACATGATGGGCACCGTCGGCAAGCTCGGTAAGGTGCTGGGGCCGCGCGGCCTGATGCCCAACCCCAAGTCCAATACCGTCACCTTCGACCTCGCCAGGGCCATCAGGGATGTGCAGGCGGGGCGCGTGGAATACCGAGTGGACCGGACCGGGATCGTCCACAGCGTCATCGGCAAGGCGTCCTTCAGCTCGGAGCAGCTGCTCGAGAACTTCTCCTCGCTGATGGAGTCGATCATCAAGGCCAAGCCGGCGGCCGCCAAGGGCCACTACGTGAAGAGCGTGTTCCTCGCCGGCACCCACGGTCCGTCCACGGCGGTGGAGCCCACCGCGGCCTCTAAGCTCAGCTCGAACTAAAGCCGGGACGCAGGGGCAGCCCCCGCTCCCGTATAATCTGCGCTCGCCCGGTCCCCGGGCGCCAACCAAATAGCCGAAGACCGTATGGCGGGGCCCAGGTGGGCGCCTTAATCACCTACGCAGGCAGGATTTCCAGGCTCCCGGCCTCGCCGGGCGGCGGGCCTCCTGCGTTGCGCGGTGGGGCCGTCGGTTTTCCTGGAGGTCAGATGGCGACCGCGAAGAAGGTCGAACAGGTTGAAGAGGTCAGCGAGAAGCTGAAGCGGGCCAGCGGCCTTGTGATCACCGATTACCGTGGTCTCACCGTCGCCCAGCTGCAGGACCTGCGGAAGAAGCTGCGCGCCGAGGGCGTGGACTACATCGTGGTCAAGAACACCCTCGCGCGCCGGGCAGCTGCCGACAACGGCCTGGAGATACTCTCGACAGAGTTGGTCGGCCCGGTTGGGATGGCCATTGGCTACGACGAGCCGGTGGTCACCGCCAAGCTGGTCAATGACTACATCAAGGCGACCCGCCGCCTGGTGATCAAGGGTGGCCTGCTGGGTAAGACCGTGCTCGACGCCGATGGCGTCAAGCAGCTGGCCGACCTGCCTGGCCGTGACGCCCTGCTAGGCCAGCTCGCAGGCACCCTCAATCACAGCGTTGCCCAACTGGCTGGTGCCCTGAACAGCGCCGTCGCCAACCTCGCCAACGGCCTTGAGGCCTACCGCAAGAAGCTCGAGTCCAGCGGCGCGGCCGCCTGACATCAGATAGACAAGGAGAAACTGGAAATGGCAAAGATCACCCCTGAGGATTTCGTGGCCGCTCTCGAGGAGTGGACCGTGCTTGACGTCGTCAACGCCGTCAAGCTGATGGAGGAGAAGCTCGGCATCACCGCTGCCGCCCCGGTGGCTGTGGCGGCCGCCCCCGCAGGGGGTGGCGGCGGCGGCGACGCGGCCCCGGCCGAGGAGCAGACGGAGTTCTCCGTCGTCCTCACCGCCGCGGGCGATGCCAAGATCAACGTCATCAAGACCGTTCGCGAGCTCACCGGTCTTGGCCTAAAGGAGGCCAAGGACCTCGTCGACGGCGCTCCCAAGCCCGTCAAAGAGGGCGTTCCCCGCGAGGAGGCCGACTCCGTGGCCAAGAAGCTCCAGGAAGCCGGCGCCAGCGTCGAGGTCAAGTAGACCGTTTCAAAAAAGGGGCCGGCTTGCCGGCCCCTTTTTCATTTCCCCAGGCGGCACCGCCTTATGCGCTCGCATATTGACGCGCTCCCGTTGCTGTGTATACTGCCCCAAAGGCGACGGTTGACCGGCGCCGCTTTCCTGTGGCTGCGCGCCCCCGGAAGTAGTGGTACGATTGAGCCCAGTGGTAGCCACCTGTTGAGTCCCCGCTCGTCGAGAGGGGGCTTTTTCTTTCCCCCGGATCCATCCCTTTAATTCCCTGACTTTCCTCGAAGCCGTTTCGCGCTTCCTGGTGCCCTGCCCTGTCTCCTTCCGCCCCCCTGACCGCCCGGAGGTCCCTGCATGACTGAAGTCGTAACTCCCGCCGCCGAACGCTATTCGTACGGCCGCATCCCTGAGATGCTCACCGTCGGCGACCTGATCCAGACCCAGATCAACTCGTTCGACTGGTTCAAGCGCGATGGGCTGAAGGAGCTCTTCGACGAGATCAACCCGATCACGGACTACACCGGCAAGAACTTTGAACTGCGCTTCCTCGACTACACGTTCGGTGACCCGAAGTTCGATAAAGAGGAGTGCCGGGCCCGGGACCAGACCTACTCCGCGCCCCTGCGCATCAACACCCGCCTGACCATCAAGGAGACCGGCGAAATCAAGGAGACCGAGGTCTTCATGGGCGACTTCGCCATCATGACCGAGGAAGGTACGTTCATCGTCAACGGAACGGAGCGCGTTGTCGTGTCGCAGTTGGTCCGGTCGCCTGGCATTTACTTCACCTCCGCGGAGGACCGGGTCACCGGGCGCACCCTGTATGCCGCCAAGCTCATCCCCAACCGTGGCGCCTGGCTCGAGATCGAGACCTCGAACAAAGACATCCTCACCGTCAAGATCGACCGCAAGCGCAAGATCCCGGTCACGTCACTGATCCGGGCCCTGGGCTACGAGACCAATGAGGAGATCCTCAACCTCTTCGCCGCCCACGACATCGACCCCGAGCACCGTTATATCCAGAGCACCCTGGACAAGGACCCCTCGACGACGGTCAACGAGGCGCTGATCGAGCTCTACAAGAAGATCCGCCCCGGTGATCCGCCCACCGTCGAGAACGCCAAGAACCTGCTCCAGGCCCTCTTCTTCAACCCGCGCCGGTTCGACCTCGGGCGTGTTGGCCGTTACAAGCTCAATCGCAAGCTTGAGCAGCCGCAGACGAAGGACTTCCGGATCATGGACAACGAGGACTTCATCACCATCATCGGCCAGCTCATCGACCTCAACCGGGGCCTTGGCGAGGCGGATGACATCGACCACCTGGGCAACCGCCGGGTGCGCGCGGTGGGTGAGCTCCTCCAGAACCAGTTCCGCATGGGCCTGATTCGAATGGAGCGAATCATCAAGGAGCGCATGACGATCTGTGACGCCGCCACCGTCACCGCGGCCTCGCTGATCAATGCGCGTCCTGTTGTCGCAGCCATCAAGGAGTTCTTCGGGTCGTCGCAGCTATCCCAGTTCATGGACCAGACCAACCCCCTGGCCGAGCTGACCCACAAGCGGCGCCTGTCGGCGCTTGGCCCCGGTGGTCTCTCCCGCGAGCGTGCCGGCTTCGATGTCCGCGACGTCCACTTCAGCCACTATGGCCGCATCTGCCCGATTGAGACCCCGGAAGGGCCGAACATCGGCCTGATCGGGTCGCTGGCGACGTTCGCCAAGGTCAATGACTACGGCTTCATCGAGACCCCGTTCCGGCGTGTCTACCGGGACATGGTGGTGGACAAGGAGCATGCGGCCCGCCTCGAGGGGCAGGTCCTGCGTGAGGCCGTCAAGGCCAACGGCACTTCCTTCAAGGCCGGCCACAAGCTGACTAAAGAAGACCTCGCGATCCTCCAGAAGGAGAAGGCCGAGATCAAGATCGAGCCGTTCGTGACCGACGACATCGTGTACATGTCGGCCGACGAGGAGGACAAGTACGTGGTGGCCCAGGCCAACGCGCCCCTCAAAGCCGACCTCACCCACTTCGCCGAGGAGCGCACGCCGGCCCGTCTCAAGCACCAGTTCCAGGTCGTCGACGTCAACAGCATCGACCTGATGGACGTCTCCCCGAAGCAGATCGTGAGCGCGGCCACCGCGCTGATCCCCTTCCTGGAGCACGACGACGCCAACCGCGCCCTGATGGGGTCGAACATGATGCGCCAGGCCGTCCCGCTGCTGCGCAGCGAGTCGCCCGTCGTCGGAACGGGCATGGAGTTCTTTGCCGCCAAGGACTCGGGAGAGCTCGTGGTGTCACGCCGTCCCGGCGTGGTCGTGTCCACCGCGGCGCCGCCGCCCAAGGGCTACGCGGCAGCCATCAACACCACGCAGCGTCCCGACGTGCACGGTGGCCTCGGCATCCTCATCGACGTCGATGAGAAGGCCGCCGGTCATGCCGGCGCCGCCGGTGGCAAGAAGGGTGACACCTTCGACTGGTACCCGCTGCATCGCTTCGTGCGTTCCAACCAGGGCACCTGCCTGAGCCAGAAGGCCATCGTCAAGCAGGGCCAGCGGGTGGAGGCCGGGACCATCCTGGCCGACGGGCCCGCGACCGAGGACGGTGAGCTGGCACTGGGTCAGAACGTACTCGTGGCCTTCATGCCCTGGGAGGGCTACAACTTCGAGGACGCGATCCTGCTGTCCGAGGAACTTGTCAAGGATGACAAGTACACCTCGATCCACATCGAAGAGTTCGAGTCCGAGGCCCGCGACACCAAGCTCGGCCCGGAGGAGATCACGCGCGAGATTCCAAATGTCTCAGAGGAGACGCTCAAGAACCTCGACGAGCGCGGGATCATCTACGTCGGCGCCGAGGTCAGCCCGGGCGACATCCTGGTTGGCAAGATCACGCCCAAGGGTGAGAGCGAGCTCTCCGCGGAGGAGCGCCTGCTGAGGGCCATCTTTGGCGAGAAGGCGCGCGAGGTTCGCGATTCCTCGCTGCGCGTGCCCCACGGCGAGCGCGGCATCGTGGTCGACGTCAAGATCTTCAGCCGGGAGAACAAGGACGAGCTCGCGGCCGGGGTGAACGAAATGGTGCGCGTTTACGTGGCCCAGAAGCGCAAGATCTCGGCCGGCGACAAGATGGCCGGGCGCCATGGCAACAAGGGAGTGGTCTCCCGCATCATGCCCGCGCACGACATGCCCTTCCTGCCTGATGGCCGGCCCGTGCAGATCGTGCTCAACCCCCTTGGTGTCCCCAGCCGCATGAACCTGGGCCAGGTCCTCGAGACTCACCTGGGATGGGCGGCGCAGGCGCTGGGCATGAAGATCGCCACCCCCGTTTTCGACGGGGCGCCCGAGGAACTGATCGAGGATGAGCTGGAGCGCGCGGGACTGCCCCGCAGCGGCAAGATCACCCTTCGTGACGGCCGAACCGGCGAGGCCTTCGACAACGACGTCACCGTGGGCATCATCTACATGCTCAAGCTCCACCACCTGGTCGAGGACAAGATCCACGCGCGTTCCACCGGTCCCTACAGCCTCGTCACCCAGCAGCCGCTGGGAGGCAAGGCCCAGTTCGGTGGCCAGCGCTTCGGGGAGATGGAGGTCTGGGCCCTGGAGGCATACGGCGCGAGCCACATCCTGCAGGAGATCCTGACCGTCAAGTCCGACGACATCGTTGGCCGTGTCAAGGCCTATGAGGCCATCGTCAAGGGTGAGAACACGCTCGACGCTGGCATCCCCGAGTCCTTCCGAGTACTCGTCAAGGAACTGGAAGGCCTGGGCCTGGGCGTCGAGATCCTCTCGGACGACGAACGCCAGATCAACCTCACCGAGGACGACATGCAGGAAGCGCCGGTCGACCTTGGCATCAACCTGGAAAGGGACGAGATGGACGAGTCCCTGGACAACCTGTAACCGGAGGCATAAATGCTGAAACTCGAAAACTTCGACGCCCTACGACTCAGCCTTGCCTCCCCGGAGACCATCATGTCCTGGTCTCATGGCGAGGTCACCAAGCCTGAGACCATCAACTACCGCACCCTGAAGCCGGAGCGGGACGGGCTCTTCTGCGAGAAGATCTTTGGCCCCACCAAGGACTGGGAGTGCCATTGTGGCAAGTACAAGCGGTACCGCTACAAGGGCATCATCTGCGACAAGTGCGGCGTCGAGGTCACCCGCAGCAAGGTTCGCCGAGAGCGCATGGGCCACATCAAGCTGGCCAGCCCGGTGAGCCACGTCTGGTACTTCAAGGGGATCCCGTCGCGCATGGGCCTGCTTCTTGACATGTCACCGCGCAACCTCGAGAAGGTCATCTACTTCGCGAATTACATCGTGACCCACGTCGATGAAGAGGCGCGTGCTGAGGCGCTGGCTGCCATGAAGCCGGGCGAGGGTCCCGCCACTGTTGCTCGTCAGAAGCAGCACGAGGAAGAGATCACCGCGCTGCGGACCGAGCACGAGGACCAGGCCGGGGCGCGCCAGGCCGAGGCCGACACACGGGCCAAAAAGATCGAGGACGACATGAACACCGTCCTGGAGAACATCCACAAGCAGGTCGCCGACCTCCAGGAGAAGATCCAGACCTCCGACGGTAAGAAGGCCACGCGTGACTTCAACATCGGCAAGGGTGAGTTCGAGGAGCGAGTCGCCAACAAGGGCGAGATCTGGTCAGCCGAGGTAGGCCAGGGCCTCTCCAGGATCGCCGAGGAATTGATCGCGCGGGTGGAGTCCACCTTCAAGGTCAAGATCGACGCCGCGCGCGCCGGCGAGGGCGTGGAAGGCTCGGACCTGGATGCCAAGTTGGCCGACCTGCAGTCAAAGCTGGAGGCCGACCTCGACACCCTCAAGGCCGAGCAGGAGCAGTCCAAGACCGACCTCGAGGGCCTGTACGAGAAGCAGATCCTCACTGACGCCCAGTACCGTGAGTTCACCGAGAAGTTCGGCAAGGTCTTCCGCGCCGACATCGGCGCCAACGCGGTGAAGGAACTCCTCAGCCGCATCCAGCTGGCCGAGGAGGCCTATCGCCTCCGCGAGGATTCCAAGTCCGCGTCCGGCCAGCGCCGCCAGAAGGCGATCAAGCGCCTGAAGGTGGTCGAGGCGTTCCGGCGCAGCGGCACCTCGCCGACATGGATGATCATCGAGGTCCTCCCGGTGGTTCCGCCGGAGCTGCGCCCGATGGTGCAGCTGGACGGTGGCCGCTTCGCGACCTCCGACCTCAACGACCTCTACCGCCGCGTGATCAACCGGAACAACCGGCTCAAGCGGCTCCTCGAGCTGGGCGCGCCGGACATCATCGTCCGCAACGAGAAGCGCATGCTCCAGGAGGCGGTCGACGCCCTCATCGACAACGGCCGCCGCGGCCGCGCCATCACCGGCACCGGCAACCGCAAGCTGAAGTCGCTCTCCGACATGCTCAAGGGCAAGCAGGGCCGGTTCCGCCAGAACCTGCTCGGGAAGCGCGTCGACTATTCCGGCCGTTCCGTCATCGTCGTCGGCCCTGACCTCAAGCTGCACGAGTGCGGCCTGCCCAAGAAGATGGCGCTGGAGCTGTTCAAGCCCTTCGTCATGCGCGACCTGGTGGAGAAGGGTTACACCCAGAACATCAAGTCGGCCAAGCGCATGGTGGAGAGGGTGCGCCCCGAGGTCTGGGACGTCCTCGATGAGGTCATCCACGAGCACCCCGTGATGCTGAACCGCGCCCCCACGCTGCACCGCCTCGGCATCCAGGCCTTCATGCCGGTGCTGGTCGAGGGTTCAGCGATCCAGATCCACCCACTGGTCTGCCACGCCTTCAACGCGGACTTCGACGGTGACCAGATGGCGGTCCACGTGCCCCTCTTCAGCGGCGCCATCGCCGAGGCCAAGAACCTGATGATGTCGTCCAACAACATCCTCAGCGCCTCCGATGGTCACCCCGTGGTCAGCCCGACCCAGGACATCGTCCTGGGCTGCTACTACCTGACCGCCGACAAGGAGGATTTCGCCACGCTCGAGGAGAAGACGCTGCACGTCTTCTCGCGCGGTGAGGAGGCAATCCTCTCGTACACCAACAAGCACATCGGCCTCCAGGACGCCATTCGCGTCCGGGTCGACGGCGAGATCCTGCGCACCACGGTGGGACGCGTGATCTTCAACCAGGTCCTGCCGTTGGGGCAGGAGACGGGCTCGCCCGAGCTCGCCCCGATCCAGTACCAGAACAAGGTGTTCGACAAGAAGGCTCTGCGCCTGCTGGTGGGGGACATCTTCCGTCTCTACGGCAACGAGACCACCGCCCGCGTGGTCAACGACCTCAAGCGGATTGGCTTCAACTTTGCCACCCGGGCCGGCGTGACCATCAGCGCGATGGACATCAAGACCCCCAAGGAGAAGGCGAAGATCGTCTCCAATGCGGAGCACGAGGTGGCCGACGTGGACATGCAGTTCCGACGCGGCCTGATCACCGAGGACGAGCGCTACGAGGCAACCGTCGAGAAGTGGACCAAAGCCACCCAGGACGTCACCGACGCGACCATGAAGTCGTTCGACCGTTTCAGCCCGGTGTTCATGATGAGCACCTCTGGAGCCCGAGGCGACATCCAGCAGATCCGCCAGCTGGCGGGTATGCGAGGCCTGATGGCCGACCCGACGGGTCGCATCATCGACCTCCCGATCAAGGCCAATTTCTCCGAGGGCCTGACGGTCCTCGAGTACTTCATCTCTACCCACGGTGCCCGTAAGGGGCTCGCGGATACCGCGCTGCGCACCGCGGACTCCGGTTACCTGACGCGCCGCCTCGTCGATGTCTCCCAGGACGTGATCGTCCGTGAGGAGGACTGTGGTTCTCCCAACGGCATCTGGGTCAGTGACATCAGCGAGTCCCGCTCCCTCACGGAGCCGCTCTTCGAGCGGATCGCGGGCAGGTTCGCGGCCGGCAACGTCGTCACCGAGGCTGGCGAGATCCTCGTCAAGGACGCCGAGGAGATCACGGATGATGCCGCTCGCAACATCATCGGCTCAGGCCTGACGCAGGTGCGCGTGCGGTCGGTGCTGACCTGCCAGGCCCGCGAGGGTGTGTGCCGGAAGTGCTACGGCCGCAACCTTGCGACGGGCAAGGTGGTGGAGATCGGGGAGGCTGTCGGCGTCATCGCCGCGCAGTCCATTGGTGAGCCCGGTACGCAGCTGACCATGCGTACGTTCCATACCGGTGGCGTCGCCGGTACCGACATCACGCAGGGCCTTCCGCGCGTCGAGGAGCTGTTCGAGGCGCGCATCCCGAAGGGCAAGTCGGTGATTAGCGAGATCGAGGGCGTCGTGGAGATCGAGAAGACGGAGGCCGGCCTGCGCAAGGTCAAGGTCACCCAGCGGGATGTCTACGACACCTCATATGAGCTGAAGAACAAGAAGGTTCTGCCGATGGTCGAACTCGGCGCCGCCGTCTCCGAGGGCGCTGAACTGGCGCGGGGCAAGGCCGGCGACGGAGAGGAGATCGTCATCAAGGCCCGCCACGGCGGGACGGTCACTGAGGTCAAGGGCGAGATCAAGGTGCGGACCATCGACGAGGAGGCCAGGGAGTACAGCATCCCCCACGGCGCTCGCCTCATGGTCAAGGACGGCGACAGCGTCAAGGCCGGTGACCAGCTGACCGTGGGCTCCATCAGCCCGCAGGAGTTGCTGGTCGTGCTGGGCCGCGAGCGCGTGCAGAACTACCTTGTCGAGGAGGTGCAGCGCGTTTACCGCAGCCAGGGCGTTGACATCAACGACAAACACATCGAGGTCATCGTCCGTCAGATGATGCGCAAGGTACGCATCGAATCAGCCGGGGACACCCAGCTGCTGCCCGGTGACATCGTGTCGGTGTTCGAGTACGAGGAAGCCAACCGCGAGACGCTCGCGGAGGGTGGTGAGCCGGCGATCGCGGAGACGGTGCTCCTGGGCCTTATCAAGGCGGCCCTGAACACCGCCAGCTGGCTGTCCGCGGCCTCCTTCCAGGAGACCACGAGGGTGCTGACCGAGGCGGCCATCGCCGGCAAGGTCGACCGCCTCCGCGGCCTCAAGGAGAACGTCATCATCGGCAAGCTGATCCCCGCGGGGACCGGCCTGGACTACTACAAGAAGCTCCGCGAGGAGCAGGCGAAGTACCTGGGCCAGGAACCTGCTGAGGGCGCCGACGAAGGCGAGTTGGTGGGTGCGGCGGAGGGCCCGAGCGGCTCCATCGACGACCTCAGCATCTAAGCCGGGATCCACCGATCCGGGCTAGTCCCGCGGTTTTCAGAGAGGCGCCCTTCGGGGCGCCTCTTTTGTTTCCGCGGACATGCAACTTGCACTGAACGGGATCAGGCGCGCCGGGCGGCCTTTCCCGCGCGCTCCCTGACGCCGGATCGCGCCAGCGGCTCATAGAGCTCCTCGTGGTACTGGAGCACCATTCGCCGGGCGGAGAAGCGGGTGACGACCTGGTGGATGCTGTGCCTCATCATCGCCACCCAGCGGCGTGGGATTCCATCTGAGTCACGGTCGTAGAAGAGCGGGATGACCTGCTCCTCCAGGAGGCGGTACACCTCGTCGGCGTCGGCGTCGTCGTCGGTCTCCGGGTTGTCGATGGTGGTCCGCGCCGAGCCCACGTTCCAACCGATCTGCGGGGTGTATCCCTCGTCCCACCATCCATCCGCGACGCTCAGGTTGAGGACGCCGTTGGCGCCCGCCTTCATGCCGCTCGTCCCGCTGGCCTCGAGCAGGCGGCGCGGGTTGTTCAACCAGACGTCGGCCCCCTGCACGAGGATGCGGGCCACGTCCATGTTGTAGTCCTCCACGAAGGAGACGCAGGCCTCGGTGCGGCTGAACCCGACGATGTCGCGGAGGATCTCCTTGCCCCCGCCGTCGGCCGGGTGAGCCTTACCCGCGAAGATGAACTGCACCTCCCGGCCCGCCGCGCTTGCGAGGGCTCGCAGGCGATCCGGGTCGCTCAGCAGCAGGTTCGCCCGCTTGTACTGCGCGAAGCGCCGGCTGAAGCCGATGGTCAGGATGTCGGGCCGCATCATTCCCGTGGAGTTGCTGCGGACCTGGGCCAGGACCACCAGGCGCCGGCGAAGTGTCTGGTGCGCTGACCAGAGCTCCTCGTCGGGGATCTCCGCCACGCCCCGCCAGCGCTCGTCGTCAGGGTCAAGGTCGGACCAGCGGGGGTCCACGTACTCGCAGAGGAGCTCGGCGATGGTCGGCGCCAGCCAGGTGGGCATGTGCACCCCGTTGGTGATCGCGCCGATCGGTACCTCGGCCTCGCTGGTGCCCGGCCAGACGCCCTGCCACAGGTTGCGGGACACCGCGCCGTGGAGCTGGCTCACCCCGACAACGCGCTGGGCCTCGCGTAGGCCGACGATCGTCGAACACAGCTCTTCGCCCTCATCCCCCGGCCGCAGGCGCCCGAAGTCGACGAATTCCTCGGCATCGATATCCAGGGAGCGAAGGTAGGGACCCAGCAGTTCGGCCACCAGGCCGGGCGAGAAAAAGTCGCTGCCGGCCTTGACCGGGGTGTGCGTCGTGAACACGGTCGGCACGCCGGCGGCGGAGATCCTTTGCCCGAGCGGGCCGCTCGTCCCGGCGATACGTTGAGACGCCGACTCCACCGCCGCGAGGAAGCTATGCCCCTCGTTCAGGTGACATACCCCGGGGTTGATGCCCATGGCGCGCAGTGCCCTGACACCACCGATTCCCAGCACGATCTCCTGCCGCAGCCGCGCCGCCGGGTCGGCGACGTAGAGCCGGTCACAGATCGCGCGCAGCTCTGAGGGGTTGGTTTCGATGCCGGTGTCCAGCAGGTAGAGCGGCACCTTGCCGACCCGGACCCGCCAGACCTTCGCGTGCACCTCCTGGTCGCCGATGGGAGCCACCACCTGCAGCGGGACCCCATCGGCGCGCACCAACTCCAGCGGCAGGAGCTGCGGATGGTTGTAGAGGTACTGCTCAACCTGGTCGCCGCTCTCATTGATCCTCTGGCGGCCAAAGCCCTGCTTGTAGAAGAGGCCGATCCCCACCAGGGGCAGCCGCAGGTCACTCGAGGCCTTGAGGTGGTCGCCCGCGAGGATGCCCAGCCCGCCCGAGTAGATCGGCAGGGAGTCCGTCAGGCCGAACTCGAGGGAGAAATAGGCGATCGGGGGCATGTCCTCTGCGGGTACGACGGTCGGCCGCCGGGCATCGTGCTCCCGCTGCGCCTGGATGGCGTCGTCCAGCGCGCGCCGCACGTCCTCACGCTGTAGGGCCTGCTCAACGCCGGCGTCCCCGAGGGCACGGATCACGGCCATCGGGTTGTGTGACGTCTCATCCCAGATGCCCGGGTCAAGGGCCTGGAACAGGCGTTGGATGCGGGGCTCCCAGGTCCAGGTCAGGTCGAGGGCCAGGCGGCGGACTTCATTGCTCATTTGCCGGGCCTATTGTCACCAATAACAGGCCCCGGGGACAGGCGATGCCCGCATTGACGCCTCGTTCGATCTGCTGCTAGACTCTGCCTCCGCGTCCCAAGAGCCAATTCCTGTTCTTCGCGCTCACGGGAACGGACCAAAACCACGATCGAGCCCCCTCGAAACAACTGGTAGGGTGCCCACCGGGCGCCGCGAGCCGGGGCCGTCGACCTCGATTCAAGGGACATATTTGCCAACTATCAACCAACTGGTTCGCAAGGGCCGGCATCCGATTGTCAAGAAGACCAAGGCCCCCGCGCTGAAGGGTTCGCCCCAGCGTCGTGGTGTGTGTGTCCGCGTCTACACCGTGACCCCGAAGAAGCCGAACTCGGCCCTTCGCAAGGTCTGCCGTGTGCGCCTGACGTCAAAGATCGAGGTGACCGCATATATCCCGGGCATCGGCCATAACCTGCAGGAGCACTCCGTCGTCCTGATCCGCGGCGGCCGCGTTAAGGACCTTCCCGGTGTGCGCTACCACGTCATCCGCGGCACCCTGGACACGTCCGGGACCAAGAACCGCTCGCAGGGCCGCTCCAAGTACGGTGCCAAGAAAGAAAAGGCCAAGGCCTCCTGATGCCACGCCGCGCACGCATCCAGAAGCGAAGCATCACACCGGACTCGGTGTACACGCACCAGGGCGTGG
>JBHEMP010000142.1:0-4490 GCA_046262515.1 Candidatus Dormibacteria bacterium | reverse complement strand
CGGAAGCCGTCCCACTTCGGCTCATACAGCCACCCCTCGCCACGGGGGATCTCGTCCTTGCCCTTAGAAAGCATTGGCGCCAGCGGCGGCTTGAAGGGCAGCATGAACCCAAGTATCCGCGATCCAGTCTCTCGTTCAGGCCGGGGCGTAACCCTTGATGATGGTGAAGATCCCGAGGAACCAGCGCTCCTCCGTGAGTTGCTGCACGCCCGCCTCGCGGGCGATTTCAGCCGTGCGACGGTTCATGTGCTCCTCGTGGAGCGGGACGGTGACGGCGTTGATGGCGTCGAGCAGCAGAGCCACGGGGAGTCGATCGCTGCGCACGTGCTCCAGCATCCGCACCCGGCCGCCGGGGCGGAGCACGCGGAGTGCTTCGCGCACCGCCGCGAGAGGGTCCGGGATGGCGCACAGGCACAGGGTGAACACCACTGCGTCAAAGCTGGCGGCTGCCATCGGAAGGTGCTGGGCGTCGCGCTGGAGCAGCCGCACACTGACGCCCTCGTCTTTGGTCCGCCGCGCCGCCCTCGCCAGCATCTCGTCACTCAGGTCGATCCCCGTCACCCGCGTCCCGGGCCGGTAGTGGGGGAGGGTGGCCCCCGTCCCAACCGCCACCTCCAGGACGTCGCCACTGAGATCCGCGACCAGGCGCCTTCGCCGGTCGCCCACAAGCCGTTCGGTCAGACCCATGTTGCGGTCGTAGCGCGGCGCGTCGCGGTCGTACAGGCGGCGCACCCGTGCGGTGCTGTCGCGCGGCACCATCAGGAAAGGCTCAGCCGGATACCGGCGCCGCGGACCTGGAGGGTGAGCCCGGACGCCGCGGGTTGCGAATCCCCATGGCGTTGACTCCCGCGCCCACGAAAAGAAGCGCGGCGCCGACATACATCGCCAGGTGGTAGGCATCGGCGGAAGCGTCCCTTGTCGCGCGGGCCAGCTCGGCGCCTGACCTGCCGCCCAGCGTTGTCCCCCGCGGCGGCTGGTTCAGCGGCGCGACGTGCGCCCGCACGCTGGCCGAGGCGCCGTTGGTCCCCGGCAGCCGCGCCGCCAGCCCGCCATAGAACGAGGCCGTGATAGCCACGAAGATGACGGCCCCGGCCAGCTGGGGGCCCACGCGCGAGATCGCGTTGTTGATTGCCGACGCCAGGCCGCTGTTCTGCGCCGGCACGGAGGTCATCAGCGCGGTGGTCAGGGGCGCCACCATGATCGTCAGCCCAATACCGAAGAGCACCAGGCCCGGGAGCAGGTCCACCAGGTACCCCGCGGGTGGAACGTAAGTCGACAGCCGGCTGGGCACCAGTAACCACGGCGTTGTTCCGGCCGGTATCCGCGCCAACCAGAGGACACCGAGCCCCATGATGGCGGGCCCGACGGCCATGAACCAGCGCGGCCCGTAGCGACCCGAAAAGCGGCCCACGCGCGCGGAGAAGAAGGTCAACAGCAGGGTGCCCGGTATACCGGCCAGCCCCGCGGCGGCGGCGGTATAGCCGATTGTTCCCTGCAGGAACAGGCCGTTGAACAGGAACGTCACGTAGAGGGAGCCGTAGATCAGCAGGGTTGAGATATTGGTGACGGTGAAGTTGCGCGAGCGGAACATGGAAAGTGGCACCAGTGGGAAGGGCCGCCGGGCCATCAGGAAGGGGAAGGCGATGGTCGCCACGGCGCCCGCGCCGATGAACGCAAAAGCCAGGGGATCGGTCCAGTCGCGCTGCTGTCCGTAGATCGCCCCCAGGGCCAGCCCCCCGATGGCCACGAATGCCACCGTCGCGCCCGCCCAGTCGAAGTGCCCGGTGGACTGCTCGTCCCGCCCCTCGGGAACGTGCAGGAGCGCGTAGAGCGCGACGAGCACCAGGGGGATGTTGATCAAAAAGACCGCGCGCCACCCGACGGTGTCCACGAGTACCCCGCCAACGAATGGGCCGAGGATTGGGAACCCGGCGGACGCCCCCGCCCACAGGCCGAAGGCGCGGCCCTGCTCTTCGCCCTCGAAGTTGGAGGTGATCAGCGCCAGCGCGCAGGGCACAAGCAGCGCTCCGAAGGCGCCCTGCACGACGCGGGCGAGGATCAGGACCTCGAAGTTGGGGGCCACGCCGCAGAGCACCGAGGCCACCCCGAAACCCGCCGTGCCGACCGCGAACATGCGCCGCCGGCCGAAGAAGTCGGCCATCGCCCCCGCCAGGATAAGCAGCGAGCTGAGCGCCAGCAGGTAACCGTTGTAGACGTACGACTGGCCTTCGAGGACCCCCACCCCCAGCCTCGGCAGAGTCCGACCGATGGCCGGCATCGCCACGTTGACCACGGTCGAGTCAAGGAACACGATCGCGCTGCCCAGCACGGCCGCGGTCAGGATCCATCTCTGCCTGGTCATCGTCTTCGCCTCAGTTGGTGCCGGGGGAGGGACTCGAACCCTCAAGCCCTTGCGGGCGGCTGATCTTAAGTCAGCTGTGGCTGCCAGTTTCACCACCCCGGCCGGTTGCCACTGCCACCATATCTAGAATCACCGCATGAAGGAGATCGGCGGCAGGGTTGCGATCGTAACCGGCGCCTCCCGCGGGCTCGGTCGGTACATCGCGGAAACCCTCTTCGACCATGGCGTCAAGGTGCTGATGACCGCTCGCGGCGCCGACGAACTGGAGTCGGCCCGAGTGTCGTTCGACCGGACCGGCAGTCGGTCCCTGGCGATCGCCGGCGACATCACGGAGGAGAAGCACCGCGCGCGCCTGGTCAAGGAGGCGGTAAAGCACTTTGGGACCCTGGATATCCTGGTCAACAACGCGGGTACCGACGATCCTCGCCGCATCACCGACGTAGACGTCCCCGGCGTGCGGGCCATGTTCGACTTGAACGTTGTCGCCCTCATGGACATGACGATGAAAGTCCTGCCGGTGCTGCTGGCCAAGGGCGAGGGGCATATCGTGAACATGGGTTCGGCGGCCGGCCTCGCCCCCGTCCCGTACGCCTCGATCTACTCCGCCACCAAGCACGCCATCGTCGGCTTCAGCGAGTCCATCCGCTACGAGCTCGAGGCCGAGGGAATCGGGGTCTCGGTGGTCTGCCCGACCTTCGTCAGCGAGGCGGGCCTCTTCCACGAGAACAGCGGTGGCGACACCAGCGGCACCCCTACGGTGACACCCACCCAGGTGGCCGACGCGGTCATCAAGGCCATCACCGGCAACCGCGACCGGGTCGTGGTAGGCCCGCCGCTGATGCGCATGGCACCCATCAGCGTGGGGCTATCGCCCAACCTGACGGCGCGGGTGGCGCGGATGTCGGGCTCCTTCGACGCCATGCGTGACATAGCCGACCGCCGCCGCGCCGAACGCTCCTAGCGGATCCCGGCTAGGACTTCTCCAGCACCCGCACGCCACCGGTGCCGGCCACCACGGCCTGGGTGGCCAGGCCGATGAAAAGCCCGTGGGCCATCACCCCCGGGAGGGCGTCCAGCTGGGCCGACAATTCGGCCGGAGGGCGGGGTCCGGTGATGCGGCAATCGATGACCAGGTTGCGGTTGTCCGTGAGGTAGGGCTCGCCGCCCTGCGTCGTGAGCCGCAGGAGTGGCTCCAGCCCGAGCGCCTCCACCGCGGCCGCGGTTCGCTCCCACAGCAGAGGTAGGACCTCGACGGGCAGCCGGACCCGGCTCCCGAGCCAGTCCACCAGCTTTTCCTCGGTGGCGATCACCACCATCCGCCTGGACGCGGCCGCGACCACCTTCTCGCGCAGCAGCGCGCCGCCCAGCCCCTTGACCAGGTTCAGCCCCGGGTCGATCTCGTCGGCGCCGTCCACGGTCAGGTCCAGGGGCCGGTCGACGCGGTCGGAGACCGGGATGCCGAGGGCTTCCGCCTGGCTCCTGCTGGCCAGGCTGGTCGCAACGCAGGAGACTCTCAGCCCGCCGGCGACGCGAGCGCCGAGGGCGTCAATGAAGAGGGCCGCGGTCGAGCCGGTCCCCAATCCAAGCAGCATCCCATCCTCGACCATTTCGAGGGCGCGAAGGGCTGCCTCCTGCTTGCTGTCCACCGGCCCAGACCATAGCTGGAAACGGTCCCCGAAGCAGCCACGCGTCGGCCGGTGACCCCTGCTACGCTCATGATGATGGTGCAGGAAGTCAGGGAAGCCTCGGTCGTCGGCGCCGACGATTTCGATGCGATTGCCGAGCTCGGCCAGCAGTTCCGCGTTGACAGCATTCGCTCAAGCACCGCCGCCGGGTCCGGCCACCCCACCTCCAGCATGTCCGCGGCCGACATCATGGCCGTGTTGCTGGCCCGTCACCTGCGCTACGACTGGGATCATCCGAAGCAGGCCGTCAACGACCACCTGATCTTCTCCAAGGGCCACGCCTCGCCGCTGGTCTACGCGATGTTCAAGGCCGCGGGCGTGGTCAGCGACGAGGAGATGCTGACCTTCCGCAAGATGGGCTCGCGGCTGCAGGGTCACCCCACCCCCATCCTCCCCTGGGTCGACGTCGCGACCGGGTCGCTGGGCCAGGGGCTGCCGATCGC
>JBHEMP010000141.1:0-2736 GCA_046262515.1 Candidatus Dormibacteria bacterium | reverse complement strand
GCGGTGGTTGTCACTCGACCTCCCTGGACATGGCGGCTCGCCCGACCGCGACTCCTACGCGCTCGAGGAGGTAGCCGGGCTCGTCCGCTCCGCCGTCGAGGCCGCTGGGCTCGCGGCCCCCGTGCTGGTGGGCCATTCCATCGCAGCGGTGATCGCGACTGTCTACGCGGCGCTCTTTCCAGTCGCGGGCGTCGTCAACGTCGACCAACCCCTGCAGACGGAACCATTCGCCCGGATGCTCCGCGCGCAGCGGAGCGTGGTGACAGGCCCTGGCTTCGGGGCGTTTTGGCGGATCCTGCTGGAGAACATGGGCATTGAAAAGCTGCCCCCCGGGGGCCAGGACCTGGTGCGTTCCACATCCCGCCCACGGCAGGCAGTTGTTCTCGGTTATTGGCAGGAAGTCTTCAGCCTTACCCCCGAGCAGCTCGACGCCAAGATGACCGCCGCACTCGCTGGAGTCCGAGCCGCAGACTGCTCCTACCTCACCGTGACCGGTACCGACGGAGAGCCGGGCTACGTCGAGTGGTTGCGGAGGCAGGTTCCAGCGGCCTCCACCGCAGAGTTGCTCGGCACCGGTCACTTTCCGCACATCGGGCAACCTCGGCAGTTCGCCGAAGTGCTGGCCGGCACAGCCGGGTGGGCATGTGCAGAAGTAGAGCGGGGCGCGGCGCCGGCCACGAGATAGATGCCGCTTGGGCGCCCTGACCAGCGGGACGGCAGGGCGGTTCACGCACCCTCGGGTCTCCCTTGCTGCGGCCTCCGGTAAAGCCGAGTCGTGCGCCGTCCCTGGCTACCTCGATGTCCCGGCGCATCAACTTCGTGAGGCCATCCTCGCGCGGGGCACGCCGGAGTGGTTTGCTGGCGCCATGATCGAGGTCAAGGAATACACCCGAAGTGGCGCTGCAGCCCACATGACCACCACGGTCGCAGAAATTTCCGGACAACCTCCCCGGTCATATGACGCCTCGCCCGCGAGCCGGCCGCTCGGTTTCCCCAAGCAGTGGCACTCGCCGGGGAAGAGGCTTCTCTCCTCTGGTTGGCCGATTCTTGGCAGGACAAGGCAACAAGGCTTCTGGCGGCGAACTTGCATGCTCCGCTTGCCTCAGTAGCCGGGCCATCCGCTGGTTGGCGTTTTTGCCATGTAGGCAATATCCAGCCCCTATCATTGGGACGCACGCGACATGGGATTGGTGAGGCACGAGGAGGCAACGGGTGGCTGATTTTGTGGTCGTTCCCAACCGCACAGCCTTGATCAACGTCGACCTGCAAAATTGCTTCGTGAAGAGCGCGCCTGATGGGCTGACCGTGCTCGCCCGGATAAACCAGGTCGCGTCCTCTTGCCGGGGAGCAGGCATCCTGGTGATCCATACCGCGCACGTGCTGAGGCCGGATGGGTCGAATATGGGCGTCTTACGCGAAATGGTTCCAAAGGTGCGGGCAGGCATGCTCAATAAGGGCGCCGAGTCCGCCGCCCTCCACACCCAACTCAATATCGATGCCGCTGACCTTCTTATTGAGAAGCCTCGCTTCGGTGCCTTCCACGGCACCGACTTGGAACTGATCCTCCGCTCACGCGGCATCGACACGGTGATCATCTCCGGTATTTCCACTCCGGTCTGCTGTGACACGACTGCTCGCGAAGCTAATGCACGAGACTTTCGCGTCCTCTTTCTCAGCAACGCCACGGCGAGTGGCGGCTCAGATGCCGCCGAGGCCGCGCGGTTCCACAACGCAACGCTGGAGAACCTGGATGGTTTGTTCGCGCAGGTGCTCTCTACGGACGAATTGTTGACGAAGATTGACCAGGCCGGGCCGCTGGTAGCGTCCTGACAGCGCTGCGGATCCGGCCCGCCGCTCGGAGGAACATCGAGCTCGGCAGAGGGCAGGCGTTGTGCCAGCCGCGCATGGCCCTCAGCAAGACGCGAGCGCCGTTGATACGTTGTCTGGACGCGATCGCGGGGTTTGGGAGTTCAAATACCAGAGAGTCGGCCCGGACTGGACGCGCTGCCTTCCAGAGCGCGGTGAGTGCCTTCCCCACCGAGGGCAGGAAATCGTTCTGCCTACCCGCCTGAGGTCTGCAGCAGCAAACGGTCGTTGCCGGTGGTGCACGCATGCAAGAGATCAGCGCCCTCGACGCGTCGACTGCGTACGCCGGGGGCCGTTATCCGGACGTTCGGGGGAGCTTCGACGGGGGTACGTACACAAAGTCGAACGGGCCGCCTGGTCCGTAGAGGCAGATGAGCTCTGCTGGCGCGGAGCTGTCGAGCGGTGCCCGGTCAGATTGCCAGTGGGGCGCGCGGGAGAACTCGGAGGAGACAAAGGGCCCCTCCGTGCGGAAACGCACAGAACGAGTACGGCGCCTGAGTAACCGTACAGTTCGCCGGTGTTGACAGCGCTCGCCATCAGCGGCAATGCTTGCGACGCACCGCTGCGGAGTAGCCGTGTCGAGAGGCGCTGCGACGGACATGGTCCGCCACGCTCGATGCGGTTTTCGGTCAAGGGCGCCACCCGTCGGAGGCAACCCCAATGACGTCCGTTCATGGGGCCCCGAGTCACTCATGCGGCAGTCGCGCGGTAGGGCGGGTGGCGGCGCTATGGCGCTACCCGGTCAAGTCGATGGCAGGCGAGGCGCTCGCAGTGGCCGACGTGTCTTGGCACGGCCTGGCTGGGGATCGTCGCTGGGCCTTTATTCGTGAAGGTCAGGAGCGCAGCGGCTTCCCATGGCTGACGATCCGG
>JBHEMP010000140.1:0-31101 GCA_046262515.1 Candidatus Dormibacteria bacterium | reverse complement strand
TACCCTGGCCCGGGCGGGGCGCCGGCCGTTGATGAGTTCATCAAAGTTCTCAGCGAAGCGGGCTCAACTCGTGATCTCGATCAAGGCGGGGAAGGGGAGCATGGCGTAGGTTGAAGGTATGAATGTTGAAGCTCGTGCGGTTGGCGCGGGTACGCGCTGGATAGGCGTGTTGAGCAACCCCGAGCACAAGAGCCACCGTCACTTCGAGATGGTCCGCAGCCAGGTTGCGGGCGCCTGCGCCTACTGCGCCAGGGCGTTCGGCGTGACCGACGAGATCAAGGCGGCTGGCATCCCACTGCTGGACGAGTTCCAGCAGCACCCAAGCCTCCACCGCCTGGTCGTGGACGGGTACGCAGTCATCACGTTCTGACCCCGAGGAGTTTGGGGCGGCTATTGCACGACGCGTAGGGGTCGGCGGTACGCCTTGCTCAACCAGTGACTGACGCGATCCAACAGGTCATCACTCGTCTCTGCGTGCCGTATCAGATAGTCCGCCAGTCCAAGGGCCAGCCCCCGCTCCGCGGATTCGAAGTCATCGCTGTCACTGATCAGGACGAACCTTGGACTGGGATCCACGGCGCGCGCCAGGCCCCGGACAAGTGCGAACCCGTCGCCGTCCGGCAGGATGACCGCAGCGATCACCAGGTCCGGCGCATCTCGTCGCGCCGCCGCCATCCCCTCCGCGGCCGTCGCCGTCACCTGGACGGAGTAGCCAGTGCCTCGAAGATCTTTTCCGTACAACCGCTCGGCATCTGGGTGGACGTCAACGATCAGCACTCGGCCAGGCTGGTTGGGCACGGCATTCATCTCATACTGACCAGCCTAGAAGACCGACCCGGGGACGCAGCCATCGCGAACTCGCGCTAACTCGCCGTCGAGACCGCCACCATTGCCTATCCGCTCTGTCGCGCGCTCGTCACAGCGGCCTCATCGCGGGGACAGCCGGCCGATTGAAAAATCAGCCGGTACCCCCCACGCGGGTCGGTCACGATCGTAGCGAAGTCAAGCTGGGCGAGCTTGCGCCGGACGCGGCAGATGTAGCTCCGGATGGCCTCCTCGGGGAGTGCGGAATCGTGCCAGGCCTCGAGCAGCAGTCGACGCGAGCTGACCTTGCGACCCGGGTTGTCGAGCATGAATCTCACGATCTGGAATTCGCGGCGGGTGAGGGTCAGGACCCCGCTGGAATGGGTCACGGTGCGTTCGGCCTCGTCGATCACAATGTTCTGCAGCTCGGTAGCCCGCGCGCTCCAAAAGTTGAGCCGTTCGCCGTATCGCTCGAGTCGTTCCTCCAGGATTGGCACCATCATGGGTTGCTCCGCTGTCCGTCTGAGGGTGAAGTCCAAAAGCTTCGAATAGACATCCTGCCAATGCCGCGCGTCGATCGCGTCGTCGGCCGTTGGATCCTCGCCTTCGATGAGAGTCATAAACGCAACCCCTTTGGGCCAATGCCAGAGACAACCGGCCGGCTGTCATTTGGGAATGACCCTCTTAGAGCGGATACGACATGGATCCCAACGCGGATCACCGTTTTGTGTTTTTGCAGATTTCTTTGCAAGAGTGCAACTACCACATCTGACTCATGCCTCTGATCCCGGAAACCGCAGTCCGGGTATCCGCAGGGCAGCTCGCCAAAAACTGATGCGGACTTTAATGCGCTAGGGGTGATATCACTTCTTTAGGGCTGTGGCTTATCACAGTGTTTGGTCGTCGAAACCACGGCGGCAATCAAGGAGGAGCCCATGGCTAACTCGTCACTGGCCAGGATGGCCGCCGGAATTTTCGGGGCCGTGTATGCCCTCGTCGGGGTCCTGGGCTTCCTGCCCTTCCTCGGCGGAAGCTATTCCCTGGACCCCCACAACCTGCTCGGACTCTTCGCGGTCAACGTGGTGCACAACGTCGTGCACCTGGCGGTCGGTCTTGGAGGCCTTGCTGCCTACGCCGGGGGAGAGGCGCAGTCCGTGATGTTCGCCCGAACCGTAGGCGTTGTCTATGCGCTGCTTGCGGTGCTTGGCATCTTCGCCGGGAGCGGCAACTTCCTGGGCCTGGTCCCGATCGGGGGCCTGGACATCGGGCTTCACGCAGTGACCGCCGCCGTACTCCTGTATGTCGGGTTCGCCGCCCCGCGCCGCGAACGCGATGGTGCGGTCGCATGACAACTCTTACCAGCAATAGCCAAGGAGACCAAATGTCTGAAGAACTCTTCGACGGCAACGCCGTCATGACTATTGAGGATCCCAACCAGCGCCGCGACTTTCTCAAGTACGCGGCAATGTTTGGAGGAGCCGCGCTTCTGGCGGCCTGCGGCGGGGGCAACAAGGCGGGTGGCGGCGCAGCTGCCGCCAGCCCCAGTCCCAGCGCATCGGTCGACTCCAGCAGCGGGGACCTCGGGATCCTGAACTACGCCCTGACCCTGGAGTACCTCGAGGCCGAGTTCTACCAGAAGGGGGTCGCCGCCAACATCCTCGGCGATGTGCAGCCCCTGATCGAGCCCATCGCCATGCATGAGGCCGCGCACGTGCAGGCCCTGACCGCGGCGATCACGCAGGCCGGTGGCAAGCCTGTCGCCAAGCCGACCTTCAACTTCCCCGCCGCCACCTTCACCGACAAGGCGACCTTCCTCAAGACCGCGCAGACCTTTGAGGAGACCGGGGTCAAGGCCTATCACGGCCAGGTCACCAAGATCAAGAGCAAGGATGTCCTCGGTGCCGCCGGCAGCATCGCAGGAGTTGAGTCACGGCACGCCGCCATCATCAACGACATCCTTGGCGCCAAGCAGGTACCGGCTCCGTTTGAAGCCAATGCCCCAATGTCCGACATCCTCACGGCCGTAAAGCCGTTCATCGCAGGGAGCTGATAAATGCTGAATCCAAACCTCACACGACGCAGGTTCATCGGCAGCACCGCCATCGGGGCGGGTGGCGTGATCTCGGGAGCGACGGCGATCGAGCTCCTGAGCACAACCCGGGTATGGGCCGACGCGGCCAGTGACCTGGACGTCCTCAACTTCGCGCTCACGCTGGAATACCTGGAGGCGGACTTTTACGCCAAGGGCGTTGCCACCGTGAAGTTCAAGGATGCCCATGAGAAGGCGGTAATCAACCTCATCGCCGCCGACGAAGCGGCCCACGTCACCGCCCTCACGGACACCATCACCAAGGCCGGCGGCAAGCCGGTGGCCAAGCCCACGGTGAAATACCCGGCCGGCACCTTCGATAAGCGTGACACCTTCATCACCACCGCCAAGACCTTCGAAGAGGTGGGTGTGGGCGCCTACCTCGGCCAGGCTGGTGCAATCACCAGCCCAGATGTGCTCCAGGCAGCGGTCGCCATCTTCGGCGTCGAGTGCCGCCACGCAGCCCTGATCGGCCGCCTCGCCGGGCTCCCGCCCGAGGGTGGCATCTACCAGGGACCCACCGAGAAGCCCAAGGCCAAGGCCGAGGTCCTCACCGCGGTCATGCCCTTCCTCTCTTAAAAAACCCCTCCATGGGGAAGGCGCGCCCGCGCTAAGGCGGGCGCGCTGACCTCGACTCATTGGGTCCTCGACGGTTGCGCCCGTCGGGACTTCTCCCTCCAAAGGTGGGGGCTCCGCTGGGAACTCCGGGGCCCTCACCGCCAACTAGTTCAGGAGCAATAAAATGGGAATCAGTCATCTGCCGATCCTTCTCATCCTCGCCGTCGTGGCGCTCATCGTCTTCGGTCCCAAGCGGCTGCCTGAGCTGGGACACGGCCTCGGCAAGGCCATCACCGAGTTCAAAAAGGGTGCCGCCGACCTCACAGCAGCGCACGACCACATGGCAACGTCAGACGTTGCGGAGCCCGTCCCCGCACTGACAGCAGCGCACCCGGACGCCGGCGGCACGGTGGCACCCGTGTCTGAGTCCAGCCGCCCGGCCTGACCCAGGGTTCAGGATGGCGGTTGTTGGAGCCCTGCGGAGGCGCCGCGGCGGCAGAGCGGTAGGAGCTGCTCCGTCCGCGCCCGCGCGTGACGCGACGCGGATGACGCTGGTCGAGCATTTGGAGGAGCTGCGCCGTGCGTTGATGGTCTCCATGGGTGCGTGGGCGGTGGCGACTGTAGCCGGGGTCGCCGCCTCCGGGTTTGTCCTTGAGTTGATCATCCGGCCGCTGGCGTACCTTCATCAGCCGCTCCACTACTTCAGCCCGATGGGCTACTTCTCAATCCACCTCAAGGTGGGGGTCGTGGTGGGCCTTGCCATGGCGCTACCAATCATCGCCTGGCAGACGTGGCGGTTCGTCTCGCCGGGCCTACGAAATTCGGAAAGGCGCTTCGCGAAGCCGCTGCTGATCAGTTCCCTCGGTCTGTTCGCAGCAGGTGCGGCGCTGGCGTATTTCTTCCTGTACATCGCGATTCGCATGGTCGGACTGGTCAGTCATGACGGAAGCCTCACGTTCTTTCCCGAGGCCAACTCTTACATCAGCTTTGTCCTGCTGCTGATGGTGGCCTTTGGTATCACCTTTGAATTCCCTGTGGCCCTGGTGCTGCTTGCGATGGCCCGCCTCGTCGACTCAGCACGCCTTAAGCGCTCGCGCAGAGGCGCCTACTTCGCGATCGTTGTCGTCGGCTACCTCGTCACCCCCGGGGTCGACCCGGTGACACCGATCGCGCTTGTCACACCCCTGATCCTGCTCTACGAGGTCGCGATTGTCGTGATCGTTCGCATGGAGCGGGGACGAGGCAACCGTGCACCTGTTGACGTTTAGTCGGTGCGCGGTCATCGTCTTGACCGTAACGCTTGGGCTCGCGGCATGCGGCAGCGGGGGGGTGCCGCCGCATACCCAGGCGGTCGTGGCTAACCACGTCTCCGGCTTCAAGTTCGAACCAAATCCTCAGCACGTCCAAGTTGGCGACTCTGTGCGCTGGACCAACTCAGACCAATCGCAGCACACGGCGACCGCCGATGTCGGGAGCCTGTGGGATTCGCCGCGCCTGGACCGCGGCGGTGTTTTCGAATATCGCTTCAAGACCGCGGGCGATTTCAAATACCACTGCGCTGTGCACCCTTTCATGCACGGCGAAATCGTCGTTACGGGATCCTGATGGGTCGTCTTGTCCAAGCCAATCCGTCAATCTGGATCGACAGCCCAACCGGCCCGAACTACGAGCCCATGGTGCGGGATCGCCGCGTCGATGTCGCTGTCATTGGTGCCGGGATAACCGGGCTCACGACTGCACTGCTCCTTAAGCGGCAGGGCGCCAAGGTCGCCGTCCTCGAATCGGACCAGGTCTGCTCGGGTGTCACCGGGTACACCACCGCCAAGGTCAGTGCGCTCCACGGCGCGATTTACTCCCGCCTCGAGGAGCATCACGGAGCTGAAACCTCCCGGATTTATGCGGAGGCGAACGTGGCCGGCCTGGAACACGTCGCGGCGCTGGTCGACGAGCTCGGAATCGCCTGTGACTTCGAAAGACACTCCGCCTACACCTACAGCGAGGTGGCCGCTTCCGTGGGACAGATCCGCGCGGAGGTTGCCGCTGCTCAACGCGCGGGGTTGAAGGCGGCGTTCACCACCGATACGGACCTTCCCTTTCCGATCGCCGGGGCCGTCGAGCTGCCCGAGCAGGCGCTTTTCCATCCCCGCAAGTACTGCCTCGCGCTTGCCGCCGCTGTGGATGGCTCGGGCTCCGCGGTCTTCGAGATGACCCGAGCGGTGGAGGTCTCCGAGGACGACCTGGTGGAGGTGAAGACCCAGTCGGGTCGGTCCGTCAAGGCGGACAACGTGGTGCTCGCGACCCATCTGCCATTTCTCGACCGCGGGCTGTTCTTTGTGCGCACTGCGCCCTATCGCTCCTACGCCACGGCTTTGCGACTGCGCGGCGACGTGCCCCAGGGGATGTACCTCAGTATCGACGAGCCGTCACGCTCGCTCCGGCCCATCCCCGGCGTGGGGGACAACATGCTTCTTGTCGGCGGGGAGGGTCATAAGTCAGGTCAGGAGCCAGACACCAACGCGCGGTACCACGCGCTCGAAGTGTGGAGCGATGAGCGTTTTGCCGGCGCGGCGATCACCCATCGCTGGTCTGCGCAGGACTACATGCCCGCCGATGACCTGCCCTATGTCGGGCGCCTGTCGGCTGGCTCGCGCCGCCTCTGGACGGCGACCGGCTTTCAGAAGTGGGGGATGACCAACGGCACCGCCGCGTCCATCGTGCTGAGCGACCTGGTCGCTGGCAGGGAGAATCCCTGGGCCAAGACGTTCGATTCTCTTCGCCTCGACGTCGGTGGATCGGCTCGCAAGGTGGCGGCGGAGAACCTCAACGTCGCCGAGCAATTTGTGGGCGATCGGCTCGGCTCGCTCGCACCTCCGACCGCGTCCACGCTGGCACGCGGCCGGGGTGGCCTGGTGGAGAAGGATGGCCACAAGGTTGCCGCCTACCGCGACACGAACGGCGACCTTCATTCGGTCTCGGCTGTGTGCACTCACCTCGGTTGTTTGGTCTCCTTCAATACCGCCGAGACCACCTGGGACTGTCCCTGTCACGGTTCACGTTTCGACGTGGACGGCCACGTCATATCCGGCCCGGCGACCAGAGATCTAACTCAGCTATAACCAAAAGTACCGCAGAAGGCCGGGTCAGGTCTGTTCTGCCCCATCCTCGAGCTCGCGGTGGCGTTCTTTCCAGAAAGCAAGCCTGCGAATAAAGCGCTCCCGCTCCGCTTTCAGCAGAACCATGTCGCTCCCCCGAATCTCCGCTGAGGCCTCCGGGTCGAGGTCCGCCAACCGCGACAGCGCGGTGGCAATCAGCTCGTCCTTGACGGTGACCAGTTCCTCGTAGACCTCCATCCAGTGGATAGCGTCGCTGAGCCTCAGCGTCTGGGGATCCTCGCCGCCCATCAAGCGGGAGGGGTCCGCCGCCCACCGCGCGGCCTCCTCGGGGGTCCTTTCCCCGCTCATACCGGGGAGCGGGGTACTGCTTTTATTGGCATGACATCAGCCGGCGGGTGAGCGTCCGGGCGCTTCCTCGTCCGGCACCAGGCTGATCAGCGACAGCTCCAACTCCCCGGCCCGCTCCCGGTATCCGGCGATGAGTTCTTCCATGGGCCGGATGTTGGACTGCTCCGACTCGTCCCGCAGTTCGTCCGGGAGTGAGCGCTGCATCTCGCGCATCCGTGCCAGGACGGATTCCTCAAAGGTGACGATCTCCCGGTAGAGCCGGAGCCAGTGCTGGGCCTCATGAGCGCTGGTCGGCGTCGACGGCTCCCCCCGCATCCGGTGATCCGTGTCGCCTAGCGGGCCCTTTTCCTGGTCAGGCACAGAGGTCGAAGCGCCCACCACTGGCATCACGTAGCTGCATGATCAATGTGTAGCACGAAAAACGTGTTGTGACACTATCCTGTCGCCCGCCAGGCGACTCTACCCATATCGCGGCGAACATGCACAAGCCTTCGGAGGCCGGACACCGGGCCGGGGAAACAGGGCTATGGTTGCTGTCATGTTCAGCGACAGTGGCGACCAAGCACCGCACCAATCCGGGCCGCCGCCCAAGCCCAGGACTGGGTCTCACCGCAATTCCTCTTGGGAGGACGAACCTGGTATCGACGACTCCTTCCTGTCGGCGGACGAGGACCAAGACGCAATTGACCGGGCTGGGGCGGACAGCTTTCCTGCCAGCGATCCGCCCGGGGGCTACTGACCCTTCAGCCTCCTGCCCGGATGATGCCTCGGCACCTCCTCCAGGCGGTCCCCTAGGCCGCGGCCGCGAGATGGAGCTGCTGCGGTATCTCGTCGGGCGCGGGGGTGCGTTCTCAAACCCACAAAGATCCTCAGCACCGCCTGGGGGGAGGAGCGCCGTTCGCCCGAGCAAGTGCGTACCTACATCGCTCGCCTTCGGGCTAAGCTGGCTCAGATTGCTGCCCCGGTCCGCATCGTGAGCCTTCGCCATAAGGGTTATGCGCTACGCGAAGACCTCCACGTCGACCTCGGACTGGTCCCTGATCCCTAATTAACTAAGACCGCCGCCGAGGTCGCACCGAGAAGGCGAAAAACGCCAGGGCGGAAGCGAACAGCAAGACGCTTCCCACCAGGGGCAACCGCAGGGGCAGGATGCCTGTGGAGGTGTTTGGGACGAGGGACTCCGCCGCGGTCCTCAACGCCGCCGACGGTTGGTCGAGGCGGTGGGCGTCGCCCAGGCTGGAGTTGCCCTCCAGAAACTCGGTGGCCGACACCTCCTCGGCGTGCGGACCGCTGTACTTGACGATGTAGAGCCCGTTGCGGATGTCGATGTAGTAGATCAACCCGTTCTTGATGATGGGATAGCTCCAGGCGATCACGTTGTTGCTGCCCGGCTCCAACGCCGGGTCAGGAGTAACGGATAGCGTCTCTGGCGTGGGTAGGTAGAAACCCGCCTGCGTTGGGTGCACCGGGTCCGCGAGGTTCACCGCCTGCAATCCCCCGGAGTGCCAGGTGAGTATGGCCACGTCCGGGAGCACCGTGGGGTTGTGGGATGCGTAGCTGCTGAAATTGTTCTGGGTCTGGCTGACCCCGGGGCAATACGAAGGGTCGTTCTCGGCGATTTTGTATTGGGCCACGAGCTTGGGGTGCGTCTCGTCGTGGACATCTATGACTCGGGCCCACCCCCAGGGACAACCGAGCAGCGCACTGGACAGGGCCGTGCTGACGATGTCTCTCCCGTAGATCTCCTCGGTCACAAAGACGTATGGCCTGCCAGGTAAATAGACCGACGAATGAGCGCCCTGGTTGTCCCAATACACCCTGTTGGCGATCGGCGTGATCAGCCGCAGTTGCGGCTTTGCCACGTTGTTCGCGATGTCGGAACTGTCGACGACGAGGAAGCCGCCGCCAAGATGAGCCAGGTAGGTACGCTTGCCGTCCGCCGAGACCGACATAGAGTGGAGCCTGACGTCGTAATTGGTCGTGTCTTGGAACTGGTTGTGCAGGTCGAACTTGGTCTCGGTGAAGCCTCCGGTGCGCCAGTTGCTGATATCCACCACCATCAGCGAACGGGTCGGATAGTTGTTGGGGAACGTGGTGTAGATCATCGCCCGACCAGCGCGCAGCGGGTCAACCCAGAGGAACATCTCGTGCGGCTGCGAGTTGAATGCCTGGGGAACTCTGCCGATGAGAGTTCCAGACGCGACGTACTTGCTTACCAGCTGAGGGCTGGTTGCCTTGGGGCCGGCGATATCGAAGAAGGCGATCACCGGGTTGGGGGAGCCCGCCAGGTCGGCCTGCGAAGTGCAAGCGTGAAGGATCGCGCTGCAGCCGAAGTACATGACCATCAGAAGGTTTTGCTGCGGCCACACGCGGAGTTCGCGCGACGTCGTGCCGAGCGCGAAGCTCGGGTCGACGCTCGTCAGCGCTATCTCGCCAACGTTGTGCGGGTTCGTCGGCTCGCTGATGTCGTCGATGAGGACGCCGGGATGCAGGTGGTTCGGGCTGCCGTCGGTCCGATTTCCGATGTACGCGTAATTGCCGTTGATCGCCATCGCGGCGTTCTCGCCGCGGTTGAAGAGCGCGTCGTGACCGACCAGGGAGAAGTTGGATGAGGTTCCCGCTGACGTTGCCAGGGCCGTCGTGGCCGGGCTAACCGAGAGCCCCCCGACAACCGTGCCGAGCACAGCCAAGCTGGATACCAACCGCCGACGCACCGCCCTATGCATCATTTCAGGACCCTCCTTGCGCCTCCCTCGCCGAAACGCCGCCGTCTTCCCGGGTCAGACTATAACTAAGGACAGGCGACGAGCACATCGAGATAAGGGCGCCTAACGCGGCGGCGGGCTCGGGCTCGAAGCCGGGGACGGTGCGGGCGGTGGCGGCGACGGCGCAGCTACCGGAGAGGTGACGGGGGACGCAACTGCGGTAGCGGCGGGCGAAGGGTTGGCCTGGATGGATGGAGTTGGGCTGGGCGCCGGCAAAGGAGCCGCCGTGGCGGGCGGCGCTGAATAAGTCGGGACGGGCAGCGGCGGCGAAGGCGCGCTCGGGGAGTAACCGTCGGCCCGGCAGCTGAAGGTGCCCTTGGCCGGCGGTAGGGTGTTGACAAACGGAACCGTGACCTCCGACGCGGTGTCGACACCATAGATGTCCGTCATCGGGAACTCGCGCTGATTCCCACCTTCGGTGTGCCCCGCCCAGGTGGCCACGACCCAATCCGGCGTGTAGGCCATGTACCAAGCGTCGACGAAGCTGTCGGTTGTGCCTGACTTGCCCGCGGTCGGCTGCCGGAACTTGAGTCCCCACTGGCCCGGGTAGCCGCGCAGGATGGTGGTCACGTCACAGGCGACGCCGGCGCGTAGCACCGGTCTGCTGCTGCTGGTCGGCGCTTGGTACAGCACCTTGCCGTCGCCCGCGACAACCTTCAGGATCGCGGCGGCGCTGACGGTGATGCCCCGGTTGGCGAAGGCGGAATATGCCGAGACGTGCTCGATCATGCTGACCGACGAGGACCCTATCGCCGTGCTGACATCAGGCGACAGTGGGCTTCGGATTCCCATGTCGTGGGCCAGGTGGATGACCTCGGGGATCCCGACATCGACCATAGCCTCCTCCGCGGGCACGTTGCGGGAAAGGACAAGGGCGCGGGATGCCGACATAGCGCCCAGGAAGTGGTTGTCGAAATCCTTCACCCCGCCAAGTGATTGCGACTCCGTGTACGTGTCGTGGAGGGTGCTGTAGGGACCAAGGCGTTTGTCCATGAACGCTGCTGCGTAGACGTACGGTTTGAAGGAGGACCCGGGCCGCCGGGTCGCGGTGGCAATGTTGTACTCCCCGCCGATTGATGCATCTCCATAATCGCGCGAGCCGACCATGGCCAGGATCTGCCCGTTGTGTGCATCCATCATCAGCAGCGCCCCGTTGTTGGCGCCGCCACCGATGTTCGGCACTCCATTCTTGACGGCGCGGTCCGCACCCTCCTGTGTGGCGAGGTCGAGGCTGGTGGTCACCGTGACGTTCTGGTTGAGGACGCTCGGGTCGTTGGAGAGAATCCGCTGTAGCTCACCGGTCGCGTAGTCGACGAAGTGGGGCGCCGGTCCCACCGCCACGGGCCGGCCCTGTTTGAGGTCGTTCAAGAGCGCCTGCTGGTGGTCGTAGGCAACCGTCGGGTCCCTGGGGAGGGGGTCCGCCGCGGCGGCCTCCTTTGCGGAAACCGCGCCGGTGGCGACCATCCCGGCCAGCACGTAGTGCTGCCGCCGGAAGGCCGAGTCGGGGTTGCGGAAGGGGTCGTTGACCGAGGGCGCATCGACCAGGCCGGCCAGCAGGGATGCCTGCCGAAGGTCGAGATCCCCTGCGGCTTTGCCAAAGTACACGCGGCTGGCCTGGGCGATGCCATAGGCGCCATGACCGTAGTAGACGAGGTTGAGGTACATCTCCAGAATCTGCGCCTTGGAGTAGGTGGTGCTGAGCTTCTGCGCCAGCATCGCCTCCTGGACCTTGCGACGGGCCGTCTTGTGGGGGTTGAGAAATGCCAACTTGGCCAACTGCTGGGTGATGGTGCTCGCGCCCTGGTCCGGCCTCCTGCTGATCGTGTCCACGACCACGGCGCGGAAAAGCGCTCGCAGGTCCAGCGAGCCCTCGTGCCAGAAGTTGCGATCCTCTGCCGCCACCGTCGCCTGCTGCATCACGGGCGCGACCTCGTCCAGCTTCACCGGGGTGACGCGTTGGTTGCCGCGGCCGGTGCGGGCCAGCACTGTCCCATGCCGGTCGGCGAAGGTCACCGTGCCGGTCGCCGCGTTGATCTGCTTGAGGTCGGGGAGGGTCATGGCGGCATGTACGCCGAGGCCAACAACAGCCAGTAGCAGAGACACCAGCGGCAGGCCGAAAATGACAACGAGTCTCGGGAC
Source organism: Candidatus Dormibacteria bacterium (assembly GCA_046262515.1). Lineage (GTDB taxonomy): Bacteria > Chloroflexota > Dormibacteria > DASZGP01 > DASZGP01 > JAXDLW01. Next base: position 19,285 of record JBHEMP010000140.1, on the reverse strand, counting down.
CCCGTACCTCCGACGGCGCCGCGCGCGGCGGGGGGTGCGCGGACTCGGCTCAGGTCGCACTGCTCCGGGGGCCTCCTGTCGGGAAAGGTGGAACGGTTCTTCTTAACTACCAGATGCGTCCCGGGCGGCCCTCCCCCGCCTCCGCAGCGCCACGACGGCACTATCCTCTCCTGGGTGATGAACAACCAGGGCGGGTCTGTCGCGGGGGCAGCGGTCCGCACCGAGGTCGCCGACGGCTGGGAGGTCGTGGTCCTGGGGACGGATAGTGCCAGCGTTACCCTGGTACCGGGGAAGGGCGGCGACATCCTCAGCTTCATCTCTCGGCGCCTTGAGCTTGATGTTCTCTGGAAGTCGCCCTGGGGCCTCCGCCCTCCTTCGGACCAGGTCGTCGCCCCGGGTTCAAACGCGGCGTTCATGCACAGGTACCCGGGCGGGTGGCAGACGCTGTTTCCAAACGGCGGCGACGAGTGTGATCATGCGGGAGTGCGACATGGATTCCACGGCGAGGCCGCGATGGCCCGCTGGGACTGGAGGCCGCTCGAAGTCGGCGGCGGGGCCGCGGTGGAGCTGACGACCAGGCTCGAGACCGTCCCGGTGTCGATGCGCCGGGAGGTCAGGCTTGACGACGCCACGCTGACCGTCACCGAGACCGCTGAGAACGAAGGTGGCGAGCCACTTGAGGTGATGTGGGTACAGCACCCAGCCTTCGGCGCCCCGTTCATCGGTCCCGGCTGCACCGTGAGCGGCGCGGCGACCACCATTGTCGTGGACGACGCTCGCGACACCTTGAGCGGCGACCTTGCGGTCGGCGCCCGCGGTTCCTGGCCGTTGGTGCCGGGTCGGCACGGCGAAGACGTGGACCTGAGCCGGGTGCCCGGCGAGGACCAGCCCTGCGACCGTTTCGCCTACCTGACGGGGTTCAGCCGCGGGCACATGTCGATTGAGAGCCCGGCGGTCGGCCTCGCCGTCGACCTCGACTGGGACGCTTCCGTGCTACCTCACGCGTGGTACTGGCTCGAGGCGCACGGCAGCACGGAGGCCCCCTGGCACGGTGAGGCGTACGTGCTCGCCATCGAGCCCGCCAGCAGCTTTCCCGGCCGCGGCCTGCACACCGTGACCGAGACGACCGGGACGCAGATCGTGCTTGAGCCCGGGCAGGCCCGCACCGTGACCGTGGCCTGCACGCTTCGGCCGCTGGCCGCCTGATGCCGGATATCAGCCTGGACGGCGTCGGCCTGGACCGACTGGAGATCTTTGTCGAGGGGCTGGACCACCCGGAGGGGGTGACCACGGGGCCGAACGGCGATGTCTACGCGGGTGGCGAGGCGGGCCAGGTCTACCGGGTGGACGTCACCAACCGCACGCTGGAGCAGGTGGGCAGCACCGGGGGGTTCCTGCTCGGGGTCACCCTCGACGCTGCCGGGCGGGTCTACGCCTGCGACACCAAGAACCTGGCGGTGATGCGCCTCGACCCCGGCGGCGGCGAGGCCACCGCGTGGTCCACGGGGACCGCCGCCCGACCGATGGTCAACCCGAACATGCTGGTCTTCGCTGCCGACGGCTTTGCGTACGTGACGGACTCAGGGCATTTCGACGCCGCCGACGGCTGCATTTTCCGGGTCGCCCCGGACGGCCGGACCGACGTGTGGTGCGACACCTCACGGAACTTCCCCAATGGCGCCTGCCTGGATGTTGAGGGGACCGGGTTGTACGTGGCGGAGTCGACGGGGGTGCCCGCCCTGGTGCACATCGAGATCTCCGGCGACGGACGCGCGGGGCGGCGGAGGATCGTTGCCGAGCTGCCGGGAACGGTGCCCGACGGCGTGGCCCTGGACGCCGAGGGCAACGCCTATGTGACGTGCTACCGGCCCGACCGCGTGGTGCGCGTGTCGCCCGGCGGTCGGCTCGAGGTGCTGGCCGAGGACCCTCGCGGAACCATCATCGCCGCGACAACCAACGCGACCTTTGCGGGCCCGGACCTGCGCACCTGCGTGATCGCCAACCTGGGGCGCTGGCACCTAACCTCGGCCGACTTCGGGATCCCCGGCCTGGCGTTGCGGTACCCGGACCTGGGGAGCGCTTGATGGCAGAGTTCGACGGCAAGGTCGCGGTGGTGACCGGGTCCGCCATGGGGATTGGGAATGCCTGCGCCGCAGCCCTCGTCGCCGAGGGCGCGCGCGTGGCCCTGGTGGACCGCGACGAGGCGAAACTTGCGGAGGCCGTGGCCAGCCTGAAGTCGCTCGGCGCGGTCGTCTCCACGCACGCCGCCGACGTTTCCGACCGGGCCGCGGTCGAGGCCGCGACGGCGGCCATCCTCGCCCAGCACGGCCATGTCGACGTCCTCGTCAACAGCGCCGGTATCCAGCGCTACGGCACGGTGGTGACCACCGCGGAAGCCCTCTGGGACGAGGTCCTGGCGGTCAACGTGAAGGGTATGTTCCTGATGGCCAAATACCTGGTCCCCTCTATCGAGGAACAGCGCGGAGCGGTGGTCAACGTCGCCTCCGTCCAGAGTCTTGGCGCGCGCCCAGGGTCGGTGGCCTACGTCACCAGCAAGCACGCGGTGCTGGGGCTGACGCGGGCGATGGCATTCGACCACGCCCCCAACGTGCGCGTCAACTGTGTCGCCCCGGGCTCCGTCGACACCCCGATGCTGCGCGCCGCGGCCCGTGACCTTTCACCCGACACTGACGCGGTCATCGAGGAGTGGGGGGGCCTCCATCTTTTGGGACGCATGGCGCGGGCTGACGAAGTTGCCCAGGTGGTGGTTTTCCTGGCGGGTCCCCGGTCTTCGTTTGTGACCGGCGCCTGCTACACGGTGGACGGCGGCGTCATGGCGGCCATCAAGTGAGCGCTGAAATCCAGGCCCGCGCTGGCCGCCGCACCGGGCCGGCCGGGCGCATCGTCGACATCCGGGCCACCACCGTCAGCGTACCTATCGAGGCTCCGCTGCGCCACGCCGTCGGGGCCCATTGGGGCCGGTTCATCCGCACCGTGGTGGAGGTCGAGACCGACCAGGGGCTGGTCGGGCTTGGTGAAATGGGCGGGGGAGGGGAGAGCGCGGAACAGCTGATGCGCTCGATGAAGCCGTACCTCGTGGGTCACGACCCGTTCGAACTGGAAGCGCTGCGGTTCAAGATCCTGAACCCCACGGCCGCGCTCTACAACGGGCGGACGCAGGTGCATGCGGCGCTGGAGTTCGCCTGCCTCGACCTCATGGGTCAGGCCACCGGGCTCCGGGTCTGCGACCTGCTCGGTGGCGCGCTGCGGGAGAAGGTGGAGTTCGCCTCGTACCTCTTCTATAGATACGCGGACGAGGAGACCGGCAAGGGTGGCGAGGAGACTCCCGCGGAGATCGCCGCCCACGCGAAGCAGCTGAGCGAGGAGCATGGTTTCCGTGTCCACAAGCTGAAGGGTGGCTATTTTCCGCCCCAGCACGACGTCGCCGTGCTCCGCGCCGTATCGGAAGCACTGCCCGGCCACCGGGTGAGGCTGGACCCGAACTGCGCCTGGACCCTGGAGGAATCGCTCGACGTCGCCGCCGCCATTGCCGACCTGCCCGTGGATTACCTTGAGGACCCGGTCCTGGGGCTGGAGGGAATGCGCCGGCTTCGCGACCGCATCTCCATTCCCACCGCCACCAACACGGTGGTCGTCAACTTCGAACAGCTGGCCACCAACATCCGGCTTGACGCCATCGACGTCATCCTGCTCGACACCACCTTCTGGGGAGGGTTGCGGCTGGCGCAGCGCGCGGGCCAGGTCTGCGACGTTTTCCAGCTCGGTGTATCGGTGCACAGCAGCGGTGAGCTTGGCATCCAGCTGGCCACCATGCTGCACCTCGGGGCGCTCCTGCCCAACCTCAAGTTTGCCTCCGACGCCCACTATCACCATCTCCGCGACGACATCATCGAGGGCGGCCTTATGAAGTACCGCGGCGGCTGCATCGACGTCCCCACGGGGCCGGGGCTAGGGGTGACCCTGGACCACGACCGGCTGGGTGAGTACAGCGGTATGTTCCAGGCGTTGGGCGGCTACACCTATGACCGCGACCCGGGCCGCCCGGACTGGTTCGCGATTGTGCCCGAGCACCGCTACGCGGTCCCCAGGGAAGGTTAGGTCACGCGGATGCAGGATTTCGCAGGGCGCGTCGCGGTGGTCACCGGGGCAGCCTCCGGGATTGGACAGCAAATTGCCACCAAGTTGCGCGATCGGGGTGCCGCCGTACTGGCAGCTGACCTCGATGCGAGCGGAGTGCCGGAGGGCACCCTGGGGTGGACGGTGGACGTCGCCGACGAGGCGCAGGTCAGCGCCATGATGGATGCCGCCGTGAACCAGCTGGGGGGCCTGGACATCGTCTGCAACAACGCGGGTATCGGCTCAACCACCGACGTGCTCAACTGCACCGTGGAGGATTGGGACCGCGTTTTCGCGGTAAATGCGCGCGGCGTGTTCCTCGGTTGCAAACACGCTGTCCGCCACATGCTCCCGGGGGCGGGAGGCGTGATCGTCAACACCGCATCGGTGGCGGGGATGGTCGGCCTCCGCGACCGGGCTGCGTACTGCGCCAGCAAGGCAGCGGTGATCGCTCTGACCAAGCAGGTGGCGGTGCAGTACGCGGCCCAGGGAGTCCGCTGCAACTGCGTCTGTCCCGGCACCGTTGATTCACCCTGGGTGGGGCGCCTCTTGGACCAGTCGGGGGATGCCGCCGCGATGCGCACCGCGCTTATCGCCCGGCAGCCGCTGGGACGCCTCGGGACCCCCGAGGAGGTTGCCGAGGCGGTGTGCTACCTGGCTTCAGAGGCCGCGGCGTTCGCGACGGGCACCATGCTGGTCCTGGACGGCGGCATCACCGCCGGCTGACGCCATGAGCGTGGCGTCGACGGCGTGGTTGATGGGCGTGGACTTCCAACTCGAGCACTGGATCAACGCGGCCGCGGGTTCACAGCCCCTGCTGGATGCCGCCATGGTCGCCCTGGCCAGGTGGTCCGAGCTCTTCTTCATCGCCGCCGTTGGGCTGTGGTTCGGCGTCGGGCTGGTGCGGCGCTCCGCTCCCGACCGGTGCGGGGCGGGTGCCGCCCTGCTGGCCTCCGGACTGGCGCTGGCCGTCAACCAGGTGATCTCCCTGCTCTGGACCCGGCCGCGGCCCTTCGCCGCGCACCCGGGACGGGTGCACGTGCTGCTCGCGCACACCGCTGACGCCTCGTTTCCGAGCGACCACGTGGCAGCGGCCATGGCCATCGCGGTGGTTCTGTTCATGATCCATCGCCGTCTCGGGACCCTGGCCATACTGCTGGCGGCGGCGGTGGGCTACGCCCGGGTATTCGTGGGCGACCACTACCCCGGGGATGTCGCGGGTGGCGCGCTGGTGGGCGTCCTGGCGGGGGCCGTGCTCGGCGCGCCGGCTGTCAGGCGGGCCATCGCCCGGGTCGATTCCACGGTCAGCGAGCGACTCGCGAGTTCCTAGCGATACCGCCAGCAGCCTCGCGGGGTCCCATGGTTCCAAGGGCACTCTAACTAAGGCAGGCGACCAGAACGGGCTTGAGTTGACGTTGTCAATGCGGGGGATCTTCGGCACGCAGCGGCTGCACGTGTCCGGTACGACCTTTGAATTAGGTAGCCCCCCGTGGCACACACCTGTGACCGAAGGTCACAGGGCGCAGGACGATCTGTGACTAACCTGACGCTGATGGCGACGGACACGCAGGTTATGGTTCCGCGCCCACATCCGCGAACGCTGGGTTGGGTCGGGGTGACGGCGCTGGCCATGGGAGGGTCAAACCAGAGCCTTTTCCTGATCGGCGCGCTTCTCCTCTCCCAGGGGAGCGCCGCGGTCCCGCTGCTCATCGCCGGGCTGATGTTGAGCTGGATGGCGGCACCGGGTTGGACCGAGTTGGTCCTGATGTACCCCAACCGCGTCGGGGGGATCGCCGCCAGCTGCGCCGAGGCCTTCCGTCCGTACAGCCCCGTGCTCGCCAACCTCACCGGAGTCTGTTACTGGTGGGGATGGGTTCCGACCTGCGGGCTGACGGCCCTCCTTTCCGCGTCCGCTCTCCACCAGTGGTACATGCCTGCCGTGAACACGAACGTCATCGCCGTGGCGATCGTAGTCCTGTTCACAGCGGTCAACCTGGCGGGCGTCAGGTGGGTCTCAAGGGTGGCCAGGCCGGTGGCCGCGATATCGGCGACGCTCGCCTTTTTGTCGGCGGTGCTCCCCGTCGTTGGCGGCCAGGTCAACTGGAGGGTGGCGACATCCTTCCACCTTGAGACACCTTTCGCAGGGCTATTCGGGGGACTCACCAGCCTCATGGCCGGGCTGTACCTTGTGGGCTTCGCGGCGCCGGCGTTCGAGGCGGCCACTTGCCACGTAGGTGAAATGAAGAACCCGGTGCGCGACCTGCCGAGGGCGATGCTGGCCAGCGCCGGGATGGCGGGCGTCTATTTCATCGTCCTGCCCGTCGTCTGGCTGGGAGTCTTCGGGTCCAAGACCCTGCAGGGTGACCTGACGGCGGTCCTCGGTCCCACTTTTGCGCTCGTGTTTGGCGCCGGGGCGCGCTCAGCCGCGATCGCCTTCATGGTCTTCAACATGTTTCATGGCAGCCTCCAGCCCCTTGCCGGCGCCTCGAGGACGCTTTCACAGCTGGGTGACGACGGGCTCGTTCCCCGGTTCCTGGCCCTGCGATCGCGCACCGACGCCCCGTGGGTGGCCACCATCATCACCGCGGTCTTCGCGATCATCTTCCTACTCGCGGGCGACCCGATCTGGGTGGTCGCTGCCGCAAACCTGACGTACCTCCTTGGGATTGCCCTGCCCAACGTCGCGGTGTGGCTCCTGCGACGCAACTCCCCGGACACCCTTCGCCCCTGGCGGGCGCCCACCTGGAGCATTCAGCTGGGGGTGGTCGCGGCGGTTGTATGGCTGGTCAGCACGATCCTGGGCTTCCAACAGTTCGGTCTGCCGACGGTCCTGTTTGGGATCGCCCTGGCCTACTCGGGCTCCGTCCTGTACGCCTGGAGGATCCTCGCCGACCGGCGGGGGAGCGGGCTTCCGCTGCGCGTGCGGTCCCTGCATCTCAAGCTGACGGGCGCCATGCTCGCGGTGCTGGTGCTGGACGGAGCTGGCTACCTGCTGGCGGTTACCAGCCTTGGCCGCAGCGGCCAGGAGGTCCTGGTCACCGCCTGCGAAGACATCTTTGTGGCCGTGGCGCTGCTGACCATCGCCGTCGGCCTGATCCTTCCGGGCGCCATTGCGCACGCGACCTCGCAGGTGGCGGCGGCGGCCGACCACCTCGCGGTCGGGCCCCTCGCCGACCTCACCCGGGCGCTGGAGCGCCTGGGCGTCGGTCATCTTGATCAGCCGCTGGCGGACCCCTCGTTTGAGGCGGTGGTGGTTCAGACGAAGGATGAACTCAGCGCCATGGCCAACAGCTTCAACACCATGCAGAGCGAGGTCCTGCGTTCCGTGCAGGCGCTGGAGGGCACCCGCCAGCAGCTTCAGTCAACCCGAGCTCGGCTCGAGGACCTGGCCTACCACGACTCCCTGACGGGGCTTGGCAACCGGGCTGATTTCCGCCAACGGGTCAATGTCGCCGCTGCCCGTGGACGCCGCCACGAAAAATCCTTCGGAGTGATGCTGCTCGACCTTGACAACTTCAAGACGGTCAACGACAGCCTCGGTCATGAGACCGGGGATCAACTGCTGCGCGCTGTCGCCGTGCGTTTGGTCGAGCAACTGCGCCCGGAGGACTTCGCCGCGCGCCTCGGCGGCGATGAGTTCGCGGTACTGGTCGAGGGACTGACGGATGCCGGCGGCGCCATTGTCACCGCGGCGCGGATCCTGGCCAGCTTCGAAAGCCCGTTCGAGTTCGACGGCCGGTCCCTCGCGGTGACGGCGAGCCTCGGCATCTCCATCCACGGCGAGATGGAGGGGCTCGACGCCGAGGGTCTTCTGCGAATGGCCGACGTGGCCATGTACGCGGCCAAGAACGAGGGTAAGGGCCGGTACCGTCTCTTTGACCAGGGCCTCCACCGCGTCGCCATGAACCGCCTGGCGATGGAGCAGGAACTGCACACCGCCCTCCGCGAAGAGCAGTTCCTGATCGAGTACCAGCCGCAGGTTGACGTTGCCTCCGGCCGCCTTGTCGGTGCGGAGGCCCTGGTGCGCTGGAATCATCCCGAACAGGGCCGACTCTCCCCCGATATGTTCGTCCCCCTGGCCGAGGAGGTGGGGCTCATCATCCAACTCGACCGGTGGGTGATGCGCCAGGCCTGCCTGCAGGCAAAGGGCTGGGCCGACGCCGGGCTGCCGGCGCTTCGGGTGGCCGTTAACGTTTCCGGCCGCGCCCTGGAAAGTGAAGGTTTTGTGCAGTCCGTCAGAACGATCCTCGAGGAGACCAGGCTGCCACCCAGGCAGCTGGAGGTTGAGCTCACCGAGAGCGTGGCCGTTCGCCAGACGGAGGAGGTGATCGCCGCCCTCGAGGAGGTCCGGGCGATGGGCGTCAGCGTGGCTGTCGACGACTTCGGGACCGGTTACTCGATGCTTTCACGGCTCCAGAATTTCCCCCTCGATCGCCTTAAGATCGACCGTTCGTTCGTCGGACGGATCACCAGTTCCGAGGACAGCGTTCCGATCGTCGCGGCGATGCTCACGATGGCCCATGGCCTGGGAATGCAGGTGATCGCGGAAGGGGTCGAGGATGCGGCGCAGTTCGCGTTCCTGGTCCGCAACCACTGTGAGGAGGTGCAGGGCTATCTCTTCGGGCGCCCGACGGAAGCGGCCGGGATCGCGGAGCTCCTCAGCCGCCGCCAGCCGTGGAAGTCGATCCTGGCGTCGGTGGGCTTCCGCACGCTGGATGCGCTGGCTGAAGTGGTCAGTGCGGAGCCGACCCTCCCGATCTTGATTGAGTCGCTTCTGGTGGAGGTGCGCCGCAGCACCGGGATGGACCAGGCCTACGTGGTACGCCATGCCCAGCCGGGCGGCGCCGAGGTGGTTTGGGGCATCCAGAAGGAGGGCACGGCCACGCGCCGCAATGTGCGAGGCAGGCCCTTCTTCGAATCGCGCGCGGAGATCCCCATCGTGCTGGGGAATGGAGACGTGTGGGGGGATGTCTGCGCCACCAGCGACCACCCGGTCCTGCTCTCACAGGAGGGGCTGGAATCGATGGAACTGGTCAGCCGCCTGATCGCGTCGCGAATCGACCAGGACAATGGCAACATGCGTGCCGTGTCCGCGGAGCAGGGATCCGCGGGGGGTTGACCGCGACGGGTCAGCCCCGAGGTCTCACACAATCGCCGCCGCCGGTCGCTACAGTAGCGCCATGAAATTGGAGCGCTCGCACAGGCCGCTGACACGCCCACTCATGGGAAGGCTGCGCTGGGCGATCGTTGCGACCATCTCGCTGGCCACGCTCTACTCGTCGGTACCAACCGCCGGCGCCGCGCCCACCCCCTGTGCGGCGATCGCCGCGGCGGAACCGCAGAGCGGGCACAACATGCCCTTCCCCGCGGTGTCACTCTTCGCCCCCGACTTCCCCAGGCTGACGGACTGCGAGTGGGGCTTCGCCCTGGGCGGGTGGGGCGGCGTCAAACACCTCGCGCCACGCAAGCATGTGCCCGTGATCTTCGTCCACGGCAACCAGGCCGACTCCGAGAACTGGTTCCTCGTCGCCGATCAGTTCAAGGCCCTGGCCGGGTACACCGACCAGGAGATGTATGCGATCTCCTACAACGGCCTTGAGAACGCGTACGCGGGGATGCCCACCCGCTCTGCACCGGATGCTGAGAGCCAGGCATACTGGTCAGCGAACCCGAACGCGCTCTGTTGCAGCGGTGGAAAAGGCGCGTCGGACGATCCCAATGTTCTCGACCTCTACAACTTTGTGCGCGCCGTCCAGGCATACACCGGGTCGTCGCAGGTGGACATGGTGGCCCATTCCCTGGGGGTGACCGTCACCCGCAAGATGCTCCTGGTCCACCCCGAGTTGCGCTCGGATGTGCTGGCAGCGGTGATGATCGCCGGTGCCAACCACGGGACTACCGTATGCCGCGGGCTCGAAACCACCTATTACGGCTGCGACGAGATCGCCCCGGGGACGCCCTGGCTGGCCCAGCTCAACGCCGCTGGTGAAGCTCCGGGACCCACCCGCTGGATGACTGTTTACAACGGGACGGACAACGGGGATCCCTTCTTCCAGTTGGTCCCGGGGGTCGGTGACGACCGCGACAGCCCCCGGTTGGCGGGGGCACTGAACCGCACCTACCCGGGGATGTACCACAACGACCTGCGGGTGGATCCCACGACCGTCGGTGACTACCTGAGATTCCTGCTGGCGAGCGGTCAAGAGGGGGTCGCCGTCGCCACGGCCTCCTCGTCCGCACCCGTCGTCCCGGTAACGGGAGGACTTCCCAACACATCGCGTTAGCTGCGTCCGGTGGCCGCGAAGACAGTGGCGAAAACCTCCTCAGGCAGGTGGGCTCCTGGCCCGGTTGGGCTCAGCCCCGGACCGAACCGATGGACACGGCGTCCTGGAGGAAGCGGCGGGTCGCTGCCGGGAGACCCGGGTCCAGCTGGTAGAAGGACCAAACGCCCTGTTTGGTGACCCTGACCAGGCCGGCCTGGCGAAGCTTACCCATGTGGTGCGAGATTGTTCCCTGGGAGAGGCCGAGGGCCGCGGTGAAGTCGCACACGCAGATTGGGTCGGTCGCGACCCGTAAGGCGGCGATGATCTGTAGCCGCGCCGGGTCCGCCAGCGCCTTGAGTAGTTCCACCCCCGCCGCCACCGTGGCAGGCTCGAGATCGAGGCGAACGTCGCAGCAGATGCCGCGCTCGCGGACGGGGAGTTCCACTCGCATTGGTCCATCCTAACAAACGCATTGACAATCATCAATGGCTGCGCATAGACTGGCATCGATATCCATCAATGCCTAGGAGGCAGTGACCATGACAGAAATTCGAGAAGCCGTACGCCAGAGATATGCCTCGGCGGCGCTCGGCATCGCCAAGGGGTCCGATGGGGCGTGCTGCGGCCCCGATTGCTGCCATCCCGCTGACGGGGTAAGCGCCGCCGGCACATACTCCCCGGACGACGCCGCCAGGGTGGGAATGGACCCCAGGGTCAGCCTCGGCTGCGGAAATCCCCTGCTGCTCGCCGACCTGAAACCGGGTGACAAGGTTCTTGACCTCGGTAGCGGCGCCGGCCTCGACGTCCTGCTGTCGGCGCGCAGGGTTGCACCCGGCGGACATGCCTTTGGTCTCGACATGACCGACGAGATGCTCGCCGTGGCGAATGCCAACAAGGCAAAGGCGGGAGTTGAGAATGTCACCTTCCTCAAGGGAACCATCGAGGAGATCCCTCTTCCCGAGGCCAGCGTCGACGTTGTCATTTCCAACTGCGTTATCAACCTCGCCGAAGATAAAGGCGCCGTGATAGCCGAGGCATTCAGGGTGCTCAGGCCGGGCGGAAGGTTCGCGGTCTCGGACATGGTCGCGACCGGCGTCCTTCCAGAGCCCGTGAAGAGGGCGCTGGACCAGTGGGCGGGCTGCGTCGCGGGCACCATCCCGGTCGACGATTACCGCGACCTGATGGTCAACGCCGGGTTCGAGGGCGTGGAGATCGCCGTCGACCGCGAATATGCCCCCGAGGCGTTCCAGGGCAAGATCGCCAGCGCCGCGATCCGTGCCACCAAGCCCGCGAGGGCAGAGGTATCAGCATGAATGCCTTCGATCCCAACGGCTCGCTCCTCGTCGCGCGTCAGGAGATGGACCGCAGACAGCGAGCGGCCGCCTTCCAGCGCATTATTCATTGCTGCCGGGACGCGTTCTCCCTTCGGCCCGTGCTCAATCGGCTCAGTCGCCTGGTGGCCCGAAGGGCCCAGGCGCCCGCCTGCGCCACTTGCTAGGCGAACCCCAACTGCTACGGAAGGCGGTGGCCGAGTTCCTCGGCACCGCCTTCCTCTTGCTGGCCGTGATCGGGTCGGGTATCGCGGCATCCAGGTTGAGTCCGCACGATACTGGCCTGGCTCTGCTCGAGAACGCGATCGCCACGGGCGGCGCTCTGGTCGCGATCATCCTCGCCGTGGGCCCGGTATCTGGATCACACCTCAACCCCGTGGTGACCATTGCCGACCTCGCGTTCGGCGGACTGAGCCGCGCCGCCGCGGCGGTCTACGTTGTAGGCCAGTTGCTCGGCGCTGCCGTCGGCGCAATCCTGGCCAACCTTATCTATGGGCTCCAATGGATCTCGACCAGCACGCACGATCGCTCGAGCCCGAGTCTCTGGTTGAGCGAGGTCGTCGCCACCCTGGGATTGCTCCTGGTCATCTTCGGCGTGGTGCGCAGCCGAAGGGCAGGGCTGGCGCCCTTTGCGGTCGGCGCCTACATAACCGGCGCATATTTCTTCACCTCTTCCACCAGCTTTGCCAACCCCGCCGTCACTGTCGCCCGCTCCCTTTCCAACACCTTCGCCGGCATCGCGCCGACATCAGTCCCGATGTTCCTCATCGCGCAGATGGTTGGGTGTGGGGTGGCAATCGCCACGGTCCGCTACCTGTATCCGCACGTACACGAGGAAGCCGACGAGCTCGTCGTGCCACACCAGGCGACGAACCGCTGAGAGATCGTCCCTGGACGCTACGCCGAGGTCGGTAGGTCCGCGGAAGGCTTTAACGACTCGAGCAGTTGCTTCACCCTGGCCTCGATCTCATCTCGGATCGGACGGACCTCATCGACGGTCTTACCGGCGGGATCGGTGAGCACCCAGTCCTCGTAGCGTTTGCCCGGAAAGAGCGGGCAGGCGTCGCCACACCCCATCGTTATGACGACGTCAGCCGCGCGCACGGACTCGTCCGTCAGGGGCTTTGGAAATTCCCGGGTGAGGTCGATACCCACTTCATCCATGGCCTGTACGACGGCGGGGTTGATCTCGTCCGCGGGCAGGCTGCCCGCTGAGCGTACGACGACCCGGCCGCCGGCCATCCGGGCCAGCAGCCCTGCGGCCATCTGGCTGCGACCGGCGTTGTGGACGCAGACAAAAAGAACCTCTGGAACCGCTTTCGGGGCATCATCACTCACGCCCTTATCCTGCCATCCCGAGGACAATTGTCCTGGTGACAGCAGACCGAGCCTCGCACACTGGTCCAGGCAGGCGTCCCGAGGGCCGTCCCTGGCCGGAAGCCGACGCTCTTTTCCACCGCGATCCGAACTGGCGGGGGGCGGATGCGGCGTACTCGGTGGCGCTGGGCAATGGCCGCACGATGTGGCTTTTCGGCGACACCTTCGTCGGCCCCAGCCGTCGCGAGGCGCGCTTCGTGCACAATTCGGTTGCGCTGCAGTCAGACAACGATCCCAGCACCGCGCATCTGTCGATGCGGTACGGTGGCCCGCCAGGGAACCCCGAACCTTTCTTCGCGACTGACGCTGGCTGGTTATGGCCGATGGCGGGCGCGCTGACGCCCGCCGGCGTGGTCGTGTTCCTGATGCGGGTGCGCTCGGCGCGTCCAGACCTCCCAACCCCGGTGGACGCGTGGAAAGCGGAGGGTTCTCTCACTTTCTTCGAGGTTTTTGACTGGACGGCAGCCCTGGTTAGCGGCATCGACGGCCCGCCCAGCGCATGGCACGTCGAGATGCTGGCCACGCCGCCGGCTGTCAACCGCATCATCCCGGGCGCCGGCGCCGTTACCCACGGCGACCACCTCTACGCCTACGGCTGGCGCGACGGCCACGAGTTGCGTCCGGGACGGATCCGGCGCAAGCCTCGATACCGTGGTTTCAGGCGGCCGCGCCTGGCATTCCTGCTCCGTTGGCCGCTGGGCACTGTTGAGCAGGGGCTCCAGCAGGCGGAGTGGTGGTGCGGCTCAGGCTGGTCCAGTGAGGCTGTTGCGGCGACGGCCGTGGTCGAAGACCCCGCCACTGAGTTCACCGTGCACCACGACCCATTACTGGGGAGGTTTGTGCTGGTGGAAGCGATCCCGTGGCTGCCGCTGGTAGATAGCGTGCCGGCCCTCCGAGCGCTGAAGTTACTGAAGCGTCACCCTTTCACGTCGCCGCTGTTGGCGCGCGCTCGCCTGCTGCGCGTGTCGGTCAGCCGGCGTGAGGCGGTGGCCCTGCAGGGTCCGTGGTCGCGGCCTGAGCGGCTGGTGACACCGCGGGTGGCGTCCGACGTACTCGTCTACGCAGGCAAGGCGCACCCGCAACTCAAGGGTCCGGGGCTGGTCTGTACCTATGCGACGATCGCGCTGTCCGCGGACCGTGCCCTCGACGACGAGTCGTTGTACTACCCGCGCTTCGTGTTGCTTCCGTGATCTTGATCAGTACTCATTCTTGAGGACGAAATAGGAACCGCGGATGGTGCCCGCCAGCTTCGACTTCTGCCTCGCAAACTTGAAGCGCGAGGCGAGCTCTTCGGGGATTTCCATCCCGTCGGATAGCTTGAAGCCGACGGCTCTCTTCTGCGGGCCATCGAGGGTGTACATCACGTTAATGGACAGTCCACTCTCGTAGAAGACGTAGGCCATCTTTATGTTCTCCACCTGGAAGGCACAGGCCTCTACAGGGGGAGACGAGATCACGATGTCGCGCTCTTCCTTGAGGATGCGATGGACCCAGTCAACGGTGGCGCCGGCCTCGCTCGCCGGTTCCACCGTGAAATCGTGGTCGTACTTGTTCTTGAAGTAACGGGCTTCGTTGGCGCGCAGACCGGCGAGTGCGGTCGCGACAGGCGACGTCTCCAGGCCGACGGTCGATACGGTGGTGAAATCCACGACGTAGGGCATGATCCCCTCCCGATGGTGTGGCGAACCGGTAAGCACTTGCTTACGATAACATAGCGGTTACCAATGTTGCGGTCGATCAACGACGATGTTTTCACAGCCATTGCGCATCCCCTCCGGCGTGCCCTGCTTGACGACCTGTCCCAGGGCGACATGTCGGTCAGCAGCCTGGCCCAGCGCTACCGTGTCTCTCGCCCGGCCGTCTCGCAGCACCTTCGCATCCTGCTGGAGGCCGGCCTTGTGAATGGCACGCGCACCGGCCGCAACAACAACTACGGGCTGCGCGCGGAGCGGCTCGCACAGGTCTACGAATGGCTCCGGAAATACGAGCAGTTCTGGTCCGAGCGCATGTCCGAACTGGGCAAGTACCTCGACCGCGAAGCAGCCGAAAAAAACCCAACAGGAGAGATGAACAGATGAAAACGATGACGTGCAGGGAGATGGGCGGCCCTTGTGGCCTGGCATTCCGCGCGGAGACCGCCGATGAAGTCATCAAGGCGATGGACCACCACCTGAAGGAAGCTGTGTCCGGCGGTGATCACGCCCATGACGCGGCGCTAAAGGCGATGCAGGGGCGCTGGAAGAATCCCCTCAAGGGAATGGGGTGGTACATGAAGGCCAGGAAGGACTTCGCTGCCCTTCCTGAAAACTAGATGGGGGCTCACGGGTGATCGAGGCAACCACTGACCGTGTCATTCACGAGGTCGAGTACCCATACCCGATCGAGCTGGTCTGGAAGGCGATAACGGACCGTGAGGCGCTATCGGAATGGCTGATGCCGACGGCAGACTTCCGTGCCGAGGTCGGCGCGAAGTTCAAGTTCATCCAACCGGCCACGGAGCGGTGGAGCGGCGTTGTCGAAGGCGAAGTCCTTGAGGTGATTCCGCCGCACCGTCTCGTGTACTCCTGGAACGGCGGCTTCCCCAGCACCGCGGCATTCGCGCTCATGGAAACGGAGAGCGGCGGCACGAAGGTTCGGTTCGAGATGGCCGGCTTTGACGCGGCCGGTCAATTCGGCGCCGGAGCCCGAAAGGGGGCTGATTACTTCTGGGGCCAGAAAGCGCTCACCGGAACCCTGCCCGCGACCCTCGAGCGATTGTCCCGGGACGCTCCGAGTGAGTGACGATGGGCGCGCGCACCGAGGCCAAACTGTCAGGTGCCGGCTGGACGCTTCCCTTCGCGCGCGGTGATGATGGTCTTGATGTTGCCGCGTACATTGAAGTCGCCGACCACCTCGATCCAGGTGGGCGCGACCGCAGCCACGAGGTCGTCGAGAATGATGTTCACCACGGCCTCGTGGAAAACATGGCGATCGCGGAAGGAATTGATGTACAGCTTCAGCGACTTCAACTCGACGATGCGACTGTCGGGGACGTAAAGAACCCGAATGGTCGCGAAATCCGGGAACCCGGAGCGGGGGCACACACATGTGAATTCCGGGCACTCGAAACTCACCATGTAGGGGCGCTGCGGTGCGGGGTTTGGCACGGCTTCGAGGTGGTTTTCTCGGATCATTCGCTGGCCGTACAGCTCGGGAGTTTCAGACACCGCGACGGTTACCGTAGGCGAGCACCTGCAGCCTCGTCGTCATGTTCCATCCCCGCCCCAAAACCGCTTCGGCGAGCTCTGCGGTGCGAAGGCCGATGACTTCTGGGGTGATCCCCTCCGGCATGATGTAAACGTTCCGAAGGCCCAGGTCCGCGACTAAACCATCGACTTCGTCGAGGTCCGCGTCTTTCTCGACCACGAATTTCCAGATGGCCTTGCCGGTGTCCCGAAGGGCGCCCAGGCTCAGACGGTTGGCGCGTACCGACAGTGGGTTACCGGAATTGGCCAGCTTCGGCGAGACGTTGAACCGGTCGACCAGGCTCGCCACCGCTGCGGTTGGGGCGATGGTGCCCGCCGTCTCAACCTCGACCCACCAGCGCGCCTCGCGGGCGCGGCTGAGCACTGGCAGCAACGAATCCTGCTGCAACATCGGCTCGCCGCCAGTGATCACCAGCATGTCCGCGCCGCGCAGCGTGAGGTCGTCCCAGACACTGTTCGCTGACATCCGGGTGAGCTCTGTCGCAGGGTCGTAGGAGGTGCCGTTCCGGCCCGACCAATCCCACGTGTACGGGGTGTCACACCAACTGCAATGGAGGTTGCAGCCTCCGAGGCGCAGGAACGAGCACCGCCTTCCGACCGCGGGTCCCTCTCCCTGGAACGTGGGCCCGAATAGTTCGGAAACGACCAGCTCGCTGCCGGGCATATCAGTGGATCTCGGGTGCCACGTCGGGCCCGGGCCGGTAGACGCACTCGCTGGTGCAGGTTTCGCGGATGGTCACGGCCGAGACTCGAGTGCCGCCCTCGGACAGGCGGTGCCAGATCCACCGGGCCACCGCCTCGGACGTTGGCGACTCCAGCTCCAGGCTCTCATTAAGACAATAGTGATCAAGGTGATTCTCCAGCAGCGGCGCCAGCGCCGCCGCCAGCTCGCCGTAGTCCACCAGCATTCCGGTCTCGGGGCCCTGGGCCTGCAGGGAATCTCCCTCCATCTCGACCCAGCCCACCCACGAGTGGCCGTGCATCCGCCGGCACTTACCGTGGTGCCTGGGCAGGAAGTGCGCCGCCTCAAATGTGAACTGCTTGCGCAGGGTGAAAACGGCGGTCATCTCACTCCTTGAACCGCGCGCCCGTAGACCGTCGGGTCGGCGACGCCCGCGATGGCAAAGGCCTCGCGGCGCTCGACGCACGTTCCGCAGCCGCCGCAGTGCGTCTCGCCGCCCACGTAACACGACCAGGTTCGATCGAAGGGGACCTTGAGCGAGCTTCCCACGCCGACGATGTCCGCCTTGGTCATCTGAATGAAGGGCGCGAGCAACTCGATCGCGCTGTCCGTCGCCTGGCGCTCCATCTCGACGAACGCCGTGACGAACCCCGGTCGGCAGTCCGGGTAAATCGGGTGATCGCCACCGTGCACCGCGAACGCAACTGACGTCGCGGAGCTTGAGACGGCGCGCGCATAGGCGATGGACAGCATGATCGCGTTACGGTTCGGCACAATCGTCTGCTGCATGGTTGGCGCGGCGTAGTGCCCCTGGGGCACGTCAACTGACGCGTCGGTCAGCGCCGACCCACTCATCACCTGGCTGATGCCCGCTGCGACCAGGTCGATGAGGGTCCAGGAGGCGCCAAGATCCTCGGCGGTCTGCTCGGCATACAACAACTCGCGCCGGTGTTTCTGGCCGTAGTCGAACGAGATGAGGTCCAGGGCATGGCCCGCAGCGGCCAGGCTGTACGCCAGGGTAACCGAGTCCAATCCGCCTGAGACCACCGCCACCGTCGCCATTTCGTTGGGAGATGTTGCCACAAGCCATGGCTAGCCCCGGGGGGGGTTCCTTACCGTGCCGGCGCCAGCCGAGAACCGGGCATCCCGCTCACTCCAATGTGAACCGTGCCCGCGCTGGTCCATAATGCGCCTGTTCTGAGTTTCGGCAGTTCAGGGAGGCGAATCCATGACAGAGGTCAGGGTCCTGGTTGGAACGCGCAAGGGCGCCTTTGTCGCTACGTCGGATGAGCGCCGTGAATCCTGGAACCTCACAGGGCCGCTGTTTGGCGGCTGGGAGGTCTATCACCTCAAGGGCTCCCCGGCGGACCCGGATCGCCTTTACGCCTCGCAGTCCACCGGCTGGTTCGGGCAGCTGATCCAACGCTCCAACGACGGTGGGCGGACCTGGGGGCCGGTCGGCAACCTGTTTAAATACTCGGGCGACCCCGGGACCCACCAGTGGTACGACGGCACTCCCCATCCCTGGGAGTTCGCCCGGGTCTGGCACCTCGAGCCCTCGCTGAGCGACCCGGACACGGTGTACGCGGGAGTTGAGGACGCCGCGCTCTTCCGTACCGTCGACGGGGGACAGACATGGCACGAACTGGCCGGTCTCCGCGGCCAGGACTCCGGGGCTTCATGGTCCCCGGGCGCCGGTGGCCTCTGCCTGCACACGATCATCCTGGATCCATCCAACCCCGCTCGAATCTTCGTCGCCATATCGGCGGCCGGCGCGTTCCGCAGCGACGACGGCGGGGAAACCTGGCGGCCGATCAACCGTGGCCTGCGATCCGAAGGGATACCGGACCCGACCGCGGAGGTCGGCCACTGTGTTCACAGGCTCGCGATGCACCCGAGCCGGCCGCATGTCCTTTATATGCAGAAGCACTGGGACGTGATGCGCAGCGACGATGCGGGTGATTCCTGGCGCGAGGTGAGCGGCAACCTGCCGACGGACTTTGGTTTCGCGATCGACGTCCATGCCCACGAGCCGGAAACGATCTACGTGGTCCCCATCAAGAGCGACTCCGAGCACTACCCCGTTGACGGCCAACTGCGGGTGTACCGCAGCCGCACCGGGGGGGAGGAGTGGGAGCCGCTGACCAACGGGTTGCCGCAACGCGATTGCTACGTAAACGTCCTGCGCGACGCCATGGCCGTGGACTCGCTTGACGAGTGCGGGGTGTACTTTGGCACCACTGGTGGACA
>JBHEMP010000139.1:0-24584 GCA_046262515.1 Candidatus Dormibacteria bacterium | reverse complement strand
CCCGGGGAGACGTGCCCCCGGGCCGTCAGGATCCTAGCCGCCTTACTGTCGCCTCATCTGGCATGCCGTTAAGCCCTTCCACGAACCTCGCAACCAGCTCAACGGTGGCCCGGAAAACTTCCGGGTCGCGGGTCAACCCATGGCCGACGCGCGGGAAGGTCACAAGCTCGGCGCGCTGCATGCACGCCACCGCCGGCCTGAGGAGATCCATCCGCGCGAAAGGGTCCGCCTCACCGCTTAGGAACAGCACCGGGCAGCGGATCGCCCCGAGGTGGGCCACCCGCAGCTGGTCTGTCTTGCCGGGCGGATGCAGCGGGTAGCTCAGCAGCACCAGCCCAGCGACAGGATCGCTGGCGGCGAGCATGCTGGCAACGCGTCCGCCGTAGGACACCCCCCCGATCACCGCTCGCCGCCGGCCGGCCAACTGGGCCCGGTAGATTTCCATTGCGCGGTCCGCCCTCATCGGCAACCGACCGGCCGCCGGGACACTCTCGGGCGCGAGGCCCTGCTCACCCAGTGCGCGCACCCAGGGCGCCATGCTTTCAGCGCTCCCCGACGCGCCGTGACCCAGGAGGATGGGCCGCGCCGCCTGTTTGGCTTTTTCCCTATGGGGCATTTCCGGGGCTCCAGCGCGGTTGGTCGACGCCGTCGGTGGTGAGGCGCTCGGAGGGGTAATACGAGGCGAAGGTCAGCTGCGTCACGCCGGTTCCATCGTTGTTCATCATGTACAGCTGCCGGGCTCCCGCGGCCGGTCGCAAAAAGGCAACCCGTCGATCGAACGAGGGCGTGGTCGGTTCGGTGTCGCCACCTCCACTCCCGGGCAGCGGCGTGAACCCCACCGCCTGCCCCTCAAGCGGCTGCCCGGGCGCTCTCTCCAGCCGGGGGGCGCCGAGACGCCCCACGGGGCCGCCGCTGGCGAAGAGCGTCGCGGTGTCCGAGGACCATGCCAGTCCGGACGCATCAAGGCTCCCTATGCGCGACAGGCCCGGCCCCGCCGCCGCAAGCGGACGGTAGCTCCAGACCTCGCTGCCGGGACGGATGAACGCCAGGGCGGCGCCGTCGGCAGACCAGGAGAACGAGCCTCCGCCGCTAACCAGGGTTCCCTCTGGCACGTCGGAGACGCTCAGGGTGTCACGGTCGAGGATCCGCAGCGCCGCGCCCCCGTGGCCGTCATCCACGGCGAGGGCGAGCCGCCGGCCGTCCCCACTCCAGGCCGGCACCGTGTTGAGCAGCCGCCCCGCCTGCGGGATGGGCACGTCCCCCGTCGCCGCGCCTGGGCGCCAGATCGCGAGAGCCCCGCCCCGTACCAACGCCACCTCTGGGCGAGCCGGGCTGGGAGCCAGCGCATCCGCAACCCGCCCGCTGTCAACCGCGGGCGAGCCGTCAACCGCCGCAACCATCACGCGGCCCCCCGCCTCCAGTGCGTAGAAACTGCTCGAGTCGGCCGACCAGCCGAAAGCGAGGAGGGGGGCAGACGAGCCGTAGACGACGCGGATCGTCGGGGCCGGGGCGTTGACACCCGCGGGAGGACGTAGCAAACCGATTCGGGTGGCCTGCCCGGCAGCGTCTCGGATAAGGAAGGCGAGGCTTCGTGAGAGGTCGAGTCGTCCCGTGGAGAAGTGGTAGTCATGGGCGGCCGCGAGGGGGTTGTGGTGTTTGTCGGACAGTCCCGGCGCGACGTGAAGCGTGTAGGTGGAGCGCGGATGCAGCAGGGACAGCGGGGCCACAAGGAGCCGTCGCGGGTCGTCCGGGGACACGGTCACCCGTGCCGGCAGCGCCGCGAGCTCTCCTTCCGCCGTGAGCAGGATGTCACCCGGCTGGGGCGGTCGGAGGTCGCGGGAGAGTTGCACCGAGAGGTCGGCGTCGATGGGCACCGCGGTGGCGCCATCCGCCGGCAGCACCGCCGTGATGGTGGGTGCGGCCTCCGTTCGGAAATCCCAGAAATGGTCCTGGGCAGCCGCCGTCCCCGCGCTATCCCGGTAGCCGGACCTGAGGCGAACCCGGTAAGCGGTGTCAGCCGCGAACTGGTGGTTGAGGTGCGCCAGGATCATCGTCCTCCCGCTCCATGAAACCGGGCAAGCTGACAGGTCGCAGCCGGCGATCGCCGGCTGCAGGCTGAGCCGCGATTCGACGCTGACGCGATCCATGTCCCGGCTGAAAACGATCCGCACCGGCGCATCGGCAGCTACGCCCGGCTCGCCCTTGGCGGGGTGGACCTCCTGGATGGCCGGCCCGGGGGGCGCGCAGGCAACCAGCGCAACCAGCGCGAATGACAGGACAGCCAGGGAGGCTCTCACCTGGCGATTATCCGGGCGGAGCTACCCCTGTTGAGCCGCGATCTGCCGGAACTCGTCGGCGAGGGATGAGAGCTTCGAAGGATCCACGAACATGATCGAGAGTTCGGCCACCTTCTCGATGGTGGCATCCACGTCGGCGCGGTCATGCCCCGCCGCGAACAGGAGTTCCTTTACCTTCTTGGCGCGCGTCCCCAGGACGGCGTCCGCCCGTGCGGCCATCTGGTTGACCGCGGAGGACAAGTCATCGTCACCCGCGTGGGCCGTTTCCTCACCCTCGTCCGTCGCGGCCTCCGGCTGGTCCGCGGGAGGGGTCACCGGCTCGTCCGGGGCCTCGACCTCTGGTTTGGCAGGGGCGGCTTTGCCGCGCGACCCCGAGGGGACCTCTGAGGGCGCGCCGTCCGCTGCGGCCTGCATCACGGGCAGGGTCTCCGGCACCTTGCCCCCGCGGACCTCGATCTCGGCCGTCGGGTCTTCGCAGAGCGCGATCACCTTGTCCGCCTTGGTGGCGGCTGCCCGGGACTCGTCGGTGTAGGCGCCCAGCAGTTGTCCCTCGCGGTAGAGCACAATCCCCGTCGCCTCGTTGGCGCCGCGGACGATCACCGCCCCACTGGTTTTCTGCTCGGACAGGTACTCGAGGAGAGCGTCGGCCTTGATAAAGCGGGCCAGGAGCTTCTCGTAAACGCTCGGCGCCGTCAGCAACTGGAAGATGCCGGTCACCATCTCCGGTGTTAGCTGGATCACGTCGAGCGAACCGTCGCCGTCGTCGATCCGGTCGCCGAAGAGGTCGAAGGCATCGTTACCGGTGCTCACCTGGCTTCCCGCGTCATAGATGGCCTCAACCACCGCGCCCGAGGAGAACAGCAGGACGCCCAGGAATCCTTCACCGCTGAGCCGCACGTAGCCCGAGTGACCGTCCTTGGACAGGCTTCGAAGCAGCTTGGGGAAGTCGACGAAGCCGGCCGTGAGGCCTTCATGCAGCGAGTTGCCGAGGGGCACGGGGTACAGCACCATGGTCTCGGGAGGCCGCGTCCCGGGTCGCTGGTCGGTGCGGCGGCGCATCGGCCCTTCGGCCGCGGAGGTATCCGATTTTGTCGCGCGCGCCCGTTCCGGCTGCTCCTCCTCCGACGCGGCCTCCTCGGCGGCGACCGGTGTCGCCTCGCCCGCGGAGTCTTCGTCCGTGGCCTCGTCGGTGGTCTCCTGCGCAGTGTCGTCGGCGGCGTCATCGCCGGCGTCGGGTGGGTGGGCGCCATTGCTGGAGGCGGCCCCGGGCCGGTTGGCCAGCAACTCCGCGGTGGAGACCTTGATGGTCTCCTCAGCCGGGAGCTTGGCCTTGGCGTCGAAGCTGAAGTCACCCGTTGCCCAGCCGAGGGCACGGTGGACCACCACCTCTCCCTGTTCGGGGGAGGGGTCGGTCGCGTGGAACAGGTGTCCGAAGAGGAAATACAGGGTGGCCTCTCCATCACTGCTGCGCAGGTGGAGTGTCCCGGTGGCTCGATCCTTCTGGATCGAGTCCAGGATTCCTTCCAGGGATAGCTCGGCTAGGGTTCCACTGCTCTGCAAAGGGCACCTCAAACTCATGGCCGGTCAACCGGCCGGGCGGCGGCGCTTATAGTGTCACACGTGGCGCCTGTATACAAGTTCGAGACCGCGCCAATACGGCAACGCGCTCGTTGCGCGGGCCGGGGAAGAGGGCACGTCACAGCCCGGTAGCACTGACCGGGCCGGCTGGGATCAGACCCTGGCCGAGAGCCCGAACCCGACCTTTCTGCAGTCATGGCGGTGGGGCGAGCAACAGTCGCGCTTCGGCTGGGACGTGCACCGCCGCGAGTTCGCGATGGGTGACCGGCCGGTCCCGGTCAGCCTGCTGACGACTCCAGCCCTTGTCCCGGGCCGGCGATTCGGCTACATCCCGCGCGGCCCGGCCGTGGCGGCCGCGGACCTGGCCCCGGTCCTGGCAGAGGTCGCCGGCTGGGGACGCGAGCTTGGGCTCAGCTTCATCCGCGTCGAGCCCGAAGCCCCACGGGCCTGGCAGCCACCCGCCGGCTGGCTAAAGGCAGTCGCGATGCAACCCATGGATACCTCGATGATCGACATTGGCCGCTCGGACGAGGATCTCCTCTCCTCATTCAAACCAAAGACTCGCTACAACATCCGGCTGGCTACCAAAAAGGGCATCGAAGTTGTTCGCAGCGACGACGTTTCGGCCTTCAGCCGTTTGACCTCAGAGACCTCCGCGCGGCACCAGATCCAGCTCGCCAGCGAACCCAAGTACCGCGCGGTGATGGAACTCATGAGCAGCGATGACTCGGCCCGCCTGTACCTGGCCCTCGACGGGGGCACGCCGCTGGCGGGGATAATGGTGGTGCGCTTTGCCGGGCGGGCGACGTATCTCTTCGGCGGGTCTACCCGGCTCGGACGTGAGAAGATGCCCGCGTACCTGCTCCACTGGCACGCAATGCGCGAGCTCCGCGAGCTGGGCGACCGAGACTACGACCTCTGGGGCATCCCTCCCGACGAGCGCCCGGATCACCCCCTGGCCGGGCTATGGCAGTTCAAGTCCGGTTGGCAGGGCCGCATGGTCAGTTATGCGGGTGCGTATGACCTGCCCTTCTCAACAGCGGTGTGGCGCGGGCATAATGCGCTATCGGGCCTGCGCCAGCAGGTCCGCAGGATGAGGTCGAGGTTGGCGGCGCGATGATTGATTCGGGACTCCTTGCGGAGATAGTGGCCGGGGTTGACCAGGGCTACGTGCTGGTCGACAGCGGCGGCGAGGTCACCGCGCTGGGAAACCGCGCGGCCACCCTGCTTGGCATCATCGACCCCGGCGAGGCGACCGGCCGCCAGGCGTCCACGCTGATCCCGACCCGGGGCGCGGATGCGTCGGTGTTCGATGGTGAGGGCTCGGCGCTGGCTCGTTGCCTCAGCAGCGGCGAAGAATGGCGCGGGCCGATCAGCGGCGTGATGGTCGACACCGTCACCGGGACCAGGCCCCTGGATATCCAGATCCGACGTCTCAACGACGGCAGCGCAGTCGTCCTGCTCTCGGACGCCGCCCGCCTTCGCGAGGTCCTCGACGCCCATGACGCCCTCGTCAGCGTCACCAGCCACGAACTGAAGACGCCTATCACCGCCATCAAGGCCATGAGTGAGCTGATGGTGACTTACGAGCTTGCCGAGAGTGAGCGCAAGGAGATGCTGCTGGACATCTACCGGCAGGCCGAGCGCCTGGAGTTGCTGATCCGCGAAATCCTTGATGCCAGCCACATCGACACCGGCAGAGTGCCGCTGGACATGGGCCCGGTGAGGCTGCTGCAGTTGGTCGGAGACGTGCTGCACGAGCTGGAGGCCCAGGTGGAGGGGCGCGACATTGTCGTCAACGTCACCGAGACACTGCCCAGCGTCACGGCCGACGAGGGCAAGCTCCGCCAGGTGCTCGTGAACCTGATTACCAATGCGATAAAGTACTCGCCGGGCGCGGAGCCGGTGATCATCGAGGCCGTGCCGGCGGCCGATACGATTCGCGTTACCGTCCGTGACCACGGCATCGGCATCAAGGAGTCAGACATGGGGCGACTGTTCAAGAAGTTCCAGCGCATCCCCGACCCGTCGACGCGCAAGGTACCGGGGACCGGCCTTGGCCTCTACATCGTCAAAGGGCTGGTTGAGCTGCAGGGCGGCCGGATGGAAGTGACCAGCGAATATGGCAAGGGCAGCGCGTTCATTTTCTCCCTGCCCATTGCCGTGGAAGCGCCCTCTTGAGCGCCGCCCGCCGAATCCTCATCATCGAGGACGAGGCCGTGATCCGAAAGGCCATCCGCCTGGCCTGTGAGAAGGAGGGGTACGAGGTCGTTGAGGCCGAGAACGGAACGGAGGGGTTGCGGCAGGCCGAGGCCGGCCATCCCGACCTCATTCTCCTCGACCTCATGCTGCCCGATGTCAGCGGTTTCGACGTCTGTCGAGAGATCCGCAAGTCCGGCTCGCGGCTGCCGATCATCATCCTCTCCGCGAAGACCGAGGAGATAGACATCGTGGTGGGCTTGGAGATCGGCGCGGACGACTACATCACCAAGCCATTTCGGGCCCGCGAACTACTGGCCCGCATCGCGGCGCACCTGCGGCGAGTGCGGCAGGACGAACAGGGAGCGGACGGGAAGCTGGACTTCAAGGACCTCTCCATCAACCTCAACGAGCGCCGCGTGTTCCGCGAGACAAGTGAGGTTGAACTGACCCATACCGAGTTCGACCTGCTGGCCTTCCTGGCCAGCAACGCGGGCAAAGTGCTTTCCCGCGAGAAGATCCTCAACCACGTGTGGGGCTACGAATACCCCATCGAAACCCGGGTCATCGATGTTCATGTCCGCAACCTGAGAAGGAAGATCGAGGAGGACCCCGGTCGCCCCTTCTTCATCCTCGCCGTGCCAGGCATCGGGTACCGCTTTACGTCGTCCGCCGGCGCCGGCTGAACGCCTCCCCGGGCGTGTCAGCCGCGTTCGTGGCTTGTCCTCCCGATCCCCATCGGCCATCCTTGGGGTCCACCCAGTGACCCATCTCCGCCCATACCGCCTGCTCGCCTTTCTGCTCCTGTATGTCGTGGGCGTCCTGTGGGCCGACGTCCACATGGCGTCGCTGGGCCAGCAGCACGTGCTTGGGGTCTTGACCTTCGCCGTGCTGGCGCTGTCGTTGCGCGGGTCGGACTGGGAGGAGCGTCGCCTGGTGATCGTTTGCGTGTTCCTGGCGACGCTGCTTGAGCTCTTCGGGTCACTCTTCTGGGGCGAGTACCGCTACCGCTTCGGCAATGTCCCGCTGTACGTCCCGGCCGGACATGGGATGGTGTGCCTGTTCGCCCTGCGGGCGGCACGTACGCCGATCATGGCCCGGCACGGGCGGCTGATCTCGATGGTGGTGCTTTGCGTCGCGGCCGCCTGGGCGATCTGCGGCTTGAGCCTCATCCCCTGGTACCTGCACGGGCGCAGGGACACCGGCGGGGCGCTCCTGTTCCCCATTTTCGCGGCCTTCATCCTGCGCTCCAGGCGCCATCGGTACTTCGTCGGCATCTTCATCGCGACCACGGTGCTGGAGCTCTTCGGCACCGCGTTCGGAAACTGGAGATGGATGGTCAGCGCGCCCGTGGTTCGCTTCGGGGCAGGCAATCCGCCGTCGGTCATCGCGGGCGCCTACTGCGTGCTCGACGGCGCGGTGTTGTTGGTGGGCGCCCTGCTATTGAGGGTCACCGGGGCGCTTGACCACCCCCGTGACAAAACTCCCCTTGGAGTTGCTGTAGCTGCGCCGGTCGGCGAAGAACCGGCGCGCCAGTTCGTGCTTTAGGTCGCGGTAGAGACTGGCGATCACTGGGTCCTCCCGCAGCCGGTCGCGGAAGACGAGGTGCTCCTGTTCCTCGGCGCTGCCTACCTGGGCGACGTGCAGGTGTACCAGGCGCCGGCCCGACCCCGGGTAGCGGAAGAAGGGATAGGTTGGGAATCGAGGGTCGGGCTCGAATGCGTAGCCCAGGTCTTCCAGGGGCACTCGGTAGGAGTCGACGTCTGCCACGTCCGGGACTGACACCTGGATGTCGATGATCGCCTTGGCCATCAGCCCCGGCACCGCGGTTGAACCCACGTGGTCGATCCGCAGCGCGGTGTCGCCCAGCCGCTCCTGGAGCCGCGCGCGTTCCCGCGCGAAGTCCTCCGGCCATTCCGGGTTGTAGTCGACGAGGATGACCGCGTCAGCCACCAGGGTGGGCGCGATCTCGGCCAGCTCACGGTGGATGAAATGGCGATCCACCAGGCCCGGATGAGGGATGGTCAGGTCGTCCGTTGCCATCATCATGCCGTCGTAAAGCAGGATGTCGATGTCCAGTTCACGCGGACCCCAGTGCGCGCCGCCGGGCCGGCGACCGGCCTCGCCCTCGACCTGCTTGGCGACTGCCAGTAGGCGGTCGGGCGATAGCTCGGTCTCGACCTCCAGGACCTGGTTCAGGAAGTCGGCTTGCTCGACGCCCCCCACAGGACTGGTGTTCTCCTCCCGCGAGGCGGCCACGACACGGACGCCGAGTTCTTCCAGGCGGCGGCGGGCGAGCGCCAGGTGAGCTGCGCGGTCCCCGATGTTGGAGCCGAGCCCAAGGTAGACCCGGGTCACGCCGGTACCCGCCGCACGATCGCATCCGACATCGCGGCCACGCGCGCCATCGCCCTGACGTCGTGGACCCGGACCATGTCCGCCCCCGCACCTATGCCCAGGGCGATGGTCGCGGCGGTGCCCTCAAGGCGGTCGTCAACCTCGGCGCCGAGGACGCGGCCGATGGTGGACTTGCGGGACGTCCCCAGCAGGACGGGAAGACCCAGCGCTCGCATTTCCGGCAGGCGATGCAGGACCTCGAGGTTCTGCTCGGCGGTCTTGCCGAACCCGATGCCGGGATCCACCACCAGGTTATCGCGCGCCACGCCGGCGGCCTCAGCCCGGGCCACGCTGTCCCGCAGCGACTCGACCACGTCGGGGACCAGGTCCCGGTAATCGGTGCCGTCCTGGTTGTGCATCAGGAAGAGCATGGCGCCGCGTTCCGCGACCAGGTCCGCGAGGCCGGGCTCCCGCTGCAGGCCCCAGACGTCGTTGATGGCCGCCGCGCCGGCCTCTAGGGCGGCGTCCGCGACCTCGTATCGATACGTGTCGACCGAGACCGGTACGCCGAGCCGACCAACCAGCTCGGGGAGCACCCCCATGACCCGCTCCAACTCCTCCTGTGGTGGCACTTCGACGTGGTCCGGCCGCGTGGACATTCCGCCGACGTCGATGATGTCGGCACCGTCGACTTCCATCTGCAGGGCGTGCCGCACGGCCGCGCCGGGGTCGCCGGCGAGACCATCACCGGAGAAGGAATCGGGGGTGACGTTGAGGATCCCCATGACGTAGGTCCGTGCCCCCCACTCAAAGCGCGCGTTCATAGGACTGAGCCGGGATCCACCGATCCGAGCTTGCATTTCCGGCGCTGAAGGCACGATTTGGGCGTCTCCGGCTTCGCCCGCTGCGCGGTGTTGCGCGCCTCCCTCCCGCACCTACAGGTGCGCTCAGTCCGGCGCTCACCCGGCTCCTTCAACTCGAACCTCCATCATCCGAACCTGCCGCGCCCGGATCGGTGGATCCCGGCTAACCAAATTCTCCGATACCGGCGGCCAAGTTGCCGGAAAATCCCTCCGATAGCATTCAGCACTATGCGCTTCTCCGAGTTGCTGGCGGACCTCTCGCTCCGCGGACTGTCGCCGCGACGGGTGTCGCCGCCGGCGGTGGACCCGGAAATTGGGGCGATCACACAGGATTCCAGGGACGTCCCGGATGGCGCCCTCTTCGTGGCCATCAGCGGGATGCGGACCGATGCCCACAGCTACATCCCCGACGTCACCGCTGCCGGCGCGGCGGCGGTCCTGGCCGAGCGCGAGGTCGCGGTGCCCGAGGGTGTTGCGCTGGCGCTGGTCAAGGATGGCAGGCTCGGCCTGGCCTTCGCCGCGGCGGCCCTCCAGGGCCACCCCAGCGAGGAGATGTCGATCGTAGGCATTACCGGTACCGACGGCAAGAGCACCACCTCGGTACTGACCGTGGAGGCGCTGCTTGCCTGCGGCGTCGCCGCCGGGGGCATGAACTCGCTTGACTTCCGCGCCCTGGACAGGATCGAGACCAACGACTCGTACATGACCACGCTCGAGTCGCCCATCATCCAGGCGCGCCTGCGCGACCTGGTCAACGCCGGGGTCAGGACCGCCGTGCTGGAGACCACCTCGCATGGCCTTGCACTGCACCGTGTTGACGCCATTGCCTTCGATGTCGCCGCTTACACCAACCTGACCCACGAGCACCTCGATTTCCACGGCACCATCGAGGCTTACCGTGACGCCAAGCTCCAGCTCGCCGAACTGGCCCGGCAATCCCCGCGCAAGCAGGGGGTGCCCAAAGCGATCGTCTATAACGCGGACGAGCCCATGTGGGCAAAGCTGGCGCAGGCTCCCACGGATCGCCGCGTCACCTATGGCATCGACCACCCCGCCGACCTGGTCGCCGCGGACATCGCGGCCCGGATCGACGGTATCCGCTTCACCGCGCGAAGCGCGGATGGTGATGTCGCCGTGCAGCTGCCTCTCACCGGACGCTTCAACGTCTACAACGCGCTCTGCGCGCTGGCGATCTGTCGCGCCCTGGGCCTGCCGCTGGACCGGGCCGCCACCGGGCTGGCCACGGCACGGGGACTGCGCGGGCGCATGGAGGTTCTCGCGGCCGGCCAGGACTTCAACATCGTCATCGACTTCGCCCACACCCCTGACGGCCTGGAGAAGGTGCTGGCGGAGCTCCGCTCCCTGACCTCGGGCCGCCTGTACACGGTGTTCGGTGCTCCCGGGGACCGGGACGCCGCCAAGCGCCCCCTGATGGGCGACGCCGTCGGCCGGCTGGCGGATGAGTTCGTGATCACCACGGACGATCCGCGCCATGAGAGCGCCGAGCGCATAAGCGCGGAGATCGCAGAGGGCGCTGTCAGCGCCGGCCGCGAGCAGGGCCGCGACTTCCAGGTCATCATCGACCGCCGCGCCGCCATTCGGAGCGTCCTGGAGCGGGCACGCCCGGGCGACACGGTGCTCCTGGCGGGCAAGGGGCACGAGGACCGGATGCTGGTCGGCGCGGACGTCCTGCCCTGGAGCGAGGCGGACGAGGCTCGCGCGGCACTGGCCGACCTGGGGGTCGTGGGCTGAGGCGGTTCCTGCCGGGCGTGGGACTGGTGCTCCTGCTGTCGCTCCTACCCGGCTGCAGTGGAGCCCCGACGCTGCCCCTGATATCTAAGCCCGCGACCAAAGACCTGAATGCCCTGGCGGCGGCGAAGGGCCTGCCGGGCACGATCTTCCTGGCCGCGGGAAAGCGCATCTGGAGGTTGCGAGGCGGCTCACTCTCGCCCATCACGCCGAAAGGCGTCAACTACGCCTACCCGGCAGTGACCGCGGACGGCACCACCACCGGCGCCGCGCAGGTTGAGAGCGGACAGTCGATCATCGCCCTCGGGGGTCCTGACTTCTCCAGCCTGCGCCTGGCTCGACCACCGGCACGGGATCCCCACAATGGCTCGATCGACCTCAAACCCTCCTTCTCACCCAACGGAAACCGCATCGCGTTCATGTCCGACCGAGCCAAGGCGTACTCGGACGAGTCGATCTGGGAGGGGACGGTGAGCGGAGGCGTTCACCAGGCTTCCTTTCCCCCTGACGCCAGTGGTGGTGACGACTCCCCCATGTACCTCAGCGATGGCAGCGCCATCATCTTCATCGCCTGGCGCGCCGGCCATGCCAGCCTTGACCGCGTCAGCGTACCCTTCGGCAAACCCAAACCGCTGCTCACCGCCGTCGATCGTGACTACCTTGACCCCGCCCCCGGCCCCGGGGACCAGCTGGCCTATGCGCAACGACAGGGCGAGGTCGAGAACATCTATGTCGGGGCACTGGACGGCACCGGGGCACGCCAGCTGAGCAACTTCAACGACGCCCGTCAGCCCACCTGGTCCCCGGATGGCAAGGAGCTGTTGTTCATCTCCCCCCACGCGGGCACCTTCGACCTCTGGATGGTCCCAGCCGCCGGCGGCGACGCCACACAGCTGACAACTGGCGCCGACCTCGACGCCAACTCCCGCCCCGCCTGGTCCGGCGCGTAAGACGCGCAGCCGCTTAAAGAGGGCGCTTGGCGGGCAGGCCGACTCGGCGTGGATAGGTGTCCGGGGTCGGACGCCCCTTGCCGATGACGACAACCCCGCCGCGGTACGCGCGCATGCTTCCACCCAGCTGGCCGGTGGCGCGCCGAGCCGCGCGGTAGTCCTCGGCGTTGGCCTGGGCCAGCATCAGGCCCCCGACACGGGCCAGCGGCAGACAGTACTCCACGGCCACAGGGGCCTTCGCCGCGGCCCGGGTCACGACCACGTCATAGGTCTCCCGGTGACGGGGCTCGCGGCCCAGTTCCTCCGCGCGCCGGGCTTCGACCTCCGCGCCCTCCAGCCCCAGCTGCTGTATGGCCTCCCGCAGGAAGGCGGCTTTCTTCTGGTCTGACTCGACCAGGGTCAGCCGGATACCGGGGAGCGCGATCTTCAGGGGCAGCCCCGGCAGGCCGCCCCCGCTGCCGACGTCGGCTACGCGCTCGTCCCCTGCCCACTGGTGGGCGTCCAGCAATCGCAGTGAAGCGAGGACCAGGCGATCCCAGGCCAACACGGGGTCGCGGATCGCCGTGAGGTTGAGTGCGCGGTTTCGCTCCAGCAGCAGTTCCAGGTAGGCCCGAAGGCGAACCTCCAGGTCCGCCGGCGATGGCGGGCTCAGTAGCCCAGGATGAACAACTTGGAAGCCCAGTTGACCAACAGCACAGCCACCGCGACAAGTGTCACCAGCTGGCGAGTCGGCTGGTCCATGTGCAGCCGCACGCGCCGCCCCGTGGCGACCGCCCACGAGCTGTAGAGCACGGCCGCCACCAGCCCCAAGAAAAGGGCGGGACCGATGGGGAAGACGTGCGCGGCCGCCCCGAGCTGGCCGTGCGCCATGGCCACAAAGCTGCGTGTCCCCCCACAGAATGGGCAGGGCTGGCCGGTGACGGTATGGAAAAGGCACGGGGGGATCGGATTGAGGCCTCGCGACCACAAGCCGGGTAGGACCCAGGCGGTCGCCAGGCAGGCGGACCCGGCCGCGGCCACCGCCGGCTCCGGGCCACGAGCCCGTGCCGCCCGGGAAGTGTGCAGCGCAACCATGAAAATGCAGCATACGACGGATGGGGAGGCGACCACGCGCGCCGATAGAATCGGCCCCCATGCTCTTCCCCGACAGCTACGAGGTCAACGCCGCCGGGCGCATGTCCGTGGGTGGCTGCGACCTGGCCGCCCTGGCGGGGGAATTCGGCACCCCGTTGTATGTCTATGACGAGCAGACCATGCGGGGCCGGATCAGCGAGTACCGGGACACACTGAGCGCCACGTATCCCGGCGAGAGCCTGGTGCTCTACGCCGGGAAGGCGTTCCTCACCAAGCAGGTGGCGAAGCTGGTCGCGGAGGAGGGAGCCGGCTTGGACCTGGTCTCCGGGGGCGAGCTGTACCTCGCCCAGCAGGCTGACTTCCCGATGGACCGGGTGTTCTTCCCGGGTAACAACAAGTCCCTCGCGGAGGTTCGCATGGCCGCCGAGGCGGGCATCGGCGCCCTCGTCGTGGACTCCCTGACCGAGGTGGAGATGCTGGCGGGCATCGGAGCCAGCCCGCCGGTGCGGTGCACTCTTCGGGTCAGCCCCGGGATCCAACCGGATACCCATTCCTTCATATCCACGGGCCAGCTCGACTCGAAGTTCGGCTTCTCCGTGGAAAACGGCCAGGCCCTCGAGACGCTGGGACGACTGCTGGAGGTGCCGGGTGCGGACGTCACCGGGGTGCACGCCCATATCGGGAGCCAGATCTTTGACCTATCCAGCTACCCCGCCGCGGCACAGCGGGTCCTGGACTTCCTGGTCATCGCGGGGGATCGGCTCGGTTTTGTGGCGCGCGAGCTGAGCATGGGAGGCGGCCTTGGCATCGCCTACACGAGCGACCAGGACCCGCCGCGACCCGCTCAGTTCGTGCAGGTGGTAGCTGATGCGGTGAACGAGGGCTGTTCGGAGCGGGGCCTGGAGCTGCCGAGGCTGCTGATCGAGCCCGGGCGCTCCATCGCCGGCCCTGCCGCGGTTGCGGTCTACACCGTGGGGGCGATCAAGGAAATACCGGGCATCCGTACATATGTCTCGGTCGACGGCGGAATGGGCGACAACATCCGGCCCAAGCTGTATGGGTCCACCTATGAGGCTTTCAAGGTCGACGAGCCTGAAGCCGCGCGCACAACCACGGTGACCATCGCGGGGCGATACTGCGAGTCCACGGACATCCTGATCAAGGATGCGGAGTTGCCTCCCCTCCACACCGGCGACCTGCTCGCCATCCCCGCCAACGGGGCTTACTCGCTGGCCATGTCGAGCAACTACAACTACAACACGCGCCCAGCCGTCGTGATGGTGCGCGATGGCGCCGCGCGACTGATCCGACGCCGAGAGACCTATGCCGACCTGCTCATCACGGAATTGGAGGACTGAGTTGGAACTTATCCGCAACCTCTGGCGCCGTAAGCTCCGGAGCTTCCTGACCATCACCGGCATATTCATGGGCATCCTGGCACTGGTGACCATGGGCGGGCTGGCGGAGCATTTCAACGCCCTCATCGACGGCGGCGTGCGCTACTTCAGCAACAACATACAGGTCTCTCAGAGCAGCAACGGGGGGTTCTCGGGGGGCATCATGAAGCTCTCCGTGAAAGACGAGCTGGAGAAGATCGAAGGGGTCGCGCTGGCCTCGCCGGGGGTGACTCTCGCAGCCAAGCCCGGAAGCATCGGCGGCGGCTTCAACGCCGCGGACGCCATCACCAACTACGACGCCCGGGCGGCAGAGTACTCGGCATTCAAGACCACCCTGGCAGCCGGGCGCCGTGTGACCGACGAATCCCGCGGTGAAGTCGTGTTCGGCAGTGCCATCGCGAAAGAGTTCAACAAGAAGGTTGGCGACGCCATCGACCTGCCGGTGCGCCCTTCCGATGCCAAAGCCGACTTTGTGAACCACCACTTCAGGGTCGTCGGCATCCTCAACCCGACCCTGACGGTTCCCGACAACTTCGCCGAGGTCAGCCTGCACGACGCGCAACTGCTCTTCGGTGACCAGTTGCCGCCGGCGATCAAGGGAACCCTGGACCCCTTCAGCCTGGTTGGCGGGATGGCCGTCTTCGGCAAACCGGGGGTGAACCTGGACAACCTGGCCGACCGCATCAACCGCGATGTCCCCGGGGTCAAGGCGCTCAAGCCCAGCGTGCTGGTCGCCCAGTTCAAGACGTTCAGCCTGACCTTCACCGCCATCACCACGGTCGCCGCCCTGCTGGCACTCGTGATCGGCGGCATCTCGGTCGTGAACACGATGCTGATGGCCGTCACCGAGCGCATCCGCGAGATTGGCCTGAAGAAGGCCGTGGGGGCCCGGACCGGGCACATCATGCGCGAGTTCGTCAGTGAGTCCACGCTCATCGGGGCCATCGGCGGCTTGCTGGGGCTGGCCGTCGGGGCGGTGGCCATCTCTGTGCTCAACCACGCCTTTGGTGGCACCGGCGGCATATTCCTGCTGACGCCACGGCTGGCGATCGGGGCGGTGATGTTCGCGATCCTGCTCGGCGCTCTGGCCGGGCTCCTGCCGGCCACACGTGCCGCCCGCATGGACCCGGTGATGGCCCTGCGCTCGGTGGGTTGATGGCCCCCCAGACCGCGCCGACCGTCCAGCTCGAGGACATGCGCAAGTACTACGGCCGGGGCGCCACCACCGTGAAGGCGGTCGACGGCGTCACCCTCACCGTCCAGCAGGGCGAGTTTGCCTCCATCGTGGGACGCTCCGGCAGTGGCAAGACGACCTTGCTCGACAGCATCGGCCTGTTGATGCGACCGACCACCGGGCGCATCCTCATCGACGGAGAGGACACCACGGGAATGAAGGACGGCCGCAGGGCGGCCTATCGCAGCCGCAAGCTGGGGTTCATCTTCCAGGACTTCAACCTGTTGGACACCCTGAGCGCGCTGGAGAACGTGCTCCTCCCCGTGCGGTACTCCGGACTCGACAAGAAGGAGGCCCGCAGGCGAGCCCTCGACCTCCTCGAGATCGTCGGCCTGGCCGACCGGGCCAGGCATCGGCCGACGGAACTGTCGGGGGGTGAGAAACAGCGCGTCTCCATCGCCCGGTCATTGATCAACAACCCGAGCATCGTCCTCGGTGACGAGCCGACCGGGAACCTTGACACGGAGACCAGCGGCAAACTGCTCTCCATCCTGCGCGCGGCCAACCGCGAGCGCGGCGTCACGCTCGTCATCGTCACCCACGACATGGACCTCGCCAGCAGGACGGACCGTGTCATCCGTATCCAGGACGGTCACCTGCTCTCCGACGAAAGGACGGGCGTCGAGACCTAACCGGATCCCGTCAGGGGCGCCCAGCGGCGCGGAGGGCATGGACATTCTCCGCGACCAGCTCCAGCGCCGCGTCCACCTCGTCCGTCGTCGTGTCCTTGCCCACGGTCAGGCGGAGCGTGGCCAGTGCCGCCTGGGGTGGGACGCCCATCGCCAGCAGTACATGTGAGGGTTCAAGCGACCCGGAGGTGCAGGCGGACCCGCTCGAGGCGTACACACCGGCGCGGTCGAGCCTTACCAGGAGGGCATCGCCGGCGATGCCGGGGATGAGGAAGCTGGCGTGGTGGGGCAGCCGCTCCTCGCGGCTCCCGGTCACCGTCGCCCCGTCAACCTCGGCGAGCAGACCCGCGATGAGCCGGTCCCGAGCTCCTCGCATGACTTGGACGTTGCTTTCCCGCTCCCGCACGGCGGCCGTCACCGCGGCCGCCAGACCGGCAATGCCCGCCACGTTCTCCGTGCCGGCGCGCCGGTTCCTTTCGTGGCCGCCGCCTGTGATCAGCGGTTGGATCCTGGTGCCCATGCGAACATACAGCGCCCCGACTCCCTTGGGCCCGTTGACCTTGTGCGCGGATATGGTCAGCAGGTCCACGCCCAGGTCGTCGACGTCGACCTCGAGCTTGCCGAGGGCCTGGACGGCGTCGGTGTGAAAGTAGGCCGAGCTGTGCTCGTGGGTGATGCCGGCCAGCTCCCGCACCGGCTGCACGGTCCCAACCTCGTTGTTGCCGCTCATGACCGAAACCAGCAGGGTGTCAGTCCGCAGGGCGGCCCTCAGGTCCTCCGGGTTCACGCGGCCCTCGCCGTCCACGGGCAGGTAGGTGACGTCGAAGCCGTCCCTTTCCAGGTCCTGGCATGTATGCAGCACAGCGTGGTGCTCGACCTGGCTGCAGACCAGGTGGCGACCCCGGTCCCGGTTCCGAAGGGCTACGCCCCGGATGGCGAGGTTGTCTGATTCCGATCCCCCGGAGGTGAAGATGACCTCGCGCGCCTGGCAGCCCAGGCCCGCCGCCACGGCGTCCCTGCCGCTGTCGATCGCCGACCTCGCCTGGCGGCCCAGGCCGTACACCGAGGATGGGTTGCCGTAGGCACCGCGGAGGTAGGGCAGCATCGCCTCCAGGACTGCTGGGTCAACCGGGGTGGTCGCCGCGTGGTCGAGATAGATCAACTTGAGCCCCGCCGGGCGGGTCAGTTGGCCTTCGGGTCGTCGCTGCGGAGAAGGTCCTTGAAGCTACCCCGAAAGTCGCGCAGCATGTCGTGCACGTCAAGAACCTCGTCGTGGCTGATGGGCGCCGCGTCGGATACCCCGACGTGGGCCGGCTCCTCGATCGCCAGTTCTTCGGCCTCGTCGCCGCTGTACTGGACGGCGAGCACCACGACGAAGGTCACGTCGCAGCGTGCGCAGGTGACCTCTACGGTGAGGTGGGACTCGGCCTGCTCGCGCATCTTGACCTCGCACCTCTCAAGGTTGCGCGCGCAGGCGGGACAGTTGTAGTCCCGAGCCCTGTCCTTGATGAAGGCAATTATGTTCATGGGCCTGTCTGTCGATTATAGGGTCGGTACCCGCCCCGGCTCGACGCCCTCCAGGCGCAGCAGGTGGACCTTGCGGTGAAGCCCCCCGGTATACCCACCCAGCTGGCCACCGGCGCGCAGTACGCGGTGACAGGGAATGATGATCGGGATGGGATTGGCCCCCAGCGCATTGCCCGCGGCACGGCTCCCACGGGGGCTGCCCGCCAGCCCGGCCACCTCGGTGTAGGTCAGGTGGGAGCCGAACGGTATCGCCACCGTCGCCTCCAATACTCGCCTTCCGAAGCCCCGGATCAGCGACCAGTCGAGACGGACGCTGAATTGGTGCCGTCGGCCCTCAAAGTAGTCCTCCAGCTCGCGGCGAGCCGCGTCGGTCCGACCCGGGCGGCGCAGGATGCGGGGGCTCAGCAACCGGGCGAGGTCGGCGAGGGCGTCGGCATACGTGTCGCGGTAGGAGACCTGGACCACGCCGCGCTCCGTGACCGCGATCACCAGGGGCCCTACTGGAGAATCCATCTCACCAAAGCTGATGTCCACGAGGCCCTCGGACTCGGCGCGCGCAAGGGTGTTTTCAATGAGGTCAGCGGATGGCCCCCGGAAACCCTTCGCCCCGCTGCGCAGGTCGGAGGGGATATCTCGCTTCTCTGCCGTCACCGGGTGCCTCCCTCGCCCGCCAGATAGACGGCGCGCAATTTGAACAGCGCTTCGCGCGTGTTCTGGCGAACCGCCGCGTCGCTGCCCCCGGTCAGGACGGCGGTCTCGGCACTGGTCAGGCCTACCGCGTACCTGTAGGTGATGGCCAGCCGCTGCTTCTCGGGAAGCCGGCTGACAGCCTGCCAGAGGTCAGCGCGAGCCTCGCCGTCGCCCGGCGCGCGGAGCTGCTCCAGGTGGTCCTCGAGGGTCGCGTTCCGGGTCCGCATCCGCAGGTGGTCGAGCGCCTTTCGCCGGGCGATCGTGTGGAGCCAGGCGCGCAGGTTCGAGCCGGGCCGGACGCCGGGGTACGCACGGAGGGCGCTGATGAAGGTCTCCTGGAAGCAATCGTCGGCATCCGCCGCGCCGACCATCGCCACCAGCAGGCGGTGCACCTCCGGCCCGCGCGCATCGAGGAACTCCTGGAAGGGCGGCAGGCTCATGCCCTCATTAACGGTCCGCGAGGCAAAATCGTGAGGTCCTCACCGCCCACTAGGATCTACGCTCCATGAGAGAGGTCCTGGAGCGCCTGCTGGCGGGCGAGTTCACCGTCGAGGAGGCGCTTCGCGCCCTCGAGGCGGCGCCGGTCGAGGTGGCGGGGGAGCTGGCGCGGCTGGACCCCGGCAGGCTCCGGCGCAAGGGTGTCCCGGAGGTGATCTACGCTCCCGGCAAGACGCCGCCGGTGACGGCCGAGCTGGCCATCCGCATGGTGGACCTCAGCGGCCAGGCACTGGTCTCCCGGGTGACGCCGGAACACGACGCTGCGCTCGAAGCGGCGGCGTCGGGGCGCGGCATCCCGATCCAGGCTTTGGGCTCGGGACGGCGCCTGGGAAGCCCTCCCGCGGCCGGCGGCGCCTCGGTCGGGCTCCTCGCCGGCGGCACCTCGGATATCGACGTCGCCGAGGAAGCCCGCATGGTGCTCGAGGCCATGGGTGTCAGCGTGCCGCGCGCCTATGACGTCGGGGCGGCCGCCCTGCAACGGCTGCACGACCCGCTGAGGTCGATGATCGAATCGGGTGTGGATGCCTTTATCGTCGCCGCCGGGATGGACGCCGCCCTGCCGACCGTGGTGTCCGGGTTGGTTTCCGCACCGGTGATCGCGGTCCCGGTCTCCACCGGGTACGGCGCCGGCGGCAGGGGCCTGGCGGCGCTGCTGGCCATGCTCCAGTGCTGTTCACCCGGGGTGACCGTGGTCAACATCGACAATGGCATCGGGGCCGGTGCGGCGGCGGGCCTGGTGGCGATCCGGGTCCAGGCCGCACGCGCGGGGTCCGGGCGCGCGACGTCCGCCCCTGAGGTTACGCGCTGAGCACCGTTTCCGACCCCCCGCTTGGGCTTCACATCAGCACTGACCACGGCTTCCCTGCGGCGGTCGATTCGGCGCGCGAGCTTGGCGCTGAGGCGGTCCAGATCTTCACCTGCAACCCATCATCCTGGCGCTCTCCCATGGCCGACCCGCGTGCGGCGCGCGCATTCACCGATGCCCTGCGCGAGGCCGGCGTGCGCCAGGTTGTGAGCCACGCCAACTACCTCATCAACCTCGCCGGCTCCGAGGAGCCGCTGTACCACAAGTCCTGCGTCGCCCTGGCGGAGGACCTGGCGCGCGGGGCGGCATACGGGCTCGACCACTGCATCGTCCATATCGGCAGCCACAAGGGCGCTGGCCTGTCCAGCGGTTACCAGCAGGTCGTGGCAGCGGTGGAGGGCGCCCTCGGGGAGGTCCCCGCGGCCGGTTGTCCGCGCCTGCTGCTGGAGAACTCAGCCGGCACCGGCAACAACGTGGGCGGTACCTTCGAGGACCTGGCCACGCTCATGGAACGCCTTGGGGAACACGCTGACCGCGTGGGCATCTGCTTCGACACCTGCCACGCCCACGCCTCCGGGTACGGCATGAGCGGCTCCGAGATGGCGGGCGCCACGCTGGAGGAGCTGGACTCGGTACTGGGGCTTGACCGCGTTTTCGTCATCCATGCCAACGACACCCAGGTGCCCGCCGGCGGAAAGGCAGATCGCCACTGGCATATCGGCGAGGGCCTGCTCGGCGATGATGCCTTTGCCCTGCTGATCCATGACCCGCGTACCCGGGCCCTGCCGTTCATTCTCGAGACGCCGGGCGACGAACAGGTCGAGGGGCGGCGGAACCTTGAGCGCCTGAGGGCCCTCAGGTGAGCCTGCGCACCGGGGTGGTGCTGTTCGACTATGGCCACACCCTGATGGATTTCGTCCGGCCCGAGGGGCTGCTGCTGGAGGCGTACCACCGCGTCAACCAGCGCCTGGAGGCTGAACTTGAGGCCACCGCGCCCGGCGCCGCCGACCTTCTCGAGCGCGTTTCGATTCGGGTAGACGAGGAGATCGGCGAGAGCTACCGCTCAGGGCGTGAGGAGGAGGTCGACATCGCCGCGCTGTACGACACCGCACTTGCCTCGCTGGGACTCTCGCTGGGACCCGAGACCGTGGCCTGGGTGGTTGACGAGGAACAGCGCGCGTGGCTGCGGGGAATCGCCGCGAGCCCCCACGCCCACGCCACCCTGCAGGCGCTGCGCGACCGCGGCTTGCGGCTGGGCATCGTTTCCAACGCGGCCTTCCCTCCCCACAGCATGCGCGCGCAGCTGGAGAGCCTGGGCCTGGCGGGGTATTTCGATGCCACCGTCTACAGCTCGGAGATCGGGTGGCGCAAGCCCAACCGCGCGATCTACGAGGAATGCCTGCGACGGCTCGGAGGCGCTGGAGGAGAGGGCGTCTACTTCGTCGGCGATCGCCTCCGCGAGGACGTGGTCGGCCCGCGGAAGCTCGGGTTCGAGGCCGTGCTGACCCACGAGTTCCGCCAGGAGGAGCCGGGCGATTGGGGGCTCGAGGTCCCGGTCATCCAGTCCCTGGACCAGCTCCTCCAGGTGATTCCCGGCTGATGTCCGCGCGGCGCGGGATGGGACTTGCCGCCGTCGTGATGGCGCTCCTTTTGGCGACGGCGGCGTTCTTGCTCCTGCACTGGAGCCGGCGGGCGGCGGCGCCACCACTCACCCTGAGCGCCAGCCCCTCATCCGGCCCTGGCGGGGCGACGGACCTCGCGGGGACGTGGGTGGTCGACGAGGGCTCCCAGGCCGGTTACCGGGTCAAGGAGAGGTTCACCGGGCAGCCCTCGGACACCGAAGCCGTGGCCCGCAGCGGCGCGGTGTCCGGCAAGATGGTTCTTGGGGCCGGTAACAGCAAACTGCAGCTGCAGGCGGCGAGTTTCAGCGCGGACCTCAGGCAACTCCACAGTGAGGACGCCAACGCCGCCTATGGGAACCTGGTGCGCGACGAGTTCGTGGGCCGGATCTACCTCGAGACCGCGGTCTACCCGCAGGCTACCTTCCAGGCTCGCCTCGGACCACTCAGCGCCGCCACTCTGCCGGCCGACATCTCCCTGCGCGGCACCTTCACTGTGCATGGCGTGACCCGCGACCTGACCATCGTTCTCAAAGTCGCCCGAAACGGCCCGCGGCTCGAGGTCGTCGGGTCATTCCCGCTGCACTACGGGGATTACGGCATCGAGGTTCCGAACGTGCCCTTCACCAGCGCCGCCCCCGACGCGACCATCGAGGTCCATCTCTTCCTGCGCCGCCAGGGCTGAGCGGCCTGCCCGACCTCAGCGCTTGGCTGAGGCGATCGGCTTGACCTTGTCTTCCTCGCCGCTGACGTCGGCCATCGTGGCGACGCGGTTGCGCCCGTTTTCCTTCGCCCAGTAGAGGGCCCGGTCCGCCCGCAAGATGAGTTGCTCGCCGGTCTGGCCGTCGCCGGGAAGGGCCGCAACACCCGCGCTGATACTGACCTTGAGGGTCATCCCCGGGC
The DNA here is from genome assembly GCA_046262515.1 of Candidatus Dormibacteria bacterium. Classification (GTDB taxonomy): domain Bacteria; phylum Chloroflexota; class Dormibacteria; order DASZGP01; family DASZGP01; genus JAXDLW01. The sequence goes on along the minus strand of JBHEMP010000139.1, from coordinate 2,235 downwards.
GCGAAGTGGATTCCAGGATCGTGTCACCGATGGTTTTGCGGAGCTTGTCGGCCACTGCCACCGCGTCCGCCGACCGGGTCTCGGGCATCAGGACCACGAACTCCTCGCCGCCGTAGCGGATGACGAAGTCGGTGGCGCGCACGCTGGCCAGCATGATGGTGCCGACCTGCTCCAGGACCTCATCACCGACGGTGTGCCCGTAGGTGTCGTTGACACCCTTGAAGTGGTCGATGTCGGCGATGATCAGGGCCAGGGGCTGGTTGCTGCGCTGCGCCCGTCGCATCTCCCGGAGCAGGATCTCCTGGAAGAACCTGCGGTTGGCCAGCCCGGTGAGGGGGTCCGAGAGGGATTCCCGCTCCGTGGTCTCGAACATGCGCCCGGCCAGGATCACCAGGCTGCCGATGATCACGGCCAGGATCAGGGTGTTGAGCAACTGGTTGCGCGTCAGGTCATTGACGGCCGCCGTGAAGACGGCCTGGTCCTCTGAGACCATGACCGTCCACCGCTGCCGGCTGACCGGGGCGTAGCCGATGACATCGTTCTCTCTGGAACCCAGGAGGTGCGCCGTGGTGAACCCGGAGTCAGTGGCGCTGCCCGTGGCACGGTCGGCCAGGTCTTCAAGGTGAAGGCTCTGGACCTGGGGGATGCCGAACTGCTTGCGGACGATCTCGGCCTGCACGGGGTCAAGAGTGCCGACAGTCTGGTAGTTCAGCGCGGGGTTGGCGCTGTTGGCCAGGATCACGCCATTCTGGTTGAGCAGGAAGCCGGTCTGGTGCTGGCTGAGCAGGTGCCTGGTGAAGAGGGGCGACGCCACATGTTCGGGTGAGAGCCGCACGGCCGCGACACCAAGCACCTTGCCGATGGCATCCCGAACGGGCAGCGAGATGTAAAGGATCTGCGTACGGTGGTCTTCCGCCAGGCTGATGTCAGAGACGTAGGGGTTGTCCGCGGGGGCCGCCAGGCCACGCGTGAAGAATTCCTGCTGGCTGAAGTCCTGGCCCTGCTCGCCCGCCTCGTTGGAGAGGACAACGAGCCCGGCGGGGTCCAGGAGCAGCAGGAGGCGGTAGTCCGGGTCGGCGGTGAGCGCCGGCGTCAGACGCTTCAGCACGGCGGCGCCCGCGGCCTGCTGGTTGCCCGGGTTGGAGAGAAAATCGACGGTACCGGGGTCCGTGGCCACCTGGGTGGCGTCGCGTCGGTACTGCAGGACCTGGCTGTCCACCTGGATCGAGAGCGAGGTGGCCAGGCTGGTCAGGAGCTTGCTCTGGGTATCCGTCAGGACGTCGGTGCTGCGCTGCTGGGTGAGCTTGTTGAGAAAGAAGATCGCCCCCATCGACGCGATCATGAAGGCGATCATGATCTTCGTGGACAGCCGCCAATCCCGGATGTTCCGCAGCTCGGTTATGACGCGATTCGCGCCGTTCACCTCACTTACTGGGAGCGGGCGCGGGAGGCGGCGATTTCTCGAACTTCAGGATGGACTGCACTATGTTGGAGTCCCGCTTCAGCTCGGTGTAGTAGAGCACGTTCTGGCGATTCACGCGGACGAAGTTCTTGGAGCCGTAGAGCTGGCCGCACGCCGACGCCCCAACCTGACACAGCACCGGCTTGTAGTCCTCTGCGCGAGGGCTCGGGATCGGCTTGCCATCGGCGTCGTTGGCCAGGTAGGTCAGGTACCAGACGTCCTCGACGGCGATCTCGGTGGCGGAGACCGACTTCAGGTGGCCGACGAACGCCGGCTGGTTGTTGGTCAAAAAGACCGCGGTCCAGGCCGTCGAGGGAATGGGCGGCGCAGTCTCGCCGGCCGTTTCGGCGCCGCGCTTGCCCAGGATCAATATCCCGACAAGGGCCAGGATGAGGGCGAACGAGATAGCCAGAAGAGCGGGGTAGGGATTCTTTCGGCGGTCGCCGGAGCGGACCGCGGCTAGCGCTGACGCGGCCATTGCGCCCCTACCTTATCACCACGTAGTAGATCTTCTCGCCGCCTGTCGGCGTGTATCCAGGGAAATGTGCCGCGAAGGTGCCCCCGGTGGCATTCAGGCCCAGGGTGTCCACATACATACGCCCCGCGTTCCCGGTGTCGAACCCCGGGGTTATGACGACGACCCGCGGGGCGCCGGTGATTGTGGTTTGGCAGGTAACGGTACTGCCCACGATGGGATTGCCTGGGGAGCCCGCCACGCACACGCCGGCGAATTTGGGCCCGACCAGGTCGCCGTTCAAGTTGGTGGTCCCGGT
>JBHEMP010000138.1:0-8261 GCA_046262515.1 Candidatus Dormibacteria bacterium | reverse complement strand
CAGGCGCTGGCGGCCCAGGTGGTCGCCCGCCTCGACGAGCTGGCCGAGCACGACGACTCCGGCGTCACATGGTTCACGCCGCCGCAGTTTGTACCCCCGCACCAACTGGAGACCTGGCCGCAGGGATACCACAACCTCGGCCTGGCCCACGGCGTCCCCGCGGTCGTCGGTTTCCTTGCCCAGGCCGCCGCCATGGGCAACGATCGGGCGCGGCAGCTGGCGGAGGAGAGCGTTGGCTGGATCATCTCCAGGCGCCTTCCCGGAGGTGACTACAGCGCCATTCTCGAGGAGGGCCCCGCGCCGGCGCCGGCGCGGCTGGGGTGGTGCTATGGCAACCCCGGTGTTGCCTCGGCGTTACTGGTCGCGGGCCAGGTCCTCGACCGGCCGGAGTGGCGTGACGTCGCCTTCGACATCGGGCGGCATTCCGCGGCCCGTCCCGACCACGCCGCGGGTGTCGTCGACCCCGGGCTCTGCCACGGCGCCGCGGGCCTCGCGCTCATCTACAACCATCTCTTTCAGGCGTCGGCAGACGACACCTTCCGGGATGCGTCGGCGCACTGGTATGAGAGGCTCCTGGACATGCGCCGGCCGGGTGTCGGCATCGCCGGGTACCAGGCCTGGCAGCCACCGGACTTGATCGACGACCCCGGGGTTCTAACTGGTGCCGCGGGCGTCGCCCTGGCCCTGCATGCGGGCAGCACCGACGTCTCCCCGATGTGGGACGCGGCGCTATTGATGAGCCCGGCCATTTCTGGTTAGACTGACGCGGGGCCGAACCGCTGTGTGCCGTCAGGCGCGCCTGCGGGTCTGAACCCCAAGGAAGGAATGGTGGTGTGCATCAGCGCCGCCCTGGAGGTCTACATTGAAGAAGTCAGAGCGGAGCCCGCTCCGCCTCAACCGCGAGACCGTTCGCGAGCTTTCGACCGAGGAACTGAACCGTGCCGCCGGGGGCCAGCTTCAGACTTTCCCCACCGCTAACCCGCTCAACGGCTGTGGGAGCTACTTCCCAAGCTGCTATTGCGTTCCTCTGAGCTGATCCCGAAGTAACGCATGGGCGCGCGCCCACGCTGGGTGCGCGCCCAAACTCAGGCTCCGGACTGCAGGTTGACCAGGTCCCGATAGAGCCCCTTGCGGCGCATCAGCTGCGCATGCGTTCCCCGCTGCACCACCACGCCTCCCTCCATCACCAGGATCTGGTTCGCCGTGGTGATGGTGCTGAGCCGATGGGCGATCAGGATCCGCGTGCACTTTCGCGCCCGCAGGTTCTCCAGGATCTCCGCCTCGGTGATCGAGTCGAGCTCGCTGGTGGCCTCGTCGAGCACCAGGATGGCGGGCCTGCGCACCAGCGCCCGGGCCAGGGCGATGCGCTGGCACTGCCCTCCTGACAGGGACGCCCCGCCGTCCGCCAGGGGCGTATCGAACCCGATCGCCATAGCCTCGACGTCGTCGTCGATGCGCGCCAGTCGCGCGGCCTCGCGGACGTCGTGCAGCGTGATGGTGGGGTCCCCGGCATCTATGTTGTCGCGGATGGAGGCGCCGAAAAGGTAGGGAGACTGGGGCACCACGCCGACCTGCTCGCGGACCGACCGCGCCTCCAGCCCGGCCAGGTCCTGGCCGTCGTGGAGGACCCGGCCCTCGGTCGGTGAATAGAGACCGACGATGAGGTTGGCCAGCGTCGACTTGCCCGAGCCGGAGCGGCCCACGATCGCCACCATCTGTCCAGCCTTGATGTCGACGGACACGCCGTGCACCACCTCTGGCGACAGCGGCCCGTAGCGAAAGCCGACGTCCTCCAACCGGATGTTGCCGCTCAGCCTGCCCGCCGGCCGCACCTCAACACCGTCCTGCTCCTTCGGGGTATCGAGGACATCATTGATTCGGGCCAGGTACCCACCCAGCGACTGCAGCTGGAGCCCGTTCCCGACCAGGGTCCCCAGCGGCAGAAGAAAGCCGGCGGACAGTGCGCTCAGCGCCAGCATTGTGCCCAGGCTCAGTTGCCCATCGAGGACCTGCACGGCGCCCCAAGCCAGGATCGCCACCGGGCCCGCAACCCGCAGACCACCAAGGCCGGAATCGACCAGGGCCGACAGCTTGCCTCGCTCCACCGAGACGTTCAGCTCCTTGACGAAGAGGTTGCTCCACGTCTCGACGGCGCGTCGCTCCGCGCCCGAGACCTTGAGCGTTTCCATGCCCGCCAGTAGCTGCGCCAGGTACGCCTGCGAGCGGGACTGCGCGCCCAGGTTTTCCGCCATGAGTGTTTGGTAGCGGCGCCGCGCCAAGACCAGCACGAGCACCTGCAGCGCGCCCACACCAAGGACGATCAGACCGAGAGAGACGTTCCTTGCCAGGATGATGAACAGGTAGATCAAAGCGGCGCCCCCGTCGAGAAGGCCCGAGAGCACGCTGGAGGTCAGGATCTCGCGGATGGTGGCGTTGCTGTTCAGGCGCATCATCAGGTCGCCCGTGGAGCGCGAGAGGAAGAAGGCGTACGGCAGGTCTGCCATGTGCTCGATGAAGCGAAGGCTGATCTGCAGGTCGGCGCGCGTGCGGAGGGACAGCAGTTGCCGCCCGCGCAAGTAGGTTGCGAGAAGGCTCAGTACGACCATCACGGCGAGCCCGAGGCAGAGCATCCCGAGGAAGTTGCGGTCCCGCCGCGGGATCACGCGGTCGACCACCGACGCCGTCAGGATGGGCAGCGCCAGCGCGAATATTTGGATGAGGGCCGAGGACACCACCACCGACGTCAGCAGGCCCCGGCGCGACACGATCGGCGCGATGTGCCGCCACAGGCTTCGCCGTGAGCGCTTACTGGTGGCGAAGTCCTCACCCGGCGTGAGCTCGACCGCAACGCCGGTAAACGAACGCCGCAGTTCCGGCATCACGACCCGGCGGCGCCCGCCCCCCGGATCGACGATGGTGGCGCCTCCCCGGTTGGCGCTCTCAAGGACCACGAAATGGTTGAGGTTCCAGTGCAGGATCGTGCCCGGTTCCATCAGCTCCAGCGCCTCGGGCTCCAGGCGCACACCCCGCGCGCGAAGACCGAAGTAGCGCGCCGCCCGCGTGAGGGCCAGTGCATCCACGCCGTCGCGGTCCGTTCCGGTGACCTTGCGCACCTCGTCGAGCTCGACGTGCCTGCCGTGCAGCGCGAGTGTCATGGCCAGGCAGGCGGCGCCGCAGTCGGTTATCTCCATCTGTGCGACGTAGGGCACTCGCACGCGGCGAAGGCGCTCGAGGCGTCTGCTGACCGCGCGCAATGGCTCGCCGGGGCCAACCGAGTGCGCCTGCGCCTCCAGCGCCTCGGGCCGGAAGAGCGGCGGCGCGGGCTCCTCTCGGGGCGCCATCAGGAGCGCTGCGCCAGCGACATGTAGAGCCGGTCCATGAAGTCGTAGATGACCAGTTCCTGGGCGCGATGCGCGGAGCGGAGCAGCCGGTTCAGGTGCATGTGCACAAGGCTGTTCCCGAGCTCTGGCAGGGAGATGGAAAGTCCACCTGCGGCCTCCATCTGCCGGAGTCTTGCGGCGACCGGGCGGGTGACGGATGAACGCTGGTCCAGGACCTGTAACCCCGGGAAGAGGTCGTTTTGGGTGTCACCGACCCGGCGTAGCAGTCCCAAAAGCGAGCCCTGCTCCTGCCGGTACCGCTGCCCCACCTGCTTCCCCATGGCGGGGTCCGCCTTGAACTCGCGGCGATACGCATCCCGCATTCCTCGCACCAGGGTGCGGCGATCGTCCAGGGAGAGACCAAGGTCCTCCAGCAGCATGTCGGCACCGCGCAGGCCAAGACGCCAGCGCGCGTCCATGCCCGCGTCACCAGAGAGCAGTTCCACGATCGCCAGGACGGCCTCGCTGTCGGCCTGGAATATCTCCTCGACCAACGGCATGGCCGCGGCGCCGCCGTACCTGCCCTCCTCCGGCTCATACGTATCCACCACCATTCGCGCAACGCTCGCCTGGGCCAGCAACGGCTCCACCTCCCGGTTCATCGCGGCGAGGAACTGGGACAGCGCTTCGGGATCACCATGGAGGCGCAGCCGGAGGTGCCAGTCCGGGTCCCCGTAGCGTACGAAGAACCAGCGGTCGATGACACCGTCAGCCTTGCCCTGCCGCACCAGCGGGCCGACCAGGTCACGCAACAGGGCGTCCGCGGTCGAGGTACCGCAGTAGAGCTTGAGGTAGAGCCACTCCGAGCCGGGCGCATACTGCACGCGGGACTCCGCGGTGGGCCGCCGCACCTGCCTCGGCTGGGGGGGTGCGCCCGTCGTCTCCAACGGGACCATCAGCTCGCTGCTGAACCGGCCCTCGGGGCCTTCAACCCAGAGCCCATCGGCGCCTGGGAAATGCTCGGTCAGGACGGCATCACCACGCTGTCCCAGCAGCTGCGTCAGCGTCGCCACGCAGAGCGGGTTGTCCAGGTCGACCAGGAGCTCGTTGTCCGCATCGGTGAGGAGCACCATCCTCGGCATGCGTCGATGGGTGCGCAGCGCCTGCATCGCCTCGAAGCGCCCGTGGTCATCGGTCTGCTGCAGTGCTTTGATGTCCTGCCGGCTCAGTCGCCACCGCGCCCGCGAAAGGACCAAGCGGCCGTTGACCACGCGGGGAAGGTAGGGGGCGGCGGCCAGGATGCCCCAGTCGAACATCAGCCCGCCGGCGACGCCCTGTGACTGCAGCGTGCAAAGGAAGCGGTATGTCCCGACGGCGCGCAGGTTGTAATTGTGGGCGCTGGTGAGCCGAGGTATGACCTCCCGTCCCAGCCGTCTCGACCGCAGGACGACCCGCTGTCCCTCCAGGGAGACAAGCAGGTCGGAAACAAGGACCTGGTTTTCCTCCGGCGCGCCCGACCGGCCCAGGTACGGGATTTCATACCTCCGTAGCACGGGCCGCTGGACGATGTTCCCGATGCGGCCCTCGGGCAGGTGGACCACCTCCGCGAAGATGGCATCCGGTTGCTGTGCCTCCTCCTGCTCGATCGTCGCGCGCACACCTTGCTCCAGCGCCGGGTCGGTGTGACAGAAGCGTCCGAATATGCGCGCCCCGGACGGCCCCACGGCGCCGTGCATGAGCACTTTGAACTCGCCGCCGCGAAGCGCTTCCGGGGAAGCCGCTGACAGGCCGACGGTGGCCGACAGGGAGGCCGGCAGTGGCATCGCATCGTCGGGGCGCAGCATCTCGATGTCCGTGTCGCTGAGCTCGATCACATCACTGCCGTTCTGCAGCGCCTCGGCGAGCCTTCGGGTCATGTATGAGGTAAGCTGGCCGGCCGGTTGACCCTCCTCAGAGTCGCCCCGAAAGGCAATATCGCGCAGCAGGGGAGAGGCCTCGGCAGAAGGAGCCTGGCTCACCGCGAAGCCGATCCCGATCTCTTCGTCGAGAACCTCCTCGAGGCGCACCTCGCGGCCCTCGTAGCGCTGCATGAACCGCTCCCGGAACTTCACCAGGTTGGAGTCCTCACGACGCGGTGTCAGAGCCGCCAGTATCTCCACGCCGCGCACGATCTCCCGCATGACCTGGGGGCCCAGCGTCGCAAGCGCCGGCTTGGTCAGGTCGACCTGGAAAAGGCGGGGCAGGTCCACCGCGGCGGGCAGGCGCCCAAGCGTCGCGGCCACCTCGTGGTAGCCCTCGGCCGAGCCGCCTGGCGCGGCGGAGTCAAGCGCGGTGACCTGTCGCGCGGCGGCGTCGAGCGCTGCCGTCATGGCGCCGTCGCCCGGGAGCAGGTACCGAAGGCGCTCCACCAGGGCCGTCAGTGCGTCACCACCGGTCACAGCGGGCTCGAGGTCGGATACCAGCATCTGCGTGTCGACGAGTTCGTCAATAAAGGCGCGCGCATCCTGTTGGGTAATTTCGTCGTCCACCAGCGCGCCCGCCAGGTCCCCGACTGTGGCGCCTTTACGGGCGAGCTCGAGGGTCTGCTCCAAGTACTCCGAATCCTCGACGGCGACCAGTCGGTGCTGGCGCACCCGGTCGCGCAGCTGCGCTTCCACGTAGCGAACGCGACCGGCCGCGCGGTACAGGCTGTTGTTGGGGCGATAGAAAAGATGCTCCCGCACCGCGGGCAAACGCTCCAGCTCGGCGACCAGGGCAGCCACGTATTCGCCATCGAGCCGGGTATGCCGGCGGTACTCGCCCATACCCTCAAGGCGGGCCTCAGTTTTGTCGCCGACGGTGCCCACGGAGCACCCGGCAAACAGGCCGAATGGGGTCGGCCGGGAGCTCATCCGGGCCAGGTACCTGACCACGGAGCGTTCCGCCCGCTGTCCCTTCTCGGAGAGAGGGTCGGCATGCCAGGCGCGCAACGCCCCGTCGAGCTGTGGGGAGGCCACGAAGACGGCCTCACGAACAGCTGGAAGGGCCAGCAACTCGCGAAGCCCGTCGCGCAGGCGCTCGGACTCTGCGTGGTATTCCGTGGCGTCTTTCGCCGGCCCGCTGTCCTGGGTGCCCGCCGCGCTCCAATCGAGGAAGGTCGAGAGCGGCAGGAGCGGCGTGCGCAGAACGAAATACCCCGCCGGTTTCAACTGTCCCATCGTGTGCCGCCCGAGGCTACCTCGCCGCTGCGGCTACGTCAGCCACGTCCAAGGGCGATGGATCGTGCCTCCGGCAGGCGCATGAGCCGTAGCATCGCCACCGCGCCGAGGGCGGGACCTGGCACCAGCAGCAAGAAGGCAAATCTCCAGGTGACCGCCGCGAGGACGATCGGGATCAGCCAGATGGTCACAACCGTGAGCGTGAATCCGAGCGCCAGCTGGATGGTGACCGCCGTGCCGACGTAGCGTTGATCGGCCAGTTCGGTGACCATTGCCGAGAACTGGGCCGAGTCCGCGATGACCCAGAAACCCCAGACCAGGGCCACGGCGAGCACCACGCTCACCGGGGCCGGGCGCAGGAACCCGATCAACCCCGCGCAGGCGGCCGAGATCACCATCGAAAGTGCCGTCAGTCGAGTGCGACCCCAGCGGTCTCCCAGGCGGCCCCCAACGACGCATCCCAGCGCGCCGATCGCGATTACCAGGAAGGCCGCGGCCGAGGCCAGCCTGCGGACGCCGGCGACGTGGTGCAGGACGAGGACGTCCGCGAAGAAAACCGAGAACCAGGCCCACATCGCGTACAGCTCCCACATATGCCCCAGGTACCCCAGCCCCGCAAGCCGCAGCCCACGGCTCGCGAATGCCCGGAATGCTTGGCGCGGGTCGAATGTGGCCCGCGGAAACCCGTTGGGCCCTTCGCGGTAGATGGTGACGAATGCCAGCCCGCCGGCGACCGTCAGCGCGGACGTAACCAGGATCACCGGGCGCCAGCTCGTGCCGCCCACGGCGTTGACCAGGTGCGGGGAAGCGCTGCCGATTGTGAGTGCCCCGACCAGCACACCAAGTGCCGCCCCGCGGTTGGATCCAAACCACGTCGCCATGGTCTTCAGCGCCGGCGGATACACCAGGGCCAGGAACGCCCCGGTCACCAGCCTTATGGGAATCGCGGTGCCCGGGCCACCTGCCAGTACCAGGAATGCGTTGGCGGTCGCCGCGCCGATAGCACCGCAGAGCATCAGCCGACGCACGGGAAATACGTCGGCCAGGTTCAGAGCCGCGGAGACCAGGGCTCCCAACACAAACCCAAGCTGAACGGCGATGGTCAGCCACGCCTGTGCGCCCGGCCCGAGGTGCCATTCCTGTCGTAGCTGGGGGATGACCGCCGTGGCCGAGAACCATGTGGCCATTGACAACAGCAGGCCGACGGCGAGCGTCGCGAGCGCGGACCACCGGCCGCGGGGTTGGAGGTTCACCGACACAGGTGCAAATTTAGTCGCGCCCTCTGTCTCGCCCCCTCTGGTCGGATTGGCGGAACTCGGGACGGACAACAGCGCTGTATGTTTACATCGGCTCAGATGAAGACAGTTGGAAAGGAGCTGCTGGACCGCATCGTGGCCCTGGACGGGGACAAGCCCAGGTTCATCGATATCATGCGCATCCCCACCGTGGACGGGTGGGAGGAGGGTCGGGTCTGGACCGAGTGGTCCGTTCCGGAGGACTTCGTGACGCCCGCCGGGACGCTCTTCGGTGGCTACTTCGCGGCCGTGGCGGACAGTCTGTTAGGGGTCGTTATGTTCAGCGTGCTGGAGGATGGCGAGTTCATTGCTACCTCTCAGTTGGACATCCGTCTGCTCCGGCCGGCTCGCGGTGGCGACCGCGTCCGCTGCGAAGCGACGGTCGTGAATCGTGGGTCCAGGATGGCGCACTGTGAGGCCGTTTTCACGGCGATCGAATCGGGCAAGCT